>JAWWBG010000046.1:0-14528 GCA_033721095.1 Nitriliruptorales bacterium
GAAGGCGGCGTTCTCGGACAGGAAGCCATACCCCGGATGGACGGCATCAGCGTCAGACGAGACCGCTGCCGCGATCACGCGATCGATGTCGAGGTAGCTCGTCGTCGCCGGCGCCGGGCCGACGAACACCGCCTGGTCGGCGTCACCGACGTGTGGATCGTCGGCGTCGACGTCGCTGTGGATGGCGACCGTCTCGATGCCCAGCCGGCGGCAGGTGCGCATGATCCGTCGGGCGATCTCGCCGCGATTGGCGACCAGCAGTCGGCTGATGCCCGTCGGGCGGCCCGTCATTGGCGGCGGCCGAGTTCCCGCCCGATGATGAACCGCTGCACCTCTGACGTGCCCTCGCCGATCTCCAGCACCTTCGCGTCCTGGTAGAACCGGCCGACGCGCGTCTCGGTCATGAAGCCCATGCCGCCGAAGATCTGTGCTGCGCTGGCGGCAGCCGCGACCGCCTGCTCGGAGGCGTACAGCTTCGCGATCGACGCCTCCCGTCGGTACGGCAGCCCAGCCTGCTTGCGCTCGATGGCGTGCATCCACATCTGGCGGCCGGTCTGGGCGGCCACCTCCATGTCCGCGATCCGGAACGTGATGAGGTGGCGCGTTCGCAGCGGCCGCCCGAACGTGATCCGGTCCTCGGTGTACTCGAGGCATTCGTCGATGCAGCCCTGGATCAGGCCGGTGGCCAGCGCCGAGATCGCGATCCGGCCATCCGTCAACGTCTGGAGGAACTGGCCGAGCCCCGCACCCCGCCCACCGAGCAGGTTCGCGGCCGGCACGCGGACGTCGTCGAGGGTGATCGGGTGCGTGTCCGATGCGTGCCAGCCGACCTTGCGGTACGCGGGCTCGACGATGAAGCCGGGGGTGTCGACCGGCACGACGATCGCCGACATCTCGTCCTCGCCCGTCCAGGCGGTGACGGTGCAGATCGAGGTGATCTCCGTGCCGACGTTCGTGATGAAGGCCTTCGAGCCGTTGATCACCCACTCGTCGCCGTCGAGGACTGCCCTCGTCCGCGTTGCGCCGCGGTTGTCCGTCCCACCGTCCGGTTCGGTCAACCCAAACGCGGCCAGCGCTTCCCCACGCGCCAGCGGCGGCAGCCACTGCTGCTTCTGCTCCTCGGTGCCGAACTCGAAGATGGGCGTGGCGCCAAGGCCGACGGCCGCCTCCAGCGTCAGGCCCAGCGACTGGTCGACCCGGCCGATCTCCTCGATCGCGATGCATGTGGCCAGCAGGTCACCGTCCATCCCGCCGTACTCGGACGGGAACGGGATCCCGAACAGTCCCAGCTCAGCCATCTGGGCCACGATCTCGAGGGGGAAGCGGGCGTTCGCGTTGAACTCGTCGGCGGCGGGCGCGATCACCCGGGCCGCGAAGTCGGCGACGACCTCGCGAAAGGATTCCTGCTCCGGGGTGAGCAGCACGGCCACCTCCCGCAGTTGGCGCGTGCCACGGAGACTATTGAGACGCCGTCAGCCGGTGACGATCGTCACGGCTCCAGCTGGAGGACGTTGCGGCCGTTGGCGACCCGCGAGCTCGTGGCATTCGCGCGTCGCCGATGCTCGAGACCGAAGGACTCGAGGAGGTGGTGCCAGCGGCACGCAAGGCAGACCTCCACGGTGTAGGCGCGAAGGTCGCCGTACTTGGCAAAGACCGAGGCCAGCGACTCGGCGGGAATGGCCCGCCCGCCGCCGCTGCGGTTCGCGCGACGCCCCTCGTCGAACACGTAGGTGACCCGTCGGAGCTGGTCCTCACGGCAGAGCGGACACGGGTCCGATGATGTCGAGCCAAGATGTCGGCCGGCCCGAACGAGATCCGGATGCGCGTCGCACACGTCACCGGCGCCGATGAGGCCGTCACGGACCTGGGACAGCAACGCACGTCGCTGCATCCGGTAGTCCGTGCGTCCGACCCGCACTGCTCCTCCTGGAAGCGGCAACCGCTCCAGCGTACGGACAACCTCCGGTCGAAGGGCGCCTGCTTGACTCGGCCCGTGGACGCGGCACCCGACCCGACGACCAGCGACGCCGAGCCGTCGCGGCTGGCGGCCATCCGCGAGCTGATGCAGCTCCCGGCATTTCGGCGCCTGCTGATCGTGCGTTGGTCCTCCCAGTTCGCCGACGGGCTGTTCCAGGTGGGCTCGATCGGCCTGCTCCTGTTCGCGCTGGATCCGTTCGCACAGACGAGCGCGACCGACATCGCCGAGGTCATTGCCATCACGGCACTGCCGTTCACGATCGTCGGGCCCGTGGCTGGCGTGTTCATCGACCGCTGGCGCCGGCGGAGGATCCTCGCGGGGGCGGCACTGACCCGCGTGGTCCTCATCGCCGCAACCCTCCCGCTGGTGTCGGCACACCTCTTGGGCCTCTCGACGGGCGAAACCATCTACTACGTGGCAGTCCTGGTCGCCCTCGGCATCAACCGGTTCCAGCTCGCGACGCTCGGCGCCATCCTGCCGCGGCTGGTGCCCACCGAGGTGCTCCTGCCGGCCAACGCCATCAGCTCCACGGGCGGCTCGCTGGTCGTCCTCAGCGGCGCCACCGTGGGCGGACTGTTGGCCGGGCTGATTGGCGACACGAACGGCGGACCCGAGATCGTGGTGGCGATCTCGGAGGTGTTCCTGGTCGTGTCCGCACTGGCCGCCCTCCGTTTCGTCAGCAGCGAGCTCGGCCCGGACGCCGACGAGGTGGCCACCGGAACCACCGTCGCCGACGCCTACCGAGACGTCGTGGCCGGCGCGCGGGACATCACCCGGGCCCGACGGGCGTGGGCGCCCATGGTCACCTTCGCCACCCTCCGGTTCTCCACGGTGGGGGCCTCGATCGCCGCCCTGCTCGTGATCCGCAACGAGTTCGGTGGTGGCTCCACGGACGTGGGCTTCTTCCTTGCATCCTTCGGCGTCGGCGTGGGCGTCGGCGCGGTCGCCGGATCGCTGCTCGACCGGCTGACCGACGTCCGGCAGGAGACGATGGTGCGGGTGGGGACACTGGCGACGGGCCTGGTCATCATTGCCGTCGGCCCGATCCTGACGACCGCGTCACTGCTGACGTTGTCCGGCCTCATGGGGCTCGGGTTCGGTGTCACGAAGGTCGCCACCGACACGCTCGTCCAGACGGGACTGCCCGACGCGATGCGCGGACGGCTGTTCGCGGCGTTCGACGTCATCGTCAACCTGTTCGTCGTCGCGGCCGGCGTCACGGTGGCGCTGCTGCTGACCGACGTGTCGCGCAGCGACGACCTCATGCTCGGACTGGGAGCCCTGCTGGCACTGCTGCCGATCGTCGGTCGAAACTGGCTCCGGCGGTTGCCGCCAGCCGTCGACGTCGAGACGTGGGAAGAGGCACGCCACCTGCACTGATGGCATGATGCAGCCCAGCGGGTGAGACGTGCGGCCCACGGTCGGCCACAATCGGCCCGCCACAGCGACGAGGGACAACACCAACCATGGCCGAGGGCGAACGCAAGCCGCGAATCATCACGCGGGGTCGCGGCGACGACCAACCCGAGCGAACAGCGTTCCGCCTGGTGCCACGCGTCGGCGCATCCGAGGTGCGGCACAACGACCGCAAGCCCCGTTACACCATCGACCCGCTCCAGCTTGTCACGGTCGCCGTCGTCGTCGCGCTGCTGATCCACGCGCTGGCGCTCATCCTCCGGGCAGGGTTCGACGACTTCGACCTGTTCGACCCGCACGTCCAGGTCGCTGGCCTCCACGGCACACGCCTGTCGGCCATCATCGAGGGCGTCCTCGGCCTCGTCCTGCTGTACGGCATCGTCGGCATCGTCGACCAGACCGCACTGCGGATCCTCGGCTTCCTCTTGGGCATCGCCGGCGCGGTCCTCATCATCGAACCCGAGTCCGTGCACCAGTGGCTGGCCGTGCACGAGGACAACGGCGCCGTGGCCCTGGTGGTTGGCGTCCTGCTGGTCCTCGGGTCACTCACGCCGGTGCTCAATGTCTACCCCAAGCCGCCGCCAGTCGGACGAGCACCCTGGGAACGCTGACGCGGCGGCAGCCGCACCACGACGACACGTCGAATCGCCGCCGTCGGGACACCCCCGAAGAACCGGGAATCGGTCGAGGCAATCGGGTTGTCCCCCACCAGCCAGACGCTGCCGGCCTCCACCCGCTCGACCCGCTTGATCACCGAACGATCCGGGTCGCGCGGATCCCGTGCGACCACGATGCGCCCCGGTCGCAGCGCCCCCGGGAGCCACGCCGGCAGCGTGGCGACGAGCTGGCCGGGCGCAAGCGTCGGGCGCATCGACTCGCCCTCGACCCGGACCAGCGAGCGATTGGCCGCCCAGGCGATGGCCCACAGCCACACGAGGGCACCGGCCCACCGGGAGACATGCACTGCGCCCTCGCGACCTCGATCAGCCATTCACTACAGTCCTTCGCATGCCGGCAACCAACTGGAGCACACCCACGATGGCTCTCTTCTCCCTCCTGAACCCGCTGCGTCCGATCGAGGCCGCCTCCGCGCACTGCGACCTGTTCTGCGGGGTCTACTACCCCGAGCAGGCACGCATCGAGGCCGAGTCGGTCAAGGCGTGCTCCGAGAAGTACCACGCCTCCGACGACGAGGTGTTCCGCGCGCGCTGCATCGCCATCAAGGAGGAGCGCGCCGAGCTCGTCAAGCACCACCTCTGGGTCCTGTGGACCGACTACTTCAAGCCGCCGCACCTCGAGGAGCACCCCGAGCTCCACGACCTGTTCTGGCAGGCCACCAAGCTCGCCGGCGACGCCAAGAAGTCCATGGACGTCCAGGTCGGCGAGGACCTGCTGGACGCGATCGACGGCATCGCCGAGATCTTCTGGCAGACCAAGGGCGGCAAGCCCGACTGGCTCACGAGCTGACGCGTCCGCCGGGCCGCTCGGCCAACACGAGCAGTTCCGGATCGTCCAGGCGCACGGGTGCGTCGCGGTCGACCGGCCGATAACGACCCGGTTCGACGCCGACGACCGAGACCACGTCGAGGCCAGCGTCGTTCGCGAGCCGGATCGCGCCGGGCACCGTGTACGCCGACGTCCAGAGCTCGAACCGTCGGCGCTCGTCGTCCGGTCCTCGCACCTCGGCGGGCTGGTGGTGTGTCAAGGACATGGTGTCGAACGCGTCGCCCGGCGCCAGGTGACGGGCTGCGAACAACGCGTGGAAGACCGTGAAGGCCGCGCGTCCTCCGGGTCGAACGGCGCGCGCGAGGTTGGCCACCACGGCCGGGTCGCTGGCGGCGCCCGTTCCCAGCCCCCCGTGGCAGAGGCACACGGCCGCATCGAAGCCCTCGACGTCGAGTGGCTCGCGAACGTCGGCCACCTCGAAGAAGACCCCGGGGGACTCGGCGCGGCGTGCGGCCGCCACGAGGCGGGGCGAGGCGTCGAGCCCCAGCCCGCCGATGCCGCGCTTGGCCAGCTCGCGCAGGTGTCGGCCCGTACCGCAGCCGAGGTCGAGGACGCGGCTGCCGGCGGCCAACGCGAGCGAGTCGACGAGCACGTCCACCTCGGCAACCGTTCCGGACGCGAAGACGTTGCGGTCGTAGAGCTCGCCCTGGAAGTCCCCGATGGCCTCGTAGAACGGCGGCTCGGTCGTGCCGGGAGGAGCGGACCGCTCGACGGGCTGGTCAGCGTGGTCACGCCATGAGGACTGTGTCACTCCTGTCCGGCCCACCACTCGTCGAGTTCTTGCAGCGCCTCCTCCTCGGTCATCGATCCTCGCTCGATGCGAAGCTCCAGGAGGTGGTTCCAGGCGCGTCCGACGTCCTTGCCCGGCGGGATGCCCAGGTGCGCCATGATCTGGTTGCCATCGATCGGCGGCCGGAGCCGGTCGAGCTCCTCCTGCTCGCGGAGAATGTCGATGCGCTCCTCGAGCTCGTCCATCCGCCGCTGGATCGCGTTGGCCCGACGCTGGTTTCCCGTCGTCACGTCGGCGCGCGTGAGGGCATTCAGCCGCTCAAGCAGCGGCCCGGCATCGCGGACGTACCGGCGAACGGCCGAGTCGGTCCAGCCCTGCCGGTAGGTGTGGAACCGCAGGTGCATGCGTACGAGGTCGGCAACGTCGTTGGTGGTCTTCCTGTCAAAGCGGAGCTCCTCCATGCGCCGCTGCGCGACGCGGGCACCCTCCATGTCGTGGTGGAGGAACGACACGGTCCCGTCGTCGTGGATCCGGCGGGTCTGGGGCTTGGCGATGTCATGCAGCAGCGCCGCCATCCTCAGCGTGAAGTCGGGCTGGTCGCCCTCGAGCTCCATCGTGTTGCGGATCACCGCCAGCGTGTGGCGGTACACGTCCTTGTGGCGATGCATCGGGTCCGCGCACTCGCGCAGGGGCCGCAACTCGGGGATGACCCAGGGGTCCAGGCCCAGTGCGAGCACGAGGTTGATCCCGACGTCCGGATGCGGTGAGCAGATCAGCTTGACCAGCTCGTCACGGATGCGCTCAGCCGAGATGTCGTCCAACCTTGGCGCCAGCAACTGCGCGGCCGTGTACGTGTCGTCGTCCACGGTCGCGTCGAATCGGGCGGCGAAGCGGGCCAGCCGCAGCATGCGCAGCGGATCGTCCGAAAACGACGTGTGAGGGTCGATCGGCGTGCGCAGCCGCCTCGCGTTCAGGTCCGACAGCCCGCCGAACAGATCCACGAACCGGAACTCCGGCACCCGCACGGCCATGGCATTCATGGTGAAGTCGCGGCGGGCGAGGTCGCCCTCGATCGTCTCGCCGAACTCCACCTGCGGGTGGCGGGAGCCGGGGGTGTACGCGTCGCTGCGGAACGTCGTGATCTCCACGATGCGCTTGCGCCCGTCCGCCGCAGCATGCTCACACGAGACGGTGCCGAACTCCGAACCCGTCAGCCACACCGCACTGGCCCACGGCCGCACGATTCGTTCGGTCTCGTCGGGTCGCGCACTGGTCGCGAAGTCGAGGTCCAGCTGGTCCACCACCGACGCATCGCCGGCTGCCAGCAGGGTGTCGCGCACCGCGCCGCCAACGAGGTACAGCTCGTGACCGGCGGCCGCGAACCGTCCACCCAGCTCCCGTGCCTCGGGGAACACGTCGAGCATGCGACCCAGCTGGGCTGCGTGCTCGTCGTCGAGTTCGGACATGGCGATCTGGCCGAGAAGAAGGGGGACGGGCCAAATCTAGTTGCCCGTGACGAGCGCTCGGCTCGTGGGGGCCGGCGTAGGCTCGATCGCTCCATGCCCGTCGACCCGGACGGGACCACGGCCTGCGTCGCCGCGACGCGCCGGGCGTCACCAGACGGGTCGAGATCCATCGGTGAACGCAGCCTCGATGCAGACCATCGCCGCGATTCGGGGACGTGCGGTGCTCGGTGCCCTCCTCGGTGCCGCCCTGGTGTTGGCAACGGTTGCGCCAGCGCTCCCTCAGGAGCCCGTGGCCGCGATCCGGCTGGTGGTCACTCAGCTGGACGGCATCGTCGGCGCGGGCTCGGCGGCCGCGACCGCCGATGCGAGACTCCGCGTCGCAGTCGACAACGTGGGTGAGCTCGCCATCGGCGATCTCCGCGTCGTCGTCGAGGTGCACGCGCGTGCGACGTCCCGAGGCCTGCTCCGGGCCGCGCTCGATCGGGACATCCACGGCGGGGGTGCCGTGCTCGTCACCGATGAGCTCGTGCGCGGCGGCGCCGACCTGCCACCCGGAGACATCGCCGGCGTTTCCTTCTCGCTGGCCGGACCGGCTGCCGGTTGGATCGGGGGCTCGGGTGTCCATCCGATCGCCATCTCGCTCGTGCGCGGTACCCAGGTGCTCGACCGCGTCGTCACGGCTGTCGTGCACCTCGACAACGCCCCGGCGGCCCGGCTCGACACGCTCGTCGCCGTGCCCATCGACGATCGTCCGTGGCGCGTGCTGGCCGACCAGTTCCCGCCCGACGTCGATGGAGCCATCCGGCCGGGTGGCCGCCTGGACCGCCTCCTGCTCGCGCTTGAGCGCGTGCCCGAGGCGCCGATCGCACTGGCGCCCAGTGCCCATCTTCTCGAGGACCTGCTCGATCGAGCGGATGGGTTCGTCCAGCTCGATGGCGCCGAGAATCCCCGGCTCCTGCCCGAGTCGCCCGCGGCGACGCTCGCCAACGGCATGCTGCAGCGGATACGCAACGCCGCGACCGGACGGCCCGTGGCGCCGATCGCGATGCCCTACGCAGACGTCGACATGGGCCTGCTGGCGTCGGCGCCCGGCGTCGTTGCCGACCTCGCGTCCGAGGCCGCCGCGAGCGCGGGCGACCGGATCGAAGACCTGCTTGGACGCCAGCCAGACGCCGGCGTGCTGTTGATGACCGACGGCTTCGGAAACGACGCCCTGTCGTTGCTGCCGACGCCCACGGTCGTGGTGAGCTGGGATGCCGTGGTCGGCCCGGACCTGTCCCTCGACGCGAACCTGGCGAGTCCCGTGCGGCGGGCGACGGCTGGTTCCGGCCGCCGTGTCACGTTGCTGGTGGCGGACCCCTACGTGGAGCGGCTGCTCGATCGGCCGGACGCGGGTGCCGGTCCGGTCGTCGTCTCCCAACGCGTGATCGCCGAAACCGCAATGGTCCACTTCCAGGCTCCCGGGCTCCAGGAGCGCCCGTTCGTGGTCCTGCTGCCCCGCGACGCGGACCTGCCAGCCGATTCGGCAACCCGCCTGCTCGCTGGCCTCGCCTCGGCGCCATGGATGCAGTTGACCGAACCGGACGCGGTCCGCAACGGTGCGGACGTCGACCCCGTCCAGCTGCGGGACGTGGTCGGACCTCCCGGCCTGCCCGACGACCTGCGGGAGAGCCTCGAGGACGCCTTCGAGCTCGTCGACGGGTTGTCGCGGACGCTGGTGCGCGACGAGGCCAACGTCGTCGACCCACGCGTCCTCAGCGACGACCTGGCGCGGGCATCGTCGGTCTGGCTGCGAGAGGACGTGGCTGCACGCCGACGCGGCGTGGCCGCTGTCCGGACCGCCGCCGAGGCCGCGCTGGGGACGATCGAGGTGGCCAACACGGCCGGGATCACGCTGACTGCCGAGGAGGGAACGATCCCGATCACCTTGCGGCGGCCGGACGGAGCGCCGTTGGACGTCCGCGTCCTCGTGGACGCGAGCGGACGGCTGGGGTGGCCGGCGGGTGCCGAGTCCGACCCGATCCGGCTCGTGCCCGGGGCGCCGCAGACGGTCTCCTTCGCCACGATCGCCCGTACCCGCGGCACCTTTCCGCTCGTGGTCACCGTCACCGATCCGAGCGGGACACGGGTGCTGCACGAGGCGACGATCTCGGTCCGGTCGACGGCGATCTCGCGGCCTGCCGTGATCCTGTTGGGGGGGCTGGTCCTGCTGCTCGTCGTGTTCGGGGTCGTGCGCCGAGGTCCCCGGGAAGCCCGCCTGCAGGTCGTGCAAGACTTGCCGCGGCGGGCCGATGCCGACAAGCATTGACAGCCATGGCCGCCCAGGACTGCCCATGAGCGACACGACACCAACGCCCCCCGGGGCGCGCGTGCTCCACGACGGTCGCTACGAGCTCGAGGAGCCCATCGCCTCGGGTGGGGTTGCCACGGTCTGGCGCGCCTTCGACGTCCGGCTCGAGCGCAGCGTCGCGATCAAGCTCCTCCATCCCCACCTGGCGTCGGATCCGGTGACCGTCCAGCGCTTCGAGCGCGAATCGACCAACGGCTCGAACCTCCAGCATCCCAACGTGGTCGGCATCTTCGACTTCGAGCGCGAAGGCGACGTCGCCTACCTGGTCATGGAGTACATCGACGGACCCAGCCTCAAGGACGTCCTGACCGCAACCGGCCCAATGGACCCGACCGTCGTGGCGGCGCTGGGCGAACAGGTGGCGAGCGCTCTCGGTGAGGCCCACCGACAGGGGCTCATCCATCGTGACGTCAAGCCGGCGAACATCCTGATCGCCTCCGATGGGTCCGCCAAGGTCACCGACTTCGGCATCGCGAAGGCGCTGGTCGGGGAGCAGGCCTCGCTGACCGACACCGGCAGCGTGGTCGGGACTGCCGCCTACGTCGCACCCGAACAGATGCTGGAGGACGTCCAGGTCGACGCACGGGCGGACGTGTACGCCCTCGGCGTCGTGCTGTTCGAGTGCCTGACGGGCCAAGCTGCCTTCAGCGGGGACACGCCCACGGCCACCGCCGCAGCGCGGTTGACCCGCGAGGTGCCACCGCCCCGCCAGGTCCGCGCCGACGTGCCCCGCGCCCTCGACGAGATCATCGTCCGAGCCACCCGCCGCGACCCGCGGGTTCGCTACGCCAACGGGGACGAGCTCGCGGCCGCGCTCCGGCCGCTGGTCGACCACCGCCCCGCCGACGTCACCGCCACGCTGAGCCAGGCCGACATCGTCCGGTCGAAGGCCGCCGTCGCCGACATCGCAGCCGTGCGCAACCAGCGACCGATGACCGGGCGGCGGCGACTCGCCGCGCTGGGCGTCGGAATGGCGGCGCTGGTCCTCATCGGCATCCTGTCGACGGGAGCGCTGCGAGACGACCGGATCGAACTGAGTGGGTTGGAGGATGCCGAGTTGGTGACGCCGATCCGCAGCGCCTCGTACGACCCTCCCAACGGAGACGGGCGCGAATCGGAGGGGGCGGTGCCGTTCCTCACCGACGGGAACCTGGCCACGGTCTGGTCGACGGAGAGCTACCGGACCTCGCCACGGTTCGGCAACCTCAAGGCCGGCGTCGGCGTCTGGTTCGAGTTCGCCGAACCCCGTGACATCGAGGCTGTCGTCCTGGACATCGAGACCCTGGGCCTCGAGGGAGAGATCCGGGTCGCCGACGAGCGTCCCGACGACGCCGTCGGGCTCATCGGCTGGGACTTCGTTGCCAGCTTCACGGGCGACGAGCCGCAGATCGGCGTGCCTGTCCGGCAATCGACGAGGTTCGTGCTGGTCTGGCTCACGTTGTTGGTGCCCGAGTCAACCGCCAGCGAGACCACCTACCGGGCCGGGCTGTCCGAGATCCGCTTCGTCGCCGGATGAGGGGCCTGCGGCGACGACGAGCTTCGCGGGAGTTGCCGTGGAGGGCCTGACCGATGAGCAGCTGCTCGCACTGTGGGCCAACACGGAGGCAGCGCGCGACCGGCGGGAGCAGGCCTTTCGGGAGCTCGTCGATCGGTACGAGCGTCGCGTCTGGGCGATCTGTCGACGGATCGTCGGCTCGGATGCCGACGCCGAGGAGGCAACGCAGGACACCTTCATCCGGATTGCCCGCAGCGGCGCAACCTTTCGCGGAGACAGCAAGCTGTCGACCTGGATCCACCGGGTGGCGACCAGCGCCTGTCAGGACCTGCTGCGCAAGCGAGCCCGACGGCCCCAGACACCGGTCGAGGACATCGCGATGGTCGCCGCAGCAGCGGGACTCGACGAGGCGCCGGATGATTCGGGGAGCTCGGCCGCTGTGGACGCCGTTGCGCGCGCCCTGGCGTCGCTCGACGACGTCTCGCGGTCGATCGTGGTCCTGTGCGCGATCGAGGGCTTCGAGTACCGCGAGGCCGCCGACGCCCTGTCCATGCCGGTGGGCACGGTCAAGAGCAGGCTGTTCCGCGCACGGGCTCATCTTGCCGACCTGCTCGCCGACGAGATCGGTCGGGAACATCTCGGCCCGACACGACGTCCCACCTGATGGACGAGCATGACGACACATCCGTGAACGACCGACGCGAGCGACTCGAAACCCTGGCCGCATGGGTGGCCGGGGAGCTCGACGACGCCGCGCGGGCCGAGGCCGAGGCGTTGCTCGCGTCGGATCCCGAGGTGGCGGCAGACCTCGAGCGGCTGACCGGGCTCGACGGGCTCCTGGCTGCCCACCAGCCGCCGCCACCACCCGCCGGCTCCCACGAACGGCTGCTGGCGGCACTCGAGCCGGTCATCCGCGAACAGCTGGGTCCCGATCCGAGCGAGTCGTCCGGCTGGCTGCGCAACACCCTGGCACGACTGCGGGAGGCCCCGCTGACTCCGCGGCTCGCAGCCGGAGCCGCCGTACTCGTCGTCATCGCCGGCGCCGGCATCGGCCTCTCCCAGATCGGGCAGGTCAGCGAGGGGTTCGACGACGTCCAGGCAGATGCCGGAACCGTCGCGACCGACTCGGACCTCGAGTCGGCACCGCAGGCGGCCCTGCCCGAGGCGTACCTGGCCACGGGTGGCGTGTACGACGAGGCCAGCGCCCTCGCGCTGCTGGGGCAGTACGCCGGCCAGGCCGACCGTTGGTCGTCCGACGATGCCGGAGCCCCACCCCCCGAGGAACCCGCCGACGGGTCCGCCGTGACGTCGGTCGGAGAGGCAGACCAGTTCGCGTTCGCAGAATCGTGCACCGCCAAGCTGTTCGAGTCCGAGGACGGCGTCGAATTGCACCGAGAGCTGGCGACCTACAAGGACGAGCCCGCCATCGTGACGGTGATCGAGCGGCCCGACGGCGACCTCGAGCTCTGGGTCCTGGCGCAGAGCGACTGTGGCGCGCTCCTGTTCCACGAGACCCGTTGAGGCCTCAGCCCCCGGGAACCACCTGCGCCAGTTGTGCGCCGGTGGATGGCCTCAGCGATGCACGAGGAACGCGCCGTAGGGCGCGGCCAGGTACGACAACGCTCCCAGCGATGCCGGCGCCAGCGTCCCGAAGCCCAGCAGCCAGACGCCGGCGACCATCAGCACGGACAGCACCATGGCGATCCGCCGGAACGGAGCGGACCGGTTGCCTCCCGCCCCCGCGTGCACGGCCCTGCCAACCCCGTAGCCGGCGGCACCCGACGTGATGAGGACCAGGTAGCCGACGCCCGTGAAGAAGGCGTACAGCAGCAGGCCGAGACCAACGGCTGCCCCCGTCCCGAAGGCCACGGCCTTGACGTACTGGTCGGGCTTGCCCTGTCGGCGAGCGGCCTTCGCCGGCCGCGCGCACGACGGGCACTTCTGGCCGACCACGGTTTCGACCGAACAGCGGGGGCAGATCGGCGTGCCGCACTCCGAACAGTGCAAACGCGTGGCCGTCCGTGGATGGCGCTGACAGGTCGTCTCGAGTTCGCGATCGGCGGATTCGGCGGCGGTCATGCCGGTCAGCGTATGGCTCCGCCCGGGGTCGGGAATGAGCGCCACCTGCCCTACGTTCCGCAGGGCACGCGCAGACTTTCCGCCGGCTCGCTGCCGGCACAACCACGAGAAGGCCCATGACGGACACGACCCGCGACGTCATCATCATCGGCTCCGGCCCCGCCGGGCTCACTGCTGCCGTGTACGCCGCTCGCGCCAACCTCGAGCCCCTGGTGATCGAGGGCATCGAGTCGGGCGGCCCCACGGGGGGCCAATTGACCCTCACGACCGAGGTCGAGAACTTTCCGGGCTTTCCGACCGGGATCGACGGGCCCCAGCTGATCACGGACATGCGTGCGCAGGCCGAACGCTTCGGCACCCAGTACGTGACCGACGACGTCGTGTCGATCGACACCTCGTCGCGACCCTTCCGGCTCGAGACCGTCGGCGGCGACACCTACTGGGCCAAGACGCTGATCCTCGCGACCGGCGCCAAGCCTCGACGCCTGGACGTCCCGGGCGAGGAAGCGCTGTGGGGGAGCGGCGTCTCCGCGTGCGCCACCTGCGACGGGTTCTTCTTCCGCGACCGCCACGTGATCGTGGTGGGTGGCGGCGACTCGGCGATGGAGGAGGCCACCTTCCTGACCCGTTTCGCGTCGAAGGTCACCGTCGTCCATCGTCGCAACGAGCTGCGGGCCTCCAAGATCATGCAGGAACGCGCGTTCAAGAACGACAAGGTCGAGTTCATCTGGAACGCGAACGTGGTCGAGATCATCGGCGCCGACGGCGTCGTGAGCGCGGTCCGGCTCGAGGACGTCGACAGCGGTGAGCAGACCGAGGTCCCCGCCGACGGCGTGTTCCTGGCCATCGGCCACATCCCCAACACCGGCCTCGTCGCCGACGCCCTCGACGTTGACGAGGAGGGCTACCTGCTCGTCAAGGAGCCGACGACCCACACGAACGTGCCCGGGATCTTCGCGGCCGGCGACGTGACCGACCAGATCTATCGACAGGCCGTGACGGCCGCCGGGACGGGCTGCCGGGCCGCCATGGACGCCGAACGGTTTCTCGCCGAACACGACGAATAGCCTTCAGCGCACGCCGGGAATAGCGCTCCGAGCCCCGTTCGTTCCAACCACGACACGCCAGACTTCCCAACCGCACAGCGCACAAGGAGACCCACATGGGTGCAACCGCCGTCACCGACGCCGAATGGCAGGCTGAGGTCCTCGAGGCCGAGAAGCCGGTCCTGATCGACTTCTGGGCCGAGTGGTGCGGTCCGTGCCGTGCGGTGTCCCCGATCGTGGACGAGATCGCCGACGAGAACGGCGACAAGATGAAGGTCGTCAAGCTCAACGTGGACGAGAACCCGCACACGGCCCGTGCCTACGGGATCATGAGCATCCCGACCCTCATGGTCATCGACCAGGGGCAGGTCGCCAAGAAGCTCGTCGGCGCGCGCGGCAAGCCCCAGCTGCTCAACGACCTGTCCGAGTTCGTCTGAGCCAGGCTCTCGACCCGACCACTCC
>JAWWBG010000047.1:0-14344 GCA_033721095.1 Nitriliruptorales bacterium
AGCAGCGAGCTCGGCGCCATGTCGCTCGATGATGGCGGCCAGGCGCGCGCGGACGTCGGGCGGGAGGTGCTCGGCCGCGACGCCCGCGTGCACGAGCGGTTCCCAGATCTCGGAGGAGACGGCCGCCTCGACGGCGCCGTCGATGACCTCCTCGTCCAGGGACACGAGGACGGACGCGACCTGCCGGATCTGCTCGCCGTCAAGGCTCGACAGGACGTCGAGGCCGAGTGCCCACAGGTCGTGCTGGTGGAAGCCACGGATCGCGGCTGCGAGGACGCGATCGTCGAGCCGTGCCAGCAAGGTGGCGAGTCGAGCGATCTGCTCGCCCTCGAGGTTCGCGAGGATGTCGAGTCCCTGGTGCCACAGGTCGTGCTCGTCGAATGCGCGGATGGCCGCGAGCACCAGCTCGTCGTCCAGGTCGATGAGCACGGTTGCAACCCGTGCCATCTGCTCGCCGCTGACGGTCTCGAGGATCACAAGGCCCTGTTCCCACAGGTCATGGCGCTCGAAGGCCGCCAGCGCCGCGGGCAGGATCGCCTCGTCCTTCTCCACGAGGGTCATGGCCACCCGTTCGACCTGCTCGGGGCCGAGGTGGCCGAACAGGTGCAGGCCCTCGACCCAGAGGTCGGCGGCCTCGACCGCACGGACGAGTGCGAGCAGCCGCTCGTCGGGCAACAGCGCCACGATCGGGTCCAGTTGCGACAGGCCCTCGACGAAGACGGCGATCCGGACGACGGCTGCGTCGTCGGTGACCGCCTCGAGGATCCGCACCACGATCTCGGCGGGTATGTGGCCCACGAAGTGCGACAGCGTCAGGTGGTCGTCGCGTTCGTGAAGCGTGGTCGCGATGCCCTGCATCGAGGCCAGCGGCAGGTGGTGGACGAGGTCGCCGACCAGACGCGGATCGGTCCGCTCCGTGATGTCGGCCATGAAGTCCAGGTCGAGGTGCCTGGCGAACTGGCCACCGCGCTCCGGCTCGATCAGGGAGACAAGCCGCGCGCACAGGGTCGCGCCGAACCAGTTCTGGCCGATCGCGGCAGCCAGGCCCATGGGGATCAGCCTGCTCGCGGCAGCAACGCGCGACAGTCGTGCCTCATCGGCCTCGTGCAGGCGATCGCTGGCGAGGTCTCGCAGCTGGCGAAGATCGGCGACCGGCACGTCGCCGAGGAACGCGAGCTCGGCCTCGTCGATCTCCAGGACACGCCCGAGCTTGGCCAGCGCGGCGTGGCGCGGGATCTCCTCGATCGGAAGGTCCATCATCGGAACAGCGCCCGTCGCACCACCGCGCGGAGCGCTCGCGGGATGTGGTTGAGGCCGCCCTCGATGGCGGCATCGAGGGCCGCTCGCTGCGAGTCCCCGGCCCGAACGAGCAGGGCACGGAGGCGATCCTGATCGGCCTCGTCCAGTGCCTTGACACCATCGGGAACCGTGCCGCCGAGCGCGTCAGCCAGCGAGCTGCTCACGTCACCTCCGTGTGCTCCCTCGGGCGTCAACTGGCCGACACGATCGCGCGTGCGCGCCTGGCGATGCGGTCGCCGATCGACGACGATCGGTTCGCGACCGTCGGGTCGCCGAAACGGAGGTGTCGGTCGCGGATCGGGCCATGCCGCAACGTCACCATGTCGGTGAAGACATTCTGGGAGTTCCGCCAGGGGCGCCGCGCTCCCTGCTTCGGCATGAGGTGGTGATTGCGGACGACGTAGCCGGAGGTCATCTCGATGAACGGCTCGTCGGTGATCGCGGCTTCACCACCGACGGGCGTGACCTGCCTGTGGCCGGTCCGCTGCATCTCGTTGAGCAGCCGGCAGACGTACTCGGCTGCGAGGTCCGCCTTGCGCGTCCACGACACGTTGACGTAGCCGAAGACGAAGGCGAAGTTCGGGACACCGTTGAGCATGACCCCCTTGTACGTGGGCTGGGTGGTGGGATCGATCTCGACGCCATCCACGTCGGCCACCACCTGCCCCATCAGCTCGAGCTGCAATCCCGTGGCGGGGACGACGAGGTCCGCGTCGAGCTCCTCGCCGGACGTGAGCCGGACTCCCGTCGCCGTGAAGGTCGCGATGGTGTCGGTCACGATCGATGCTCGGCCGGATCGGAGTGCTCGGAAGAAGTCGCCGTCGGGAACGGCACAGAGGCGTTCGTCCCACGGGTCGTAGCGCGGCGTGAAGTGGCGCATGTCGAGGTCGTCGCCGATCTGCGCCCGCACGCCTGCCAGGAGGGCCTTGCGGGTGACGTTCGGGAATCGCTGGGAGAACCGGTACAGCCCCAGCTGGATGGCCGTGTTCCGGCCACGGATCAGCCGGATGGCGAGGTCCTCGGGCAGCAGGCGCCTGATGGCCGTGACCGTGGTGTCCGTCGACGGGAGCGTGAGGTAGTAGCTCGGCGAGCGTTGGAGCATCGTCACGTGCGCTGCCGTCTCGGCGAGGGCAGGCACCAGGCTGACGGCCGTGGCGCCGCTCCCGATGACCACGACCCGCTTGTCGGCGTGGTCGTAGTCCGTGTCCCAGAACTGGGGATGGATGACGTCGCCGGCGAACGAGTCGAGCCCGGGGAGGTCCGCGACGTGCGGTTCGTCATGGCTGAAGTAGCCCGTGCAACCGATGACGAAGCCAGCCGTGAAGACGACCTCCTCGCCGGTCTCCTCGACAACGGCGGTGACGGTCCAGCGTGCGTCCGGCGTCGACCAGGATGCCCGCTCGACGCGGTGGCCGAAGTGGATGTGCTCGGTGACGCCGTACGCATCAGCGGTGTCGGTGATGTAGCGGCGGACGGCGTCGCCCTCGATGATCACGTCGTCATCGGGCCACGGGCGGAACGAGTAGCCGAGGGTCGCCATGTCCGAGTCGCAGCGGATTCCGGGATAGCGGAACAGGTCCCAGGTGCCGCCGATCGCCTGCCGCCGCTCGACCACCGCGTAGCTGAGGCTCGGGCATCGCCACGAAAGCTGTGCGGCCGCGCCGACACCCGACAATCCGGCGCCGACGATCAGCACGTCGACGTCGCGCACGTCGGAGGGGCTCATGGGGTTCTCCTGTGCCCATCCTGCCACGGCGGGTGGCGCGTCCCATGTGGCAGCGTGCGCCACATTACAACAGATTCGTTGCAACGTTGCAGTCATGCTAGGGTCGCGCCATGTCCGTCATGCAGGCCCTGCTGACCGAGGTTCCCGACAAGGGGCTGCCGGGCCGACCCGATCCCGAGCTCGACCCCTACCTCGACGCTGCTGCCGCGGTCGTGCGACGGCGCGGCTGGTCGGGCACGTCGCTCCGGGACGTGGCGCGAGAGGCCGGTGTCGACCGGACCACGATCTACCGACGACTGGGCCCGAAGGACAGCGTCTTTCGTCTGGTCGCGGCCCGCGAGGTCCACCACCTGATCCAGCGCGCCATCGAGGTCGCGCAGTCCAGCCGGCTCGGTCCCGAGCTCGTGGTCGAGCTGTTGGCCACATCGATCGAGTACTGCGACGAGAACCCCGTCATCAGCAAGCTGATCGAGGACGATCCGGAGATGATCGCCGGGTTTCTCGCTCGCGGCGTTCCCGACGTCATCGAGCGCTTCCGGTCCACGCTGGCCCCGGTGCTCGAGATGGGCATGGACTTGGGCGCCATCGCCAGACGAGATCCCACCATCGTCACCGACTGGATCGTCCGCATGGGCCTCAGCGCCCTGGTGACCCCACCCGACGGCGACCTGCGCGAGTTCCTCGCCGAGATCCTGGTGCCCGTCCTGACCCCGGAGCGAACGTGAGTGCCGTGACCCACAACAGCATCGCCGTCGTGACCGGCGCCGGCTCCGGCATCGGTCGGGCAATGGCCCTCGAGCTGGCCCGTCGCCGCTCCAGCGTCGTCTGCGCCGACATCGACGGCGACCGTGCCGCCGAGACCGCTGCCATGATTGGCGATGACACCGAGGCGCTCGCCCTGACCTGCGACGTCACGAGGCTCGAGGAGGTCGAGACGCTCGCTGCCACGACCATCGAGCACTTCGGGCACGTCGAGATCATCGTCAACAACGCCGGGATCGGTGCCGGCGGCGCGCCAATCGGCGAGACCTCGATCGCCGACTGGCACCGGGTCGTGGACGTGAACCTCTGGGGGGTCATCCACGGCTGCCACGTGTTCACGCCGATGCTGCGAGAGGTCGGACGTGGCGGTGTCCTCAACGTCGCTTCCGCGGCCAGCTTCGGGTCCGCGGCGGGCATGGCCGCCTACAACGTCACGAAATCCGGCGTCGTCTCGCTCTCGGAGACGCTGGCCGCGGAGGTCACCGGGACCGGGATCAACGTGAGCGTCCTCTGCCCCACGTTCGTCAAGACCAACATCGTGCTGGACGGGCAGATCGACAGCGAGACCCGGCAGATCGCCCAGCGGCTCCTGGAGCTGACCGGGCGTTCGGCCGACCGCGTGGCCCGGATCGCGCTCGACGGCCTCGACGCCGGCCGCCTCTACGTGATGCCCCAGCTGGAAGCCAAGGCAGCCTGGCGGTTCAAGCGCCTGGCGCCCAACGCCTACCTGGCCGGGACCCGCGCGGTCGGACGGCTCGGACTGGGCGTTGGTCGACGGAGCGGCTGATGCCCGATCTTGCCAGCCCTCTCGAGAACGGCCCACGACCGAACAGTCCACACGCCAACTACCGTGCCGCCGATCGCGAGGACGACGCCGAGGAGCGCACTGCCGCCGGAGTCGAACACCTCCCGGACATCCGGGTCATCGCGTGACCACGCACCAGCCGGAGGGGGATGGATGCTGACGGCATCGACCGTCCGGATCGCCGACACGTTCACGCGCGAACTCCGCGTTCCGGGCGATGGGCCCGTGCATCTGCTGCTGCATGGCTTCACCGACAGCGCCGACTGCTACCGACCGTTGCTCAAGCGCCTGGAGGACGCGGGGGCAGCGGCCACGGCCATCGACCTGCCGGGTTTCGGGCTGGCGGCCATGCCGACGTTCGACCGACCCATGCTGGACGTGTTCGACGACTTCGTCGCCGCCGCGGTCAGTCGCTACGCGGAGGAGGCCGGCGCGCCCGTGATCCTCACCGGCAACTCGCTGGGAGGTTGCTTCGCGCTCCGCGCCGCCATGAATGCCGAGCTTCCGTTGGCCGGGGTGGTGCCCTTGGCGCCCGCCGGGCCGGCACTGGCCCGGTGGTTGCGGGCCGTGGCGCGGGGACTGCCGACTCGGATCGTCCAGGCCGAGCGACTCCAGCGACGGGGACTCCCGCCGCGGCTCGCCGCCAGGGTCCTCGCCGTCGCCTATCTCCGCGTTGCGCACGCCTCGAAGCAGACCCTCGACCGCCGGTCGGCGCGGCTGTACCTCCAGCACCAGACGGACGGCCACGTGATGCTGGCTCGGGGACGAATCGCCCTCGACATGTACCCCGACATCCTCGATCCATGGGACCCCGCGCAGATTCGCGTACCCACCCACGTCGTGTGGGGGCGCCGGGACCGGCTGGTCCGGGCGGACGGCGCGGAGGCCCTGGCCAGCTCGATCGAGGGCGCCCGTGCCACCGTCTTCGAGGACGTTGGCCATCTCCCCCAGCTCGAGGCGCCGGATCGCGTTGCCGAGATCCTGCTCGACCTGGCCGCAGCAGCCAGCGCCCGCGAGTCCGCCACGGAGGCCGCCGAAGCCAGCTGACGCTCGGTTTGGCACCGGCCCCGAGACGCGCAATCCTGACGCCATCCCTCCCAAGGAAGCCCACATGGCGACCACCGCCGCGACTGCCGAGAAGACCGACGCCCGTCCGACCGATCCGATCGGGGTCGTGGAGGCGTTCCTCGACGCGCTGCAACGCGCCGACGTCGAGGAGGCCGCCACGTGGCTGGCCGACGACGCCGTGTGGCACAACGTCCCCTTCCCGCCCGCCGAGGGCAAGGCGACCGTTCTCAAGCAGCTGACCGGGATGTTCCGGATGCCCAACGCCCGCTTCACCGTCGAGATGCACAACATCGCGGCCAACGGCTCCACCGTGCTCACCGAGCGCACGGACGGCCTGTGGTCGGGTCCGGTGGGCGGCGAGTTCTGGGTCTGCGGCACCTTCGAGGTCAACGACGGGCTGATCAGCCTGTGGCGCGACCGCTTCGACATGGCGACCATCGCGGGCAAGACGATCCAGGGCACCGCGAAGAACCTGTGGGCGAGGCTGCGCGCCAGCTGAGACCGGGCGGTTCAGAGCCCGGGGTAGCCCCCGCCGCCGTGCGCCTCGTCGAGCGCGGCACGATCCACCTGGTACTGCGGCGTGCGCGGCAACTCGTCGACGAAGACCACGTCCTTGGGCTTCTTGTAGCTGGCGATCAGCGACTTGCAGTGCTCGATGAGCTCGTCCTCGGTGACCTCGCTGTCGCCGTCGCGCACGACAATCGCCCGAACGTTCTGCCCCCACGTGGGATCGGGGACCCCGATGACGGCGGCTTCCCTGATCCCCGGGTGCTTGACCAGCGCGGCCTCGACCTCGGCGGGATAGATGTTCTCGGCGGCCGACTTGATGAGGGTCGTGCGCGGCGCCACGAAGGTGACCTGGCCGTCCTCGTCACGGACGCCCAGATCGTTGGTGCGGTGCCAGCCGTGGCGGTGGCGTCTGGCGGTTTCCTCGTCATCGCCGAGGTAGCCGGTCATCACGATCGGTCCGCGCACACAGATCTCGCCGACCTCGCCGACGGGAAGCTCGTTGCCGTCCTCGTCCATGATGCGGACCTGCGCAACGGGGACGGTGCGGCCGGCGGGCATCCCGCTGTCGGACAGCGCCGCCAGGGTCGCGAGGCCGGTGACCTCGGTCTGGCCGTAGCCACCCGGCTTGCTGATCCACGGCGTCTTCTGGTTCGCGATCGCGTTGTCGAAGCCCTCGATGCCCATCCGCATCGTGACGAGGCTCGACAGGTCGAAGCGGCCGTCCTTGTTCAACTCGCCGATCTGCTGGGCGGTCGGGTGGAGGAGGAATGCGCCGGTGCACTTCTCGGCCTCGATCAGCCGGCACATCTCCTCGGCGTCGGACCGGCGGACGAAGACGTTGCGACCGCCGTGGAGGAAGGTGGCCATCGTGGTCATGAACGTCGCAACGTGGAACAGCGGGCCGGCGTTCAGGTAGCGGTAGTGATGGTCGATCTGCTGGACCTGGCTGATGACCAGGCCTTGCGCAATGAGGCCGTCGTGCGACAGCAGCGCGCCGCGAGGCGTGCCCTCGAACGCGGCGGTATCGAGCATGAGGACGGGGCCAGCGGGATCGATCGGCAGCTCGTGGTCCGTCGGATCCGCGGCCGCCAGCAGTTCCTCGTACTCGCCGTCCAGGACGTTGATCCAACGGGCCTCGATCCCCGTGGCGTCGCGGGCCGCGCGGACGGCCTCGCCGATCTCCTCGTCCTGCCACAGCACGACCGTTGGCCGGGTGCGCCCCAACGTCCCGGCGAACTCGTCGGCGCTGGCGCGCCAGTTGGCTGGGTGGAACACCGCACCGAGCCGCGCACACGCCAGGAGCCCCTCCAGAAGCCGGTGGCAGTTCTGGGCCAGCCAGCTGACGCGGTCGCCTGCACCGACGCCGGACTCGGCCAGCAGGTTGGCCAGGCGCCCCACCCGCTCGTCGAACGCGGCGTAGGTGTGCCGGTTGTCACCACAGACGAGCGCCTCGACCTTCGGCCGCGAGCGGCCGTGCTCGCGGAGGACATCCGCAAGCGTGAGGCTGTGCAGCAGGTCCACGTTCAGTCGTCCTTCACCGGGACCCATCGGGGCAGCGTCGCCTCACCGAGGTCCTCGAACGTGACGCGGACCGGGGTGCCGATCGCGAGGTCGTCGGGGTCGACGGAGTTGATCGCCGCGCCGGGTTCGGCGATCACGTTGCCGACCATCCGCAGGGTCGGGTCCTCGTCCAGCTCGATGACAGCGACCGGGTAGGGAGCGAACTCGTTGTAGGCCGGGAGGACCGGTGGATGGACAACGACCCACGACCAGATCGTTCCCGTCCCGGCCGCGTCGACCCAGGCGTGGTCGAGCGAGTTGCAGCGCGGGCACATCGGTCGGGGCGGGAACCGCAGACGTCCGCAGTCGGTGCACTGCTGGAGGGTCAGGCGGCGGTCACGGCAAGCCTCCCAGAACGGCGCCGAGTGCGTGTCCTCGTCGGGCAGCAGCAGGTTGGCCTCCATCAGGCGGCCGTGAGCAGGAGGGCGCTGGTGGGGACGCCCTCGCCGGAGGTGACCAGGCAGGTCTCGGCGCCCTCGACCTGCGAGGTCGACGTACCGCGGACCTGGCGCACGCCCTCCACGATCAGGTTGAGGCCGTGGACGTAGGCCTCCGACATGCCGCCTCCGGACGTGTTGGTCGGCAGCGCTCCGCCGAGGTCGAGATTGCCGTCATCGGTGAACGGCCCGCCCTCGCCGCGCTTCACGAACCCGTAGCCCTCGAGGCTCAGGAGGATCAGCGGGCTGAACGCGTCGTAGATCTGCGCGACGTCGACGTCGGCGGGACCAATGTCCGCGTTGGCCCACAGGCGCTTCGCTGCCGCCCATGCTGGCCCGTGCAATGGATCATCGCCGTGGAAGTTGGTCATCGTCTGGTGCTGGGCGTTCAGCCCCTGCGCGTACGCGTGGACGAGCACGGGCGACTGCGAGAGGTCCTTCGCCCGATCGGCTCCGGTGATCACGACAGCCAGCGCCCCGTCGGTCTCGAGGCAGTTGTCGAACAGGCACAGCGGCTCACTGATCATCCGACTGGCGAAGTAGTCGTCCCGGGTCATGGGCTTGGCGTGCATCATGGCGTTCGGGTTGCGGTTTGCGTGCGCCCGGAAGGCCATCGCGACGTTGCAGAGGTGGTCGCGCGTCGCGCCGTACTCGTGGATGTACCGGCGGGTGAGCATCGCGATCTCGTCGACGGGCCGGAGCAGCCCGAAGGGCCGCGACCACTGGGCCGGTCCTTCGATCCGCTGGGCCACCTGTGCCCACGGCCGGCTGGTGCGGGCGCCGCGTTTTCGTGCCCGCCATGCGACCGCGACCTCACACTGCCCGGATGCCACTGCCATCGCCGCCTGTCCGACCACGGCGCACGCCGCTCCCCCGCCGTACCCCACCTGGGAGAACCAGGTCACGTCCCCCATCCCGAGGTTCCGTGCGACCTCGACCTCCATGTTGGGCTCCATCGTGAACGAGCTCAGCCCATCCACCTCGGCAGCCTCCAACCCCGCATCGCCAAGGGCCGCCTTGATGGCCCGCACCGCCAGCATCAACTCCGACTGGTCGCTGGACTTCGAGAACTCCGTCTGCCCAATCCCCACGATGGCCGTCGCGTCCTTCATGAAGAGATCCGAGGAACGGAGCCGAGGTGGGAGTGCGACCAACGCA
Source organism: Nitriliruptorales bacterium (assembly GCA_033721095.1). GTDB lineage: Bacteria > Actinomycetota > Nitriliruptoria > Nitriliruptorales > Nitriliruptoraceae > JAWWBG01. Next base: position 9,326 of record JAWWBG010000047.1, read on the forward strand.
TTCGACCAAGGGAGGGCGATGGGGAGTGCGCGACGCAGCGACTACATGCACCGGAGCGAAGTCGCGTGCTTCCCATCGGCCTCCCGCTCCAGATCACGAGCATCACCGAGGCACAACCAACGCGTCCAACGCCACGACTCCCGACGGCCCCACCAGCAGCGGGTTGATGTCCAGCTCCGCGACGCAATCTGCCAGCTCCATCGCCATCCGCTCGACCCCCATGATGACATCGACGAGCGCTTCGAGGTCTGCAGGCTCTCCGCCGCGCACGCCCTCGAGCAGCGGGAACCCCTTCACCTCGCGGATCATCCGGTGGGCCTCGTCGCGGTCGAACGGCGGGACGCGGAACGTGACGTCCTCGAGAACCTCGACGAACACGCCGCCGAGCCCGAACATCACGACCGGGCCGAACAGGTCGTCGGTCGCGATGCCCACGACCGTCTCGACGCCGCCGCTGGCCATCTCGGCGACGAGGACGCCCTCGAGCACGGCCTCGGGCGCGACCTCGGCGGCTCGGCCAAACAAGGCGGCAGCCACGTCGCCGGCGTCCTCGATGCCCACGCCGACGCGGACGAGCCCGAGCTCGGACTTGTGGCCGAGGTCCGGCGACACGGCCTTGAGGACAACCGGCCGACCGATCTCGCGGGCTGCGGCAGCAGCCTCCTCGGCCGTGGCGGCCAGCACCTCCCGCCCGACGGGCACGCCGTACCGGGCGATGATGTTCTTCGAGGCCACCTCGGACAGCGCCGACCGGGACCCGATGACCTCCCGCACCTCGGCGGCAGCGGGCGACACCTCGGCCGACGACGCAAACGGCGACGAGTACCGCTGCTGGAAGCCGTGCCAGTCGAACCAGGCACGCACGGCGTTGACGCAGTTGGCGAACGTCCGAAACACCGGCACCTGGCTGTTGAGGAGGATGTCCTTGTAGGCCTCGTCCTCGGAATCCGGCGAGCCCCAGATGACGCAGATCGGCTTGTCGGTCCGCTTGCTGGCGGCCACCAGGTCCTTGGCCAGCTGGAGGCTCATCGAGTGCACGGCCCCGGTGATCGGGCAGATCACCACGTCGACGTTCGGGTCATCGAGAATGGCGTCGAGGATGATCGGTCCCTTCACCGCATCGCCGGACGGCGGCCCACCGGAGTCGACCGGGTTCGAGACCCGCAGGTAGTCGGGGATGACCTCCCGGAGCTTGTCCTGGGTGGCTGGCTCCAGGTCCGGCAACGACAGGCCCGCTGCCGCCGCCATGTCCGCCATGTGGGCGCCGGTCCCTCCCGAGATCGCGTAGATGCAGACGCCATCGCCCTTTGGCGGCGAGGGACAGCGCGCGAACAGCGCGGCCGTGTCGGTGAGCTCATCGAGCCCGTCGACGCGCGTGATCCCGTACTGGCGGAAGGCCGCCGAGATGACCTCGTCGGATCCCGTGAGGTGGCCGGTGTGCGCCTTGGCCATCGACTGGCCCTCGTCGGTGCGGCCGACCTTGACGGCCACGATCGGCACGCCGTTGCGCGCGGCCTCGTCGGCGGCGAGCAGCAGCGACCGACCATCCTTGAAGCCCTCGATGTAGGCGGCGATGGCACCGACGTCCTCCTGGCGCGAGAACCAGGACGCGAAATCGGCGAACTCGAGGTCCACCTCGTTGCCGGTCGGTGCCCAGTGGGACAGCTTGATGCCCAGCTGCTGGGCCTGGAAGACCGGCCGTCCCTGGTGCCCCGACTGGGTGATCAGGGCGATGGCCTTGCCCGGGAGGTCTTCGCGGAACAGCTCGAACGCGTTGAGGTTGGTGTTGGGGCCGAGGACGCGCAGGTCGCTGGCGGCGATCAGCTCGGCCAGGTCTGCTTCTCGTTGCTCGCCATCGTCGCCGACCTCGGCGAAGCCGGCCGCGAACACGACGCCGAACCTCGCGCCAGCGGCGATCGCGTCCGGGAGGACCTCGATGGGATCGCCGACGAGGAAGCAGACGAGGTCGACCGGCTCGGGCAGGTCGGCCATCGTCGCGAAGCACGGCAGGCCGTCGACCGTGTCGCGGTTGGGGTTGACCGGGAAGATCGTCGCGCCGGCGTGCTCCGCCCAGCGCCGGATCTTGATGGTCATCGCGGTGTTGGGCCGCTTGGGCGTGTCCGATGCGCCAACGATGGCCACGGTGCGAGGCTGGAAGAACGTGTCGAGGTCGAGATCGCGCAATGCGATGGGTCGCCCGCTGACGTCCACTTGAACCGAGATGGGCCCGCTCCATTCCCTGACGCGCGCGTCAGGGTACTCGTGTGGACGCGCCCATCAGTCCTTGATGCGCCCGCGCCACGCGAGCCAGACGACGCCGCCGGCGAGGACAACGAATCCGAGGAAGAGCCACCGGAACAGGGCGCCCAACGCGAGACCACCGTCGTTGGTGTCCTCGGCCACAAGGGGCGACGATGGGCGCGTCGGGACGGGGACCGCACTTTCCGATGGCGTGATGACCTCGGACGGGTCGACCGACGGCTCCGGAGGCGGAGTCGCCGCGACGGTCTGGGTGGGTGAGGGTGAAGGCGATGGGCTCGAGGACGGACTCGGTGACGGGCTTGGTGACGGACTCGGGGAGGGTGGAGGGTCTGGCGAGGGGACGGTCCCGGTCTCGAGGATCGTGACCACCAGTGGCGACTCCTTGGTGTGCGAGACCTCGTAGTCGCCGTCGAACTCGCACCCCTGCGGATCCCGCAGGTACAGCGAGAACGTTTCGTCGTCCTCGAGACTGGGTGAGGCCGTCGTCCTGATCTGGAACTCACGCGAAGGCTGGGCGCCGGTGAAGCTCACCCGTTGGTTCAGGGCCACGTAGTCCTCCCCGGCCGTGGCAGGAGCTGGACCGGGTCCGTCCTGGCTCGTGACCGTGACCGAGGAACTGCCAACGGCGCCATCTCGGCTCACTGTCACGGTGACCGTCTCGCCCTCCTCGACCATCGACGAGTTCACGGAAACGCTGAACGAATGACAGGCCGCGTCAGCCGGGAACGCGAGCACGATCAAGGTCACGAGGACAAGCGCGAGGACCGCAGCGGTGCGAGCGCGCATCGAGACTCCGGGTTGCTGCCACAAGTCTTGCGCCCGACGGCGGTCGTGTCAGGCAACCACCCCGATCACTCCTCGACGACGCGGGTTGCCTTGTAGCCGGCCCGCGGCAGGGAGTCGCGCTCGAGAGCCTCGACCGCCACGGTGACACCGAGGGCATCGGACAACTGGCTGGAGGCCTCGGCGCCGACCGCGGCCAGATCGGTGACGTCCGGGTTCGCCTCGACACGAACGACCAACGGTGCCGTCGACTCCGTCGGGCGAACGACGACGTACTCGAGACTGGGCTCGCGCACGGTCTTGACCCGCCGCAGGGCCCGTTCGAGGTCCTGGAGCATGATCGAGACGCCCTGGGTGCGCAGCAGGTCCTTCATCCGGCCGCCCCACCAGCCGCGCAGGTGCGTCTCGCCGCACGGGCATGGGGAACGGTCGATCCTGACGGCCTCCTCGAGGTCGTAGCGGACCAGGAAGTTGTCCTTGCCGAGCGTCGTGATGACGAAGTTGCCCCACTGGCCGTCGGGCACCTCCTCACCCGTGTCGGGGTCGACGGCCTGGATGACCGCGAAGTCCTCGCAGACGTGGCCGCCGTTCACCTCGCCGCAGGCCGAACCGAGATACGCCATCGCCTCCGCACCGGCCGTCATCAGTGGGAGGATCCCGTCCTTGGTGATCGGCGGGTTCTTCGACATGTCCAGCCCGGCCGAGGGCAGGTCGATGTCGTTCTTGTTCGCGACCTCGATGAACCGGCCCGTGGCGAAGCCCATGAAGGGCCGGTCGGGCGTGATCCGCTGCCAGAACTCGAGGGTCTTCAGTGCCGACTCGTCGGTCTCGGGCGGTTCGGCCCAGACGCACAGACAGCCCATGTGCTCGTAGACCGACGTGTTCATGATCCCGCCGGCATACAGGTACGCGGGGTGGGCGTGGGTGAGGATCATTCCCGGCCGGATCCCCTGCCGCCAGAACATCCGCGCACCGGCCTCGAGGTCCACGAGCAGGTCGTGACGCGTCCAGAGGATCGTGGTCGGAGTTCCCGTGGTCCCGGTCGAGGTTCCGATGCGGATGTTGTCGCGCAGGTCGGTGCCGCGGTAGTCGCCGACGGGCGGGTGGTCGGCCTCGGAGTCGCGCAACTCCTGCTTGACGGTCAGGGGGATCCGGTTGAGGTCGTCGACCCCCTTGACGTCATCTGGCCCCTCGATGCCGGCCTCGGCGAGCTTGCGGGCGAAGAACGGGATCGGTCGTTCGAGCGCGGTCCGCGTCAGCTCGCGGACCCGCTCGTCCTGGAGGGCACGCAGCTCGTCGCGCGACATCGTCTGCGTGGCCTCGTCGTAGAACGCACGGTCGTGGTCGAGGAACGACTCGGATGAGGATCGTCGGAGCGTGTGGTTGGGCAGGTTCGCGTTGACGAACTCGGAGGCCATCCACGTTTCCTGACACGCGCGTCAGGGTCAGGCTACTCGGGACGCCGCGGCGATCGGGCGGGTCAGCTGTTGTTGCGCACCCACTGGTAGACGGCGGCGAAGTTGGTGTTGACCTCGTCGGGCACGCTCGTGAGCGCTCCCAGCTGCTCGGCACCCTGGACGATCTTCGCCGAGCGCTCGACCAGTGCGGTGATCGACAGGGCCTTGCGCAGGTCGGGCCCGATCGCGACCATCCCGTGATTGGCGATCAGTGCAGCGCCGACGTCCCCGAGCACCTTGACCGCTGCCTCGCCGACGGCGTCGGTGCCCGATTGCGCGTACTCGGCGACCGGCACGTCGCCCCCGACGTAGATCGCGAACTCGTCGAGAACCGCGGGGATCGGGCGTCGCGCCACCGCGAACATGGTTGCGTGCACCGGGTGGGCATGGATGCACCCGTTGATCTCCTGGAAGGCCTGGTAGCAGGCGACATGCAGGCCCTTCTCGGAGGACGCCGTTCGCTCCCCGGCAATCTGCTCGCCGTTGGCGTCGATGGTGGCGAGATCGTCGAGGGTCA
>JAWWBG010000048.1:0-14293 GCA_033721095.1 Nitriliruptorales bacterium
GCTCGCCGATCCGCAGCGGCAGGTCCCGGTAGGACCGCGTCTTCGACCGGTAGGCCAGGATGTGCAGCGGGCAGTTCATGGGCTTGAGCCGATACCGGGCGTGCTCGTGCTCCATTGCGTCGTACATGAGCTCGCCGAAGTTCTCGAGGTGCCCGCTCGTCACCCACATGCGCTCATCCGCCAAGTGGGGCGTGTACACCATCTCGTAGCCACGGCGCAGGTGCTCGGCCCGCGACCAGTCCTCCATCTGCTTGCGGACGACGGCGCCCTTCGGCAGGAAGATGACCATCCCCGGGCCGAGCTCATCCGGAAAGTGCAGCAGCTCCAGCTCGCGACCGAGCTTGCGGTGGTCGCGCTTGGCAGCTTCCTCGAGCTGCTCGAGGTGCTCGTTGAGGCGCTTCTTGGATTCCCACGCGGTGCCGTAGATGCGCTGGAGCATCGGACGGTCCTCACGGCCGCGCCAGTACGCCCCGGCGGTCCGCAGCAGCTTGAACGCCGGAACCCGGTTCGAGGACGGGATGTGCGGACCCTTGCACAAGTCGGCCCACCGCTCGGTCACACACACGTCCTCGTCATCGCCGACGCAGTTGCGGTAGACGGTGAACGTCACGTCACCATCGTCGCCCGTGTCGACCTCGGACGAATCGAGCGAGTCGATGACCTCGATCTTGTAGGGCTGGTCCGCAAACCGTGCGCGTGCCTCGTCGGCCGTGAGCTCCTCGCGAACAAACGTCTGGCCCTCGGCCATCAGCTCGGACATCCGGGCCTCGATGGCCTCCAGGTCCTCGGCCGTGAACGGCCGCTCGACGTCGAAGTCGTAGTAGAAGCCGTTCTCGACCGGCGGGCCGATGGCCCACTTCGCGCCCGGAAAGAGATCCGTGACCGCCTGTGCCATCAGGTGGGCGACCGAGTGACGGAGGATCGCCCGGCCTTGTTCGGTGTCTGCTGCGATCGGCGCGATCTCGACGTCACCGTCGGGCAACGGCCGATCGAGGTCCCACTCCTCGCCGTTGACGGTGGCCGCGACGATCTGGCCCTTCGTGAGCTCCAAAGACTTGAGGGCATCGAGGGCTGTGCCAGCGTCGAGCTCGACGCTGGCCTCTCCGTTGCGTGCGATCGTGGTCACGACCATCTCTCCATCGACGCGTGGACCGTAGCCGGGGGCCTTGCGAGGTCATGAACAACGGCTTCTGGGCCGTCTGCGTGGGCGAGACGTTCGTACGCTCGGTGGCCGAAAGGGTCGCCCGTGGAGAGCTCGCACGGCACGGTGCTCGTCGTCGACGACGAGCCGATGGTTCGCGACGTCGTCGCGCGATACCTGACCGACGCCGGCTTCAAGGTCGAGACCCTCGGTGATGGCGACGCGGCCATCAAGCGCCTGAAGCAGGAGACCCCTGACCTCGTGGTCCTCGACATCATGCTGCCGGGCCAGAACGGCATCGAGGTGCTCCGTGAGACTCGGCGTCTCAGCGACGTCCCCGTGATCCTGCTCACCGCCCGTGCCGATGAGGCCGACCGCATCGATGGGCTCGAGACCGGCGCCGACGACTACGTGGTCAAGCCGTTTTCTCCGAGGGAGCTCGTGGCGCGCGTGCGCTCGGTCCTGCGGCGGGCCACGCCGGGCGGCGACCTCCTCGACCACGGCGACCTGACGATCGACCCGGTCGCACGAGAGGTCCGTCTCGGTGGAGAGCTCGTTTCCCTGACGCGCCGCGAGTTCGACCTCCTCCACCACCTTGCGGCCCGTCCGCGCCAGGTGTTTTCCCGCGGCGATCTGCTCCGCGCCGTGTGGGATTCCTCCCCGGACTTCCAGGATCCCTCCACGGTGACCGTGCACGTCCGCCGACTGCGCAAGAAACTCGAAGCCGACCCCGAACAACCGCGCTGGATCGTCACGGCGTGGGGCGTCGGGTACCGGTTCGAGCCATGAGGATCGCGCTCGCCCTGCTGGGCGTCGTGCTCGTTGCGCTGCTGGCGACCGAGGTCACGATGCAGCCCTCGACCTCCGACCGCGTCCAGCTGGTGGGGCTGTTCGTGGCCGCCGCAGCCGCCACCGGGGCCATCGGCGCGCTGGCCTCCCGGTGGGTGCGCCGGCTCCGTTCGCTCCATCACGCGGTCGTTCTGGCAGCGGTCGCCGCCGTCGGCGCTGCCGTCGTTACCGTGGTGATCTCGGCCACGTCGATGTTCCTCAGCACCCACGACCTCAAGCTGGTGCTCGTCGCCATGGGGCTGGGTGGCGCCCTTGGCGTGGTGGTGGCCGACAGCGTGTCCCGGCCGCTCGAGGAGGACCTCGCGGCCATCCGGCGTGCCGCTGACCGGGCCGGACATGGTGACCTCGATGTGCGGACCGGCGTGACCCGACCTGACGAGGTCGGCGCGGTGGCACGGGCGGTGGACGACGCCATCGCGCAGCTGGCGGCCGCCGACCAGGAGCGCGCGACGATGGAGGAGGCGCGCAGAAGCTTCTTCGCTGCCATCAGCCACGACCTGCGCACGCCGCTCACCTCCCTGCGGACTGCGATCGAGGCACTGGCCGACGGCCTGGCCCCCGATCCCGATGTCTACCTGTCGGCGATGCAACGGGACGTCGACCACATGAGCGGCCTGGTCGATGACCTGTTCCTGTTGGCGAGGATCGAGTCCGGTGGGATCGAGTTGACCCTCGAGCGGCTGGATCTGGCCGAGATCGTCGACGAGGCGGTCGAGGCCATGCAGGCCCTCGCACGCGCAAAGGATGTTCGGCTCGAGGTCGCGGCGCCGGGGCCGGTCTGGATCACGGGTGCCCCGGTGGAGCTGTCGCGGGTGCTCCGCAACCTGCTCTCGAATGCGATCCGCCACGCACCAGGCTCCTCGACTGTGACCGTCGCGCTGTCCACCGAGGCCAGCGGCGTGCGCCTGCGGGTGTCCGATGACGGGCCCGGTTTTTCTGCGGAGTTCCGCGAGCGCGCGTTCGAGTCCTTCACGCGGTCGGACGAAGCCCGGACGCGTGACGCGGGTGGCGCGGGCCTGGGCCTCGCCATTGCCCGCGGGCTCGTGAACCTCCATGACGGCCGGATCCAGGCGCGTCCCGGCCCGGGCGGTCACGTCGAGATCGAGCTGCCAGCCTGATCGTCGCGGTGCCGGTCGCAGCGGCCGGGCGCCGTCAACGTGACGCGAGCCACTCGGCGACGAGCTCGTCGACGGTCGAGCCGAAGACGGACCTGGCAGCGTCATCGATGTGCCACGGCTCCGTGCCGGCCTCCCGGGTCCCGTCACCGATCTCCAGGTAGAAGTCGGTCACGGCGTCGACGCCGTGCCGATCGACGAGCCAGTCAACGAAGCCCCATGCGGTCTGGTAGCTGAGGAAGATGCGGTCGCGGTCCCCGGCGGTGAACTGCCCGTCACGTGGCAGCCGGACCTCGTCGTCGACCAGGGCGTCGAGCAGGCGTGTCCCGGTGGTGCTGCGCTCCTCCCCGAGGACCTGCGCCAGGCCCTCCTCGAGCCAGTTGGGCACGAACGGACCGGCCACGTCGCGAGTCGCGGCGTGGAGGAGCTCGTGCAACAACGTCAGCGTGCGGGACTCCGGACTGCGGTCCACGAACTTGCCGGGGTTCACCACGACACGGACGCCTGTCAGCCGGAAATCGCCGAGCTCGCCGACCGGCGATGCCGTCGCGAACGCCACGAAGTTCGACAGGTCGAAGGTGACGTGCAGCAGCTCGCGCAGCTCCTCCTGGGAGGCCGGGATGATCACCGGCACGCGGCCGGGCCACTCCAGTGGCCAGCGACGTTGGACCTGGTCGACGGCAGCCTCCGCCTCCGCGAGGATCAGGTCGATGTTGGGCGTGCCGGGATGGTGCACGGCCCGGACGCGACCCTGGCCGCTCAGCTGGACGGGGCCGTGGTCCCACAGGTGGTCGACCGAGACCAGTCCGAGTGGCTCGGCGTCCTCGTCACCGACGACGAACCAGGTGCCGTCGCGCTCGACGACGGTCAGGAACAGGCTCTCCTCGGCTGCGCCCGTCTGGTCGAAGCCCTCCAGCGCATGGCGTTCGATGACGGCCACGACCTGGACCGGCTCGGCGTGGCGAGCCCGCAAGTCGTCGGTGGCGAGGTCGCGATCGAACGGGTCGAGCTCGAGCTCGTAGACACGAAACGGCACGGCCGCCATGTTCGCAGCCCGGTCCTGCCACCGTTGCCCGAACGGGCTGTCCGGCTCGGCCAGGAGCGCGACCACCGCGTCGCGACTCCCCCCGGCCATTGCCTCCGCGACCTGCTCGAGGAGTCGCTGCACGCCCTCGGGGTCGCGAACCGGCGCGGACGCCGGTGGCGACTGGCTGGTGGTCGGGGCGAGGATCGCCGTCCTCGTGTCTGCGGGATCACGGACAACCTGTGCCGATGAGCAGGCAGCCGAGAGAACGGCAACGACGACGAGGAGCAGGCTCGGTGGGCGTGGCAGGTGTCGAACCTGCTGCCTCCCGCGTGTGAGGCGGGCGCTCTCCCGTTGAGCTACACGCCCGAGCAGGCCGGGACGGTACCGGTCGCGCACTCAGCGATCGCCCGGGAGGTCAGCCCGCAGGAGCTCGGTTCCGCTGGGCCGGCTCGGCAGCGGAAAGGTCTCGATGGTGACCAGGACCTCGTCGGTGTGGGCGTCGAGGATGCTGCCCGCCAGCCGCCCGCCGACCAGGTGGTCGGGCCCGAACAGCAGCAGGCTGGTCGTGATCGTCGCCTGGGCACCGGAGTCGTCGACGCTGGTGAACCAGACCACGATCCGCTGGTCGTCGGCGAGGTCCGGCAGGCCGGTGAGGCTCCAGGCGATCTCGGTTTCCGACGCCACGACGATGCCGCGGATGCCCGGCGCCAGCGTCGTGTCCGCGGCCGCGCCGCTGCCGAGCGCCTGGAGCGTCGCCTCGCGGATGCGGGCCGTGCTGACAAGTTCGCTGTCGCGTCCAACGGCCGCAAGCAGCCAGAGGATCCCCGCCAAGCCAGTGGCGAGCGCCACCAGCGTCACCAGCCCCGCACGTCACTCCCGCCAACGTCGGCCACGCCGCGCCTCCTCCGCCGACGTGTCGCTCTCCGGTGGTCGTCCGTCAGGCCCGATCGTGGCCGCCTCCTCGAGGCCGGTTGCCATCTCGCGGAGCTCGGCGACGCGAGCCCGGCAGTCCCCGCACCCGGCCAGGTGGTCACGAAAGAGGGCGCGGTCGACATCGTCGAGCCCACCGAGAACATGACCAACGGCCATCTCGTCCCAGCGCAGGTGAGCGCCCTCGCCGGCCGGCCGTCCCGCACCATCAGACATGACGCCGAGGATATGGCCCTCGCGTCAGTCGCGGTTCGGCCCCGACGGGGTCGTCGGCGCCGCGGACGACGGGCGTTCGCCGTCTCCAGCATCGGCCCCGGCACCGTCCGTGGCGCGCTCGGCAGGCTCAGGCGCCCTCGCGTCGGCCGCCGATGCACCCGCTGCTTCTGGCTCGGGTGGAGGCTCGAGCCACGGGTGCTGGAAGCGCAGGTCCCAGGACCACGGACGCTCCTCCCATGGGCGCCGGCGCACGAGCCAGACGGTCGTGGCCGCCATGGCAGCGAGGACGGCAATCTGGGAGCCGGTCATGCCGGCCACGCGCGGGTCGTTGCGCGCGAAGTCCCCGAGGAATCGCAACGTCCCGTAGGCGTAGACGCCGGCCGCGAGGAAGAAGCCGTCGAACCGTGGTGCCCGTTCGAACCACAACAGGAGGCCGAAGACGACCAAGGCGGCGCCAAAGTCGTAGAGCGCCGTCTGGTGCAGGACGACGTCAAAGCACCCGGTCGTCGGCTCCCCCACCAGCGGGTAGGGCAACGGGTCGACGAAGCCGAAGCTGCTCGTCGACGTGTCGTAGTAGTTCCCCGTGCACCGCCAGCCGAGGAAGAAGTCCGTGGGACTTCCGATGTGGTCACCGATGAACAGGTCACCGAGCCGGCCCATGAGCAGTCCCGCCACGATCCCGATGGTGGCGGAGTCCATGACCTGTCGAAACCGCCACTGCCGCGATCGCACGTACGGGATCGCAAGCAGGATCGCACCCGCGACGCCGCCGAGGAATGTCAGTCCCCCTTCCCAGACCTGGAAGATCGTGACGGGGTCACGGAAGAAGACGCTGTCGGTCCCGGCCGTGACGAGATCACGAAGGACGTAGAACAGTCGCGCCCCGACGAGCGCTCCGACCATGGCCCGGCCGAGCAGCCGTTGGATCTCCTCGGACATGTCTGCCACGTGGTCGTGCCCGAGGCCACGCTTGTTCGCACGCCGGAGCATGAGCACGGCACCCAGCAGGAACCCAACGGCGATCCCGATGCCGTGCGGGCTGATCGCGGCATCGCCGGGAAGGTCGATCCGCTCGATGATCGGGAACCGGATGACGGCGAGCACGGGCGACCTCGGCAGGCGGGGGCGATGGTGGCTGGATGGGGAGAGCCGGCCATCTGACGCTAGCAACCGCCCACTATCTTCGAGCCTTCCACACTTCGCCATCCAGCGCTCCCGCTGCACGACAGGAGTTGGCTCCCCCCATGACGCGACGACGGCTGCTGCTCGCCGCCGGCACGCTGCTCGCCGGGCTCCTCGCCGTCGTCGTCGTGGCTGCGGTGCTCCAGCTGGTCCACCGAGGTGAGATCGTCCCGTCCGTCGAGCTGGCGGGCCTCCCGGTGGGCGGCCTGTCCGCCGCTGACGCCGAGGAGCAGGTCCGCGCCCTCGCAGGCGAGATGAGATCTGATTCGGTGACCGTCCGCCACGTCGACCGGGACTGGATCCTCGATCCGGCCGAGGTGGACTTTCGCGTCGACGTGGCGGCCACCGTCGACCAGCTCATGCTGGTCGGACGGGACGGTGGGACCGTCCGCAACCTCTTCGCCCACGTCTCGACGCTCTGGCGTACCGAGCAGGTGGCCATCGACATCGACGTGACGGCCGAGCTGCTCGACGGATGGCTGGCGTCGGTTGCCGGCGAGGTCGACCAGGCGCCGTTCCCGGGCGGCATCGAGATCGATCCGGAAACGCTCGCGGTCACGGCCCTCGAACCGCGCGAAGGCCGCGAGGTCGACCAGGACCTGCTGGCCGATGCCGTCCTTGACGAGCTGCGGTTGCCGGGGCCCGCCGAGTTGGACCTGCCCGTCGAGATCGTGCCCATCCGCATCACCATGGCGCAGGTCGAACAGGTGGCTGACCAGGCACGCGACGCCCTCGCGGAGCCGATGGTCCTCACGCACGGGCTCGGCGATCTGGAGGTCGCCCAAGCAGACCTCGCCCGCCTGCTGTCCCTGCGCGAGGTCGAGGGCGACGAGGGCTGGAGTGCCGAGCTCCACGTGGCGCCCGGAGCGGTCGAGGAGGTCTTCGCGACCCGTGCCGGCCGTTACGAGGTGGAGCCGGTGAACGCCACGTGGGACGTCGATCGCAAGCCGCCCGTGACGTTCGACGACAAGTCAACGACGTCCTGGCGAAAGGTCCCCCAGGCACTGGACGTGGTCCCGTCTCGCGATGGGTCGACGTTCGACCTCGAACGGGTCGCCGCCCAACTTGCCGACATGGCTCGACGTGCCGCACGGACCGAACCTCTCGAGCTCCTCATCCTCGAACCCGAGTTCACCACCGCCGACGCGGAAGCGGGACGCCCGACGCACCTGCTGTCGACGTTCACGACCCACCACGCCTGCTGCCAGAGCCGCGTGCACAACATCCAACGGCTGGCCGACATGGTCGACGGAGCCATCGTGCAGCCCGGCGAGCAGTTCTCCATCAACGAGATCTCCGGTGAACGGTCCTGCTCCAAGGGGTTCCGCGAAGCCGGAATGATCCGCCGGGGCGAGATCGTCCCGTCGTGTGGCGGCGGTGTCTCCCAGTTCGGCACGACAACCTTCAACGCGGCGTTCTTCGCCGGGGTCCAGCTGGACGAGTGGAAGGCGCACTCCTTCTACATCTCCCGGTACCCCATGGGTCGCGAGGCCACGATCAACTTCCCCTCGCCAAACCTCGACGTGCTGTGGACCAACACGACCGGAAAACCGATCCTGGTCAAGACGTCGTACACGGCAACGTCCATCACGGTCTCGTTCTGGGGCAACTCCGACGTCGACGAGGTCGAGGCCGTCCACGGGCAACCGACCCGTTGGCGGAACTGGTCCACCGAGTACCGGGAGAACAAGAACCTCAAGCCGGGGACGCAGAAGACGATCCAGTCCGGCCAACGCGGCTTCACGGTCGTCGTGACACAGCTCGTCCACCGGGGCAACAACGTGACCGAGCGGGAGATCGTCACCGTGTACGTCCCCGAACGGGAGATCATCGAGCGGAACTCGGACCCCGCGCCGTCACCCACCCCGAAGCCCAAGCCATCGCCGACCGAGTCCGACCCGACGCCGACGCCCAGCCCGACCCCGACACCAGAACCCACACCGACCGACCCTCCCGATGAAGGCAACTGAGTGACGTCGACCGAGGCACCGACCGACGACGAGGGATACGTCGAGCGCGACCTCTCGCCTGACGAACTCCAGCTGGCCTTCCACGAGTTCGAGTGCCAGACCTACGACGAACGGTTCGGCATCAGCGCCGACGAGCACACCGCCCGCCAGGCTGCCCACGAGGCACAGCGGCTGCTCGGCCGCGAGGTGTTCGACCGCGTCCTCGATGTTGGATGCGGCACGGGCTACCTCGGGCTCGGGCTGGCCGCGGAGGGGCAGGCTCGCAACGTCCACCTGTGTGACCTGTCACCGGGCATGCTCGACCGCGCCCGCGAGAACGCCGAGAGCCTCGGCGTGGATGCAGACTTCACCCGAGCCACGGCTGCCGAGTTGCCGTTCGAGGACGACTCGTTCGACGCCGTCGTGACGCGCGGTGTCCTCCACCACCTCCATGACGTGCCGGCTGCCCTCGCCGAGTGGCGACGAGTGGTCAAGCCCGGCGGCCCCGTACTGGCGCTGAGCGAACCGACGCCGTGGGCCGACACCGTTGGGGGTGCCACTGCGCGCGCCGTGCTGGGGTCGCTGTCCGCAGCCCGCAGGATCGCCGATCGTCTGGGCCGGCCGCTGTCCCAGCACTCCGAGGAGGAGCAGCGGACCCACGAGTTCTGGGACCTGGTCGCGATGGCCGCGAACCTGCACACGTTCCACCCCGATGAGCTGCGGAGGTTGGGTGAACAGGCCGGGTTCCGGACGACGACGGTTCGTGGGTGCGGACTGCTGTCGATCCAGTGGGCTGCCAGCTGGTACGTGCTGGTCGGCGAGCTGCCGGGTCTGGCCGCGTCGCAACGCGGCAAGAAGCTGTCAGGTCGCGTCTTCGGTGCCCTCCGTCGATTCGACGGTGCGGTCACCGAACGGCTGCTGCCCGACGCGCGCCTGCTGACCGTCCAGGCCGTCTTCCGGGACTGACGTCAGCCGTCCTGCCGACGTTCGCGGGCGGCTTCGCAGAAGGGCTCCCGGCCACACCAGTTGCACCACGCGCCCGCCACCAGCCGCAGGTCCTGCTCGCGAACAGTCCCGAACGTGAGCTCGGCTGCGCGAACAGCACCGTCGATGACGCGACGGACAGCGCTGCGCAGGGCCTCCTCGGACAGATCCTCGGTGACCCACGAGTTCTCGGGCACGTTGTAGACCCCCCACCGAAACGGGGGCACGCCGTACCGCAACGTCGTCAGCAGCGCGTAGAGGCGCGCCTCCTGAAGCTCGGCGTCCGGTCGCGGCACGCCCGTCTTGAAATCGAGGACCAGCATCCGCGCGTGCTCGGGATCGATGCGTCCGAGGACGAGGTCGGGTCGGCCCTGGATGGCGACGCGCCCGTCGCCAGACGTGTGGCGCAGCGTGGGCTCGAAGCGCACCTCGACGCCGGGGGGCAGCACCGGCCAGGCCGCCCGCATGTCGAGGACGTGCTGTTCGGCCTCGCCGCGCAGGACTCTTCGTCCGGTCTCGTCGAGGTCGTTGAGGGCATCGGCGAGGCTGCCGTTGACCTGCGCGAGCTCCTCCCAGGCCCACTCGACGCACGTGGCGGCCGGCTGTGATCGGGCTGTTCGCCAGTCGGTCTCGATGGCCTTGTGCGCCACCGTGCCGCGCAACATGGGCGTGGTCCAGGCGAAGGGCTGTTCCTCGAGGTCGAGGAACCGGCCGTCACAGACGAGCGCGGCCAGGGCGGTCTTGCCGAGGAACAGCTGTTGACCCTCCGGAACCGGCACACCGGCCAGGCCAGCCTGGAGCGCACCGCGCAGCCGGTCGGCCAGACCGTGGTCGACGACGGGCCGTGGCGACGTCCACGCCAGCAGCTCGGCACGAACTCGCGCCTGTGGGCCCGTGTCGACGCTTGAGTCGGTCATCGCCGCACTGTAGGGAGCAGCCGCGACCAGTCCGCCGGAGGCTGCCTAGTACTGGGGAATGCTGGGGTCGACCTGTCGCGCGTACAGGTTGATGCCGCCGCGGAGATTGCGTGCCTTGAAGCCCGCCCCGCGCAGCAGGTGGGCCGACTCGGCTGAGCGCATGCCGGACTTGCACATCACGACGTACTCGGCGGTCGGGTCCAGCTCGGACAGGCGGCTGGGCAGGTCGTCCTTCGGGATGTCCAACGAGCCCTCGACCCGGCTGATCTCGAGCTCGTGCGGCTCACGGACGTCGAGCAGGATCACGTCGGGCTTGGACGCGATCTCGGCGTACTCGTTCGGCAGCAGCTCGACCTGGTCGTAGGTCTCGTACTCGTCCTCACGATCGTGCGCCGGGACGCCGCAGAACTCCTCGTAGTCGATGAGCTCGGTGACGGTCGGGTTCTCGCCACAGACCGGGCAGTCGGGGTCCTTGGTGACCTTGACGTGCATCCAGCGCTGCTCGAGCGCGTCGTAGAGGCCGAGCCGGCCGATCATCGGGTCGCCGATGCCTGTGAGGAGCTTGATGCCCTCGGTTGCCTGGGCCGATCCGATCGTCCCGCAGATCACGCCGAGGACACCACCTTCGGCGCAGTTGGGCACCATCCCCGGCGGCGGGGGCTCGGGGAACATGCAGCGGTAGCACGGACCCTCCTCTGCCCAGAAGACCGACAGCTGGCCCTCGAAGCGGAAGATCGAGCCGTACACGTTGGGCTTGCCCAGGAGGACGCAGGCGTCGTTGACCAGGTAGCGCGTCGGGAAGTTGTCGGTCCCGTCGATCACCAGGTCGTAGTCGGCGATGATGTCCAGCGCGTTGGAGGAGTTGAGGTAGGTCTCGTGCTTGACGACGTTGACATGCGGGTTGACGTCCTTGATGGCCGCTTCGGCCGAGTCGACCTTCGAGACGCCGAGCGTGGACTGCCGGTGGATGATCTGACGCTGGAGGTTGGACACGTCCACGACGTCGTTGTCCACGATGCCGATGGTCCCCACGCCGGCGGCGGCCAGGTAGAGGGCCAAGGGGCTGCCGAGCCCACCCGTTCCCACCAGCAGCACGCGGGAAGCCTTGAGCCGCTCCTGCCCCTCCATGGCAACGTCGGGAATGATCAGGTGACGGCTGTAACGCGCGATCTCGTCCCTGGTCAGCGGTTCGCGCCGATCGACCACTGGTCGCACCACGACATGTCCTTCGATGGGAGTGGGAAGCCTGGAGACAGGGTGAACGCCCGCGTCCGGGCGTCGCTTCCAGCGTAGGGCAAACGGTGCGAAGGGCCGTTGGGCCGGGGCTGGATGTGCGGATTTCCACCGGCTGCATGGCAGAATCGCGGCGCCGCATCGACGGAGTTCCCCGTGCGTACTGAATGGTTCGTGGCCTTTGCTGCCATCATCCTGATTGGCCTGGGCGCCGTGATCGTGATCGACCTCCAGTCCGATGACGAGCCGTCGGCGTCGGGGTCACCGACGCCGACCGCATCAGCGACGGACGATGCAACCGCAACGCCGACACCGTCCCCGGACCCAGAACCGGAGCCGACCGACACGCCGGCGCCCTCACCGAGCCCATCCGCCACAGCGGAGCCCACGGCGTCGCCGACGCCTGATCCGACCGAGACGTCAACGCCCGCGACACCCGGCCAGTCATCGCAGGAGGATGCGTCAGCGGTCTCGTACACGGCCGTCTCGTTCTCCGCATCCGGCACCCGCTTCGGGGCCGCCGCCGCTGACAGTCGCTCGTCGAATTTCCAGCAGACCTGCCCGGTCGTGCCGGAGGCCAACGAGTCCTTCACCCAGTGCCGGCGGGCCTGGTCTGCGACGGCCAAGCGCTGGTGGGCCGTCACCGAGACGAGCAGCGGCTCCAGCCGCAGTGCGACGTTGTGGGCCCACAATGGTGCCGGCGCCTTCAACGCCGTCCGGGCCACGGGGAGCTACACGGCGTCCATGACGCTCGGTGGGCCGACGTGGCCCAACCACGATGACGTTGTCACCCTGGACTTTGGCTCCACGGTCGAGGTCCTGGCGTACGACACCAACACCGGCCCCCGCGTCGCCGCCGTCGTGCCGATCGGCGCGAACGCCTCCTGGAGCGCCGTGGCTCAGCGGTTCACCGTCTTCGCCAGCGGCGCCAACCGCACGACGACGGTGCTGGCCCTGCAGACCGGAAGCGGCCTGTCCGGATCCCGGGCGAACCTGTCCGCGGCGAGCGACCGGAGCCCGGAGGAGGTTGCCCTCACGGCCTACCGCGCCTGGGTGAACAACAACCGGGCCGCCGCGGCGCCGTGGGTCAACGAGGCCGTCGACAAGGCGCTGTTCGAGCAGACCCCGGCGACTGGTGGCGACGCCTTCGCCCTCGCCGGCACCAGCTGTCCGCTGGCCGACGGCGCCTTCACCTGCACGTTCACGTCGACCGCCGGAACCATGGCCTGGGAGATTCGGCCAGTTGACGGAGTCCTGCGCGTCGTCGGGATCGACTCGACCGCCTGATTGCACCGCACCGTCTCGGATTTGTGAGCCGCGACGGATTGGACGCCTGTCCTAGACGTTCATGCCCATGGCGCGGAGCTCCTCGCGGACCCAGTCGGCCATCATGTCCGGGCTCCACGGGGGCGAGAACGTGAACTCGACGTCCACGCTCTTGACGCCCGGCATGGCGCCGAGGATCACCGAGCACTGCTGGTGGATCACCTCCGTGAGCGGACAGCCCATGGACGTGAGGGTCATGAGGACGTCGACCTGGCCGCTCTCGGAGTCCTTCGTGACCTCGTAGACCAGGCCGAGGTCGACGATGTTGTAGCCGATCTCGGGATCGATCACGGCACGCAACGCGTTCTCGATGTCGGCCGGCTTGGGCATGCCGTCGTCCTCGAGCTCCAGCTCGCGGAAGGCCGGGGGGACGTCGCCGGCGACGCCGGCCGTCGCGTCCTCGTTGGCGCGGCGCTGCGCCTCGAGCTGCTCGCTCGGGGTCATGGCGTCGGTCTGGGTATCGCCGTGAGCTTGCGACGGCGCCTGTGGGCTGGTCATGCCGGCTCTCCATCGTGGGTCACGACGTGCTCGTGATCGCCGTGCTGGAAGGTCTCGATCGCGTCCTTGACGGCCATCCAGCCGAGCAGCGCGCACTTGACGCGAACCGGGAACTTGGCCACGCCCTGGAAGGCGATCCCGTCGCCGAGGTCGTCGGGCCGGCTCGACTCCTCGCCGTGCATCATCAGGCGGAAGTCCTCGGCCAGCTCGAGCACGTCGGCCAGCGAGCGGCCCTTGACGGCCTCGGTCATCGCCGACGCCGACGACTGGCTGATCGAGCAGCCCTCGCCGTCGAAGACGATCCCCGCCAACGTGCCGTCCTCGACGTGGATGCGCAGGTCCATCTCGTCGCCGCACAGCGGGTTGGAGTGGTGGACGTGCACGTCCTCGCCCTCCAGCGACGGCGCCCGGTTCTTCGGGCTCTTGTAGTGGTCGAGGATGATGTCCTGGTACAGGTCATCGAGGCTCATCGGCGAGTCTCCTTACCGAGCAAAAAAGTCGCGGGCGTGGCGGATGCCGTCAAGCAACGGCTCGAGGTCGTCGACGTCGTTGTAGACGTACAGGCTGGCACGGGCAGTCGAGTTCAACCCGAGGTGCTTGAGCAGCGGCTTGGCACAGTGGTGGCCGACCCTGACGCAGACGCCGTGCTGGTCGAGCATGGCGCCGATGTCGTGGGGGTGAACACTGTCAACGGTGAACGCAATCGGACCGGACCGTTGTTCCGGCACCAGCGGACCCAGGACGCGAACACCCTCCTCGTTGGTGAGGGCGTCGAGGAACGTCGGCATGATCGACAGCTCGTGCGCGCGCACGTTGTCCATGCCGAGATCCATGAGGTACCGCGCGGCTGCACCGAGCCCGCCGGCCTCGGCGATCATCGGCGTGCCGGCCTCGAACTTGTAGGGCGGCTCGTTCCAGGTGGCGCC
>JAWWBG010000049.1:0-14209 GCA_033721095.1 Nitriliruptorales bacterium
CGCACTCCTGGGAGCCCTGGCGGGGATGGCGGATCGGGGTGCGTTGTCGGCCGACGTCCTCACGGTGCTCGGGACGGGTTTCTGTGGCGGGTTCACGACGTTCTCGACGTGGATGGTCGAATCGGTTCGCCTCGGGAACGGGGAGGGCAGATCCCGCGCATCGATGCTGCTGCTCAACGTCGGGGGCATGTTCGTCGCGGGTGTGCTCGCCGCGGCCATCGCCACCAACCTTGCCTGAGGTGCGGACGGATCCCGGCGGGGGCGGGGTTCGACGGGACTACGGTTCCCGATCGACCTCCATGAGGAGCTGGTGGTGGCACTCGACGCAGACCTGATCGTCGTGGGTGGCGGGATCGCCGGACTGGTCACGGCCGCCGAGGCCGCAGACGCCGGGGCGAAGGTGCTCGTGCTCGACCAGGAGCCCGAGCAGTCGCTGGGTGGCCAGGCCTTCTGGTCGCTCGGGGGGCTGTTCTTCGTGGACTCGCCCGAGCAGCGCCGGCTCCGCATCAACGACTCGCATGAGCTCGCGTGGGCCGACTGGCTGGGCACGGCCGGCTTCGACCGCGTGGATGGTGAGGATCACTGGCCGCGGCAATGGGCCGAGGCCTACGTGAACTTCGCCGCGGGGGAGAAGCGCGCCTGGCTCTACGAGCAGGGACTCAAGGTGTTCCCGACCGTCGGGTGGGCCGAGCGCGGCGGGGGACTGGCCAGCGGTCACGGCAACTCGGTGCCGCGGTTCCACATCACCGTCGGGGCCGGGCCCGGGACGATGGCGCCGTTCGCGCGCCGTTGCCGGGAGCACGAGGCTGCCGGTCGGCTCGAGTTCCGGTTCCGCCACCAGGTCGACGACCTCGTCCTCACCAACGGGGAGGTCACGGGCGTCGTCGGGACGCTGCTGGCACCCAGTGACATCGAGCGCGGCCAGGAATCCAGCCGGGAGAAGGTCGGCGAGTTCGAGCTGTCCGCCCAGGCCGTGGCCGTCACGTCCGGGGGCATCGGCGGCAACTTCGATCTCGTTCGGAAGAACTGGCCGACGGACCGGATCGGTGCCGCACCGCAGAACCTGATCTGTGGCGTGCCGGCACACGTCGACGGCCGGATGCTCGAGATCACCGAGAGCGTGGGCGGCAACATCGTCAACCGCGACCGGATGTGGCACTACACGGAGGGGATTCGCAACTGGAACCCCATCTGGCCCCACCACGCGATCCGCGTGCTTCCCGGCCCGTCGTCGTTGTGGCTCGACGCCACGGGCAAGCGGCTGCCGGTCCCCGCACTGCCGGGATCGGACTCCCTCGGAACCATGAAGGCGATCCTCGACACCGGCTTTGACTACAGCTGGTTCATCCTCACGCAGAAGATCATCGAAAAGGAGTTCGCGCTGTCGGGCTCGGAGCAGAACCCCGACCTGACCAGCTCCTCTCCGCTCGGGCTGTTGCAGCGCCTCAAGTCCGGACCGACCGGGCCAGTGCAGGCGTTCATGGACAAGGGGCCCGACTTCGTCGTCGAGGACAACCTCGAGGCCCTCGTGAAGGGCATGAACGAGCTCACCGACGAGCCACTGCTGGACTTCGAGCAGGTCAGGTGGGAGGTCCAGTGCCGCGATCGGCAGCTGGACAACTCGATGTTCAAGGACCTCCAACTGATGCAGATCGTCAATCACCGCAACACGATCATCGAAAAGCTCGTGCGGACCGCGCCGCCGCATCGCCTGCTCGACCCGAAGGCAGGCCCGCTGATCGGCGTCAAGATGAACCTCATGACGCGCAAGACGCTGGGCGGTCTCGAGTGCGACCTCGACGGACGGGTCCAGAAGCAGGATGGATCCGGCGCGCTGCCCGGCCTGTACGCCGCGGGCGAGGTCGCCGGCTTCGGCGGTGGCGGCATGCACGGCTACCGCGCGCTCGAGGGCACGTTCCTGGGTGGCTGCATCTTCTCGGGTCGCACTGCTGGCCGCGCCATCGGTGCCGCCGTCGCCTGAAGCGACCGGCAGCACCGTCCGCGGACGCCGAGCTCAGCTGACGGTGATGGTTCCGGCCAGGCCGGCGTCGTCGTGGAACCTGCTTTGCAATGCTCCCTGCCCCTACCACGCTTGACCTTCCAGCGGCTGGAAGGGTTACGGTCATGCCGGGCGTGGCCAAGGAGTCATCACATGCCGGTTGCGACGGCGTCGGAGCTGTTGATCGGAGAGCTGGCGGACGCGGTTGGTGTGAACGCCAAGACCATCCGCTACTACGAGGAGATTGGCCTCCTGCCGCCTCCCGACCGGACGGCCTCGGGCTACCGGGTCTACGGCACGGAGGATGTGGCCAGGCTTCGGTTCATCCGGCGCGCTCAGCAGCTCGACCTTCGCCTGGACGAGATCGGGGAGATCCTCGCGCTGCGTGAGCGCGGCGAGGCGCCCTGCGGATACGTGCGTGACGTCGCCGAGCAACGGTTGGCCGACCTCGACGAGCGAATCGCCGAGATGAAGGCGGCCCGTGACGACCTCGCGGCCTTGCTGGAGTTCGCTGACGACCTTGCCGACACCCCGGCCGACTTCTGCGCGCTCATCGAGCACCACAACCCGGGAGACGGGCGCACGGCCAACGCACACCACGCTTGACCTTCCAGCAACTGGAATCCCTATGGTGAGATTCCAGTTCATGGAACCTCGGAAGGAGCCGTGACATGAGTTCGACGACGACGCGAGCCGAACACCCCGACCACGAGCACGCGGTCGACCGCCCGGACGACACGCACGGACACGAGATGCACGGCCACGCCGGCCATGGCCGCGCAGCCGACGGCGACGGGGCCCACGGTCGCGAGGTTGACGGCCACGAGCACGACCGCCACGCACACGCCGGGCACGGCGACCACGTTGCCATGTTCCGCGACCGCTTCTGGGTCTCACTGACGCTCACGGCGGCCATCCTCTACTTCAGCGAGATGATCCAGGACTGGTTCGGCTATGCGGCCGTCGACGTCCCCGGCGCGGACTGGATCCCGGCCATCCTCGGCACGGTCCTCTTCGTCCACGGCGGCAGGGTGTTTCTCCAGGGCGGAGTGGCTGAAGCCCGCCGGCGGGCACCCGGGATGATGTCCCTGATCTCGCTGGCCATCACCGTGGCGTTCGTCGCCAGCTGGCTGACCGAGCTGGGCGCCGTCGACGAGCTCGACTTCTGGTGGGAACTGGCCGCACTGATCACGGTGATGCTGCTCGGCCACTGGCAGGAGATGCGCGCCATCGGTCACGCCCGCGGGGCGCTCGCCGCACTCGCCGAACTCCTCCCCGACGACGCCGAGCGGGTGACGGCCGACGGTGACCTCGAAACGGTGCCGGCATCGATGCTGGCCGCCGGGGACGTGGTGCTGGTCCGCCCGGGCGCCCGCGTCCCGGCCGACGGCCACATCGTCGAGGGCGCCGGCGAGTTCGACGAGTCGATGCTCACCGGCGAGTCACGTCCCGTCTCGCACGGGACCGGCGATCGCGTTGTGGCCGGCTCCGTCGCGCTGGCGACGGCAGTGCGGATCGAGGTCGACGCCATCGGAGAGGAGACGGCCCTCGCCGGCATCCAGCGGCTCGTCGCCGAGGCGCAGGCGTCGTCCTCGCGCACCCAGCGCCTGGCAGATCGGGCCGCGGCCTGGTTGTTCGCCGTTGCCACCGCCTCCGCGGTGCTCACGGCCGTCGCATGGCTCCTGGCAGGCCAACCCGACGACGCGGTCGCCCGGACGATCACGGTGCTCGTGATCGCCTGCCCGCATGCACTCGGGCTGGCCATTCCCCTCGTGGTCTCGATCTCGACGGCCAAGTCCGCCCGCGCCGGCGTCCTCGTCAAGGACCGTCTCACGCTCGAGCGGGTCCGAACCGTCGACGCCGTCCTCTTTGACAAGACGGGAACCCTCACGGCCGGTGCACACGAGGTCACGGACGTGGCAGCCCTCGGGATGTCCAGCGAGCGGCTCCTCGGCCTGGCCAGGGCCGCGGAGGTCGATTCGGAGCATCCACTGGCGCGCGCGATCGTCCGCCGCGCAGACGCCGTCGGCGCCCCGCACCTCGAGGCGACGGGGTTTGACTCGATGACGGGCCGAGGTGTCGAAGCGCAGGTCGACGGCCACGAGGTGGCGGTCGGCGGCCCGGCCCTGCTGCGCGAGCGACAACTCGATTCGCCGCCGGACCTCGGGGACGGGATTGCGGCGTGGGAGCAGCGCGGTGCCGCCGTGTTGTTCGTGGTGGTCGACGGTGACATCGCCGGGGCCCTGGCCCTCGAGGACCAGATCCGACCGGAGTCGCGATCCGCGGTCGAGGGGCTGCACGCCCAGGACATCGAGGTTGTCATGATCACGGGCGATTCCCGTGCCGTCGCCGACCATGTCGCCGCGCAGCTCGGGATCGACCGCGTGTACGCCGAGGTCCTCCCGGAGGACAAGGACCGGGTCGTCCGGGAACTCCAGGAGGGCGGCCTGTCGGTCGCGATGGTGGGTGATGGTGTCAACGACGCCCCTGCCCTCGCCCGCGCCGACGCCGGCATCGCGATCGGGGCCGGCACCGACGTGGCCATCGAGTCGGCGGGCATCGTGCTGGCCTCCGATGACCCCCGCGGGATCCTGTCGGTGCTGCGTCTGTCCCGGGCGAGCTGGCGCAAGATGCTCCAGAACCTCGCTTGGGCGACCGGCTACAACCTGTTCGCCATCCCGATCGCAGCCGGAGTCCTGGCGCCCGTCGGGATCGTGCTGGCCCCTGCCGTCGGCGCAGCACTCATGAGCCTGTCAACGATCGTCGTGGCGCTCAATGCGCAGTTGCTGCGCCGACTCGACCTCGGCGTCACGGCGGGCTGACGTCCGGCGACACCGGTTATACTGGTGTTGTCGAAACGATCGGAGCA
This sequence comes from Nitriliruptorales bacterium, assembly GCA_033721095.1. Taxonomy (GTDB): domain Bacteria; phylum Actinomycetota; class Nitriliruptoria; order Nitriliruptorales; family Nitriliruptoraceae; genus JAWWBG01. The sequence continues at coordinate 4,869 of JAWWBG010000049.1, forward strand.
TCGTGGCCGAGGGCGCCGCAATTCAGCATCGGGTGGCCGAGTCACGCGCTGACGCCGGCGACGTGCCTGCCGACGAATACGCCTTCCACTTCCTCTCCGGTCGCCCGAGCCTCGATCTTGTCGCCACGATCGGAGAGCGGTGGCGGCGCGCCTTCGAGCGGCTTCGCGAGCCCCGGGATCTCGCCCGCTGGGCGGTCGAGGCGGGCCTCGTCGAGGAGGCGCCCCGCGTCCTCCGTCGTGACCTCGAGCGGGCGCGACGGCTGCGGGCCGCGATCGCGCGAGTCGTCTTCGCCTGGGTGGACGGGCGAACGTTGCCGGCACGGGACGTCGCCGTCGTGAACGAGGCAGCCGCTCGTCCCGGCCTCGTCGAGGCGCTCGCTGTCACCGGCGAACCCGTCGTGCCTGTCCGGGCATCGATCGGTGCCGTGTTGTCCACGGTGGCTCGTGACGCGATCGGCCTCGTCACCTCGGGAGATCCTCGGCGCGTACGAGAGTGCGGCGCCGACGACTGCTCGTTGTTGTTCTGGGACGCCTCACGTCCGGGCCGGCGCCGCTGGTGCTCCATGGAGGGCTGCGGCAATCGTGCGAAGACCTCTCGATATCGACAGCGCCACGCGGTGGCCCGGTGACCCCGGCGCGCCTGGCCCAGCAACTGCGGCGACCCCGCGGGAAAGGAAGAGATGATGAGCTCCCAGGCAACGGGAGGACACGCGCCTGACCGGCCCTTGGTCGCGCCGCCGGGACTTGCCGGCGTCGTCGTTGCCGACACGTCGATCGGCGCTGTCGATGGCCAGGCCGGCCGCTACCACTATCGCGGTCACGATGCCATCGAGCTGGCTCGGCACCGAAGCGTCGAAGAGGTCTGGCACCTCCTCCTGCACGGGTCGTTGCCCGACGCCAGCCGCGCAGCAGCCTTTGCGGCGCGCATTCGCGACGCGGCCCGCGTGCCCTCGGCGACCCTCGCCCTGCTGCCCGGGATCGTGGCCGCCAGCGAGAAGGGCGCGCCGCTCGCCGACCTCCGGACGGCGGTGTCGGCACTCGCGGCCGAGCTGGGCGTGATGGCCTCCCTCGATCTCGACGGCGACAGCCTCGCTGACCAGCTGATTCGCCTCGTGGCGCCACAGCCGGAACTCGTGGCCACGCTCTGGCGCCTCGGCATCGGCGATGGACCCGTCGAGCCCGATGACTCACTCGGCTTCGCGGGCCGCTACCTGCACGCCCTCACCGGTCGGCGCCCGTCCGAGGCGATCGTGCGTGCGCTCGAGCGCTACCTCGTCCTGACGATGGACCACGGCTTCAACGCCTCGACATTTGCCGCACGGGTGGTGACCTCCACGGGTGCGGACGCCGGTGCGGCTCTGGTTGCCGCGATCGGGGGACTGTCCGGGCCACTTCATGGCGGCGCGCCGTCCCGAGCCCTCGACATGCTCGATGAGATCGGCCAGCCGGATCGGGCGGCTGCGTGGGCCCGTGCCGCCGTCGCCCGCGGCGAACGGGTCATGGGTTTCGGACATCGGATCTATCGGACGCGGGACCCTCGGGCCGTGTTGCTGAAGGAGACTGCGACCGAGCTCGGTGGGCCACGGGTCGAGCTGGCGGTCGCGGTTGAGGACGCGATCGTCGACGTCCTGGCGGAGGAGAAGCCGGGTCGCAAGCTGTACGCGAACGTGGAGTTCTACGCGGCCGTGGTGCTCGAGGCCTGTGGGCTCCCACGCGAACTGTTCACCTCGACGTTCGCGCTGAGTCGTGCGATCGGGTGGTCGGCGCACATCCGCGAGCAACACGCCGAGGGGCGGCTGATCCGTCCGACCGCCCGCTACGTCGGCATGCCCACATGGGCCGATCGGCCGCCGGGCCGTGGCCCTCTCGGGTCGCAGCGAGTGGCCACCTGATCACACGTGCGCGTTCAGCGCACCAGACGTCTCGATCATCGCACGCAATGTTCTACAGCGTGTAATCGCCTGATGACGCAGCGTGGAGGCGCGGGGAATCGACCCTGAAACCGTTTGACGAACTCCATGGGTGGGAATCGAATGGGCATTCAAGAGAGGGCTGGGGTCGGAACTTCCTCCGCTCGCACCGGTAACCGACCCCTCGAGAGGGAGCAATCCATGCGCACACGAACTTCGCTGTCCGTGTTCGGCATCCTCACCATGTTGGCCGGCTTGGTTGTCGGCTCGGTGGCGTTGGCGGCACCCGGCGGCAACAGCGGTACGACGATCGACATCGATTTTTCGGAAGACTGTACGACCGTGACGGTGACAGCAGGCAAGGACCTGTCGTACGTCGCGATCGACACCGACGGGAACATCGTCTACAACTCGCAAGGGCACATCACCGAGGAGAGCGCCGAGTACTTCGATGAACCCGGCGTGCCTTCCGCGTCCTACGGCCCGGGCGAATACACGCACTCGGACGTGACGACGGTCCAGGCCAAGGCCGGCACAACCATCGAAGAGGAACAGTGCCCGCCCCCGTGTCCGGATGCCGATCAGGATGGCGTCTGTGATGGCGAGGACAACTGTCCCGACGACGCCAACGCGGATCAGGCTGACGGCGACGGGGATGGCGTCGGTGACGTCTGTGACAACTGTCCGGAGGCAAGCAACCCCGGTCAGGAAGACTCCGATGGCGACGGTGTCGGTGACGCGTGCGACACCGAGGGCCCACCCGGTGACCCGTCGTGCACGGACACCTTCGACAACGACGGCGACGGCCTGATCGATGGGGACGACCCCGACTGCCAGAACGGTGGCGGCGGTGACGGCGCCTTCGCAGAGCTCGTCGAGGTTGACGTGATCTCGCCGGTCGAGGAGGTTGTCTCGGACGGCTCTGGCACCGACGACCCGGACGACAATGGTCTGCTCAGCGCCATCCTCGGTGGACAGGACTTCGTGCTGGCGCCGCCGGGCGTCGGCGGATGTGAGCCGTCGGGGAACATCTGCGGCGCGTTGGTTGGTCTGCTGTGGGAGACCGACGACCCCGGAGGCAACACGGCAAGCACTGGCGTGATTCACCTCGTGGGTGCGTCTCCCGCCCAGGGCGCCTTCATCAACATCCACGTTGTGACGAGCTACTGCGGTGACGCCAACCTGTTGCGCATCGAAGGCTTCCACCCGGACTTCGGGGCCTTCGCGTTCGATGCGCGCGATGACCTCGCGCCGTTGTTCGACGAGCTCGAGGCGCTGGGGATCCACGTCGACCGGGATGGCAACGTCTTCCGGTTCACGCCCAGCGAGATCGACCCGGGCTTTGGGCCGCTCGACCAGGTCGTGATCGCCCACAGCTCGTGCTGACGATCATCTGACACGAGTGGAGGGAGGGCTGCGGCCCTCCCTCCGCCAATTCTGCGGTGCTCAGGAGGGGAGTGGAGCTGACTCGTCGCCGACACCGACGACGCGGGCGAGCATCCAGGCGACGCGGCGCCCGGTTCGCTCGTGGGAATCGGTCGCCTGCACGATGTGGCTGACGATCAGCCGGACGGCCGACTCCGCCACGAGCTCGACCTCCTCCTCGTCCAGCTCGGGCCAGCGTTCGACGAATTGCGCCGTCAGTGCGGTTGCCGCCATGCTGAGGATCGGACCGGCACGCGTGGTCAGGAAGGGCAACAGGCTCTCGTCGGCCCCGCCACGTGCCCCGGTCAGGACGGCGCGGACCAGCGGCTCCTCCTCGGCCAGGTCCAGCGCCAGGGTGACGGCGGCAGCGATGGCCTCCTGGATCTCATCGTGCTGGGCCATCTCGGCCTGGACGGCATCGACGACGCGCACGGCGACACGGAGGGCAACCTGCTCGCCGAGGGCCGTCTTGTTCCCGAACTCGTTGTAGACGGTCTGACGGCTCACGCCCGCCAGCGAGGCCACGTCCGACATGGTCAACGCAGACCAACGTTGGGTTGCCGCGAGGTGCTCGGCGGCCAGCAGCAGCCGTTCGCGCGTTGGCGCTCCCGCCAGCTCTTCGAGCGGCGGTGTCGTGTCGGTTGCGGATGCGGGCACGTTGGATCCTCGTTGCACCCGACACTTTACGACATGCCGATTTCGTAAAGGCTGAGTCGAGCCCGTTCCCGCCGTCGGCGGTGTCAGCTGTCAGCGAGTGCTTGCGCCACGTCGACGTCGAGCCCGGTCTCGCGCCTGGACACGTCCCACAGGATGCGGATGGCCTTCGCGGAGCCCGGGCGAACGAGTGGCTTGGCAACGGGCGGGCCGGACTGCATCCACAGTGGTCCGTACATCCCCCCACCCGGCGCGTCGGGGTCGGTCGCGGCTCGCAGCTGGGACAGGGCGCCACGATCGATCGACATCCCCGTGTTCTTGGACAGCCATTCCCAGAAGTATCCCGAGCCCTTCGTGCCCTCCCGGACCGTGCGGTGCTGGAGGTCGGAATGGGTGAGCCCCGGGTGCGCCGTGAGGGCCTTCGCGTCGACGCCGTGCTCGGTGAACTGCTGGTGCAGCCCGACGGCGAAGTGCCGATTGGCGAGCTTGGTGTCGGCGTACATCCGCCACGGCTTGTAGTTGCCGCGCATGTGTGGGTTGTCCGGGTTGATGCGCCGGCCGCCGTGCTGGCCGGTCGAGGTGACCGTCACGACCCGGGCTCCCGGTGTCCGCACGATCGTCGGGAGCAGGTGCGAGGTCAGCGCCCAGTGGCCGAGATGGTTGACGCCGAACTGCATCTCGAAGCCGTCCTCGGTCTGCTGTTCAGGCAGCGCCATGAGCCCGGCGTTGAGGATGGTCATGTCGACCCGGTCGTGAGCGGCCACGATGTGCTTGGCGGCTCGTTCGATCGAGGCGAGGGACGCGAGGTCCAGCTCGACCAGCTCCAGGGACGCGTTGGGGTGAACGTCGAGGATCTCGTCTCGCGCGGCCGCTGCCTTCTGCTGGTTGCGCGCCGCCATGACGACGTGCGCACCCTTGCCCGCCAGCGCCTTCGCCGTGGCCAGCCCCAGCCCGCCATTTGCGCCGGTCACGACCGCAACCCGGCCGTCCTGGTTGGGAATGTCGTCGCTGGTCCAGGCCATGAGGTCCCTCCGATGGAGCCCCCAAAGTAGGCCCTTGCCTGCGTCACATCAGCGACGCGCCTGGATGTCGTCCAGCTCCCCGATGCTGGTTGCACCGCGAGACCGGCGGGGGATCGGTGCCAGGATCCCGACGATCACCGTCGGGAGGAACACCCACCCGCCGGCGGCGCCGGCGAACCTCGCGCGGCAAGGCACGAGCAGCGTCGCCAGGATCGCTGCGAAGCCCGCAGCGAGCTCGATGGGTCCCTCGAGCCCTGTCGATCGAATGCACCCTGGCGCTGGCGACCCATGATGACGTTGTGCGCAGCCGTGTGTCCTCGGATTTCCTGTGCCCCCAGGTCCGGCGAGGAGGAGATCGTCTCCGGCGCCTACTACTTCGCCTACGGGTCGAACCTGTCCGCCGAGCAGATGCGACGTCGATGTCCCGCCGCCGTCGCGCTCGGCGTGGCGCGCCTGGCCGACCACCGGCTGGCCTTCACGCGGTGGTCGCCGGTGTGGCGCGGGGGCGTGGCGGACGTCGTGCCATCGGCCGGCGCTGCCGTCTGGGGCCTTCTCTGGCAACTCACGGACGAGGACCTGCAGGCGCTCGACGGCCATGAGGGCCACCCAGTCAACTATCGACGGTCGCTTCACACGGTCGAGGCGACCGGGCTTGGCCCGCACGACGCGTGGGTCTACGAGGTGGTGGACAAGCGATCATTTGTCCCGCCCGCGTCCGCGTATCTGGAGATCCTCCTCGAGTCCGCTGCGCTGCTCGGTCTCCCGGCGGCTCATCTCGCGGAGGTCAGGACGGCGGCCGATCCCGCGGACTCCGCGTGAGATGCGTCCCGTCGGTCAGGCCTGGTCCTGGCTCGCGACCTCGGTGGCGAGCTCGGCGCGGGAGCTGATGTCGAGCTTGGTGTAGATGTTCTTGAGGTGCGTCTTGACGGTGTTGGTGCTGACGAACAGGGCCTCGGCGGCCTCGGCGTTCGTGAGGCCGTCGGCGACCTTGCGCGCGACGTCGACCTCGGCCGGGGTCAGGGAGGCCCAGCCGGACACGGCTCGGTCACCGGATCCAGCCGGGGCGTCCGGGTCAAGACCGGCGGCCCGAATGACGATGTCGCTGGCCTCCTCGTGGCCGAGCTGGCGCCCCTCCTGGAGCAGTCGCTCGTAGTCACCCGCCAGCTCCTTCTCGAGCATGGACTTCAGCGCCTCGATGTCCGCCCAACCGGGTGGCACCCAGAACCCCATTGCGTCGCCATGCTCGAGGCTGGCGCCCAACACCCGTGCGGCAGCCTCGTGCTCGCCGACCTTCCGGAGGGTCTCCACGCCAGCCAAGGTCAGGCTCGGCCACCATCCTCCCCGGTGGGCCGTGCCCTTGACCGTTCGCAGGAACTCGGCCACGGCCCGAACACGTGCCGGTGGATCGCCCTTCTCCACCTCGGAGCGGGCCCACGTCACCGTCCCCCGGTAGTACGCCCAGCCGCGTGGGGGCAGCAGGGCGTCAGCCTGGGCCAGCAGTGCGCGCGCCTTGCCATGGTCGCCGGTGGCGGCGTGTGCCCATGCCCGCCAGCCGAGGACGCCCGTCGTCCACGAGCTCATGGAGGTCCGGCTCAGCCGCTCCAGCAACGGTCCGGTGACCTCGAGGATCCGCTCCGCGTCGGCGTCGTTGACGGCGAGGCATGCCTCCCCCACCTGCGCGTAGAGGTGGGACATGGTTCCGGGGGGACCCGCTGCGGCCGAGGCGTCCGCGACCAGCTGGCGGGCCTCGTCGAACTGGCCCCCGAAGACCAGCGGCCAGAAGCCGTTGGCTGCCGCGTGGACCCCCAGATAACGAGGTGCCTCCTCCCGCATGCGGTGCCAGGACTCGCGGGCCAGCCGCATCGATTCCCCCAGGTCGCCCAGGACGTTCTGCGTGACCGTGAGCATGCTCATGGCCAACAGCTCCATCTCGACGAAGCCCGATTCGGCGCCACCCTCCATCGCGCTGGTGAACACCTCCCGTGCCTCGAGCCAGCGGTCGGCGTGCAGGAGCGCGGTTCCGTGCATGACCCCGATGGCGGCGCGACTGCCGGAGCCGGTGATTCGTTCCCAGGCGTACGTGCTCTCCTCGACGCCCGTTGCGTCGACATACGGCTTCGCGAGCGCGAGGGCGTACCGCGCCCCGTACTGGTCGATGTCGTCGCCGTGCTCCAGGGCCGCGAGTGCCTGGGTCCCGAGCTCGACGCCCCGGGCCGGGTCCCCGACCGTGAAGAAGAGGGCGCACCCGATCATCCGGGCCCGAGCCCGTTCGATCTCGGTGAGGCGCTCGTCGTCGAGGAGTGGCCCGATGGCGCGAAGCCACTCGCCGGCTCCCCCCAGGTTCGACACCTGTCCGAAGAAGGGGGCGCGCATGCGGACGACGGCGCCTGGCCGCCCCTGCCGCATCGCCCATTGCTCTGCGGCCCGAATGTCGTCGATCCAGGTCTCGAAGTCCCACCAGGATGCGTTGAGGCGGTCGAGGACCCGGAGGCGAAGCTCCCCGCACACGGCGACGAGGTGGTCGAGGTGCGCGTCCCGGGCGGCCTCGGCCTCGCCTCGCTCGGCCAGCCGGTCCAGCGCATACTGGCGGATGGTCTCGAGCAGCCGGTAGCGGCGCCCGTCCTCGGCGGGTCGCACGGTGACCAGCGACTTGTCCACCAGGGACGACAGGACGTCGAGGACGTGGTGGCCGCCGGCACCGAGCGTCCCAACGAACGTCGCGCCGTCGAGATCGAAGGCGGCCGGGAAGACCCCGAGCCGGCACAGGACCGCCTGTTCCTCGTCGTCGAGCAGCTCGAACGACCAGGCGACGGAGGCCTCGAGGGTTCGCTGACGAGACGCCCGCCCGCGCCGGCCGGTCGCACCGAGCAGGGCGAAACGGTCGTCGAGGGCCGCAGCAATCTCCTTGGCGCCGAGCAGGCGCGTCCGCGCCGCCGACAGCTCGATGGCCAACGGCAGGCCGTCCAGGCGGCGGCAGATCGTGGCGATGGCCTCGGCGTCCTCGTCGGTTGGGGTGAACGGCCCGGCCGCTTGTGCTCGCTCGACGAACAGCTGCGTGGCAGCGTGCTTGGAGAGGTCGGCCGCCTGGATCTCGCCCTCCGGCACGCCGAGCGGCCGCACGCGGACGGCGTGCTCACCCTCGATCCCGATGGTCTCCCGGGACGTGGCGAGGACGCGCACCTCGCGGCAACGGTGGAGGAGCAGCTCGATGATGTCGGCGACCACGTCGATGACGTGTTCGCAGTTGTCGATGACCAGCAGCATCTGCTTGTCGCCGATGCCTGCGGCCAGCAGCTCGTCGGCGTTCGAGCCGCCGACCTCCTCGATCCCGGCGGCCTCGGCGATCGCGGGTGCCACGCGGTCCTCGTTGTTGACGGGCATCAGGTCGACCCACCACGCCCCGTTGGGGGCGAAGGACAGGACCTCCGAGGCCACGTGCTGCGCGAGGCGGGTCTTGCCGGATCCGCCTGCACCGGTCAGCGTCACCAGCCGGTGCTCGAGCAGCAGCCGCGAAACATTGCTGATGTCCTCTTCGCGTCCGACCAGGGAGGTGACCGGGATCGGCAGGTTGTTGGGCAGGGAGGAGATCGACTTGAGGGGCGGAAACTGCTCCGGGCTGCCCGGATGGGTGACCTGGTAGACGTGCTCGTCACGTGACAGGTCCCGCAGCTGGTGCAGCCCGAGGTCGCCGAGGGCCACCCCGTCGGGAAGGCCGTCGGCGATGATGTCTCGCGTGGCCTGCGACACGAGGATCATCCGGGCGTGGCCGAGGTCGCGGATGCGCGCACACCGGTTGAAGGTCGGGCCGAGGTAGCCGGTCTCCTCGGCCCATTCGACATCACCCGTGTGGATGCCGATGCGCATCCCGATCGTGAGGTCGTCCGGCCATGCCTCGGTCCCCAGTGCGGTGTCGAGCTCGAGCGCGAAGGCCGTTGCGTCCGCGGCCGCGGGGAACACGGCCACGAAGTTGTCGCCCTCGCCCTGCTCGCGAGGCCGATGGCCGTCGTGGGTGCCAACCAGTTGGTCGATGAGGGTGTTGAGGCGCCGGGACGCCGCCGACATCGCCTCGGGCTGCTCCTGCCACTTGAGCGTCGAGCCGGCCACGTCGCCCAGCACGACCGTCGCCGGACCCGTGGGCGGCGTGACTGCTCCCATGGCCCCTCGCGTGATGGCTTCGGCTCCGACTCGTTCGACATGCAACCACACGATGCCGCGGGCTCCCGGTCTCGTCCCGCCGCTGCCACTCATACGCTGATGCACGTCATCGGCTGGAGGGGAACGAGTGGCGGATCGGCCAGGTCCCGGGTCGTGGCCAATCGTCGTCGCCGTC
>JAWWBG010000050.1:0-13875 GCA_033721095.1 Nitriliruptorales bacterium
GCGTGAAGCCGGAGCCACCGAAGGTCTGCAGCGACGCGGAGCCGAGCAGCTCGTAGGCCTTCTCCGAGCAGTAGCCCTTGACCAGCGGCAACAGCAGGTCCTCGCGAGCCAACCAGGCGTCATGGTCCTCGTCGCTCGCGAGCTCGGCCTGGTCCTGGACCCAACCGGTGTAGAGCACGAGAGCGCGCATGCCCTCGCTGTGGGCCTTCTGCTCCATGAGGATGCGGCGGACGTCGGGGTGGTGGATGATCGTGACCTTGTCGACCTTGTTGCCCATGTCGGTCATGTCCGGGCCCTGCTCGCGCACCTTCGCGTAGTCGAGCGCGTTGAGGTAGCCGGTCGACAGCGTGGCCATGGCCTTGGTCCCGACGGTCATTCGGGCGTACTCGATGACCTTGAACATCTGGGCGATGCCGGCGCCGTCCTCATCGGCCTCGCCGACGAGGTAGCCCACGCAGGGCAGGTCCGGATCCCCGCCCATCGTGAGCTCGCACGTCGCCGAGCCCTTGATGCCCATCTTCTTTTCGATGTTGGTGACCTTGACGCCGTTGCGGGCCCCCAGCGACAGGTCCTCGTTGACGAGGTACTTGGGGACGACGAACAGGCGCAGCCCCTTGGTCCCGGGGGTCCCGCCCTCCGGCCGCGCCAGCACGAGATGCACCGTGTTGGGGTGGACGTCGGCATCGGCGGACGTGATGAACCGCTTGACGCCCTCGATGTGCCAGAGCGAGCCGAGGTCGTCGGGCCCGTTCTCCTCGACCTTGACGGCCTTCGTGACCCCGGCGCCGACATCCGAACCTGCATCCGGCTCGGTCAACACCATGGTCGCGCCCCAGCGGTTGTGCACCATGGGCTGCACGAAGCGCTGCTTCTGACCCTCCGTGCCGATCTGGTCGAGGATCGCCCCGAACAGCGGGCCGATCGCCCACAGCGTCGCGGTCGCATGCGCGCCCAGCATCAGCTCCGTGGCGGCCCACCGCAGGCTCGGCGGCGCGCCAACGCCACCGAGGTGCTCGGGCAGGGGCAACAGGTGCCAGCCGGCGTCGTAGAACGCGTTGAGCGCGTCACCCAGCTCCTCGGGGAGCGTGATGTCCCCGTCCGACAGGACGAGCGGCGTGCGGTCGGCGGGAACGAAGGAATCGGCCCAGATCGAGTCGGTTGCGAACCGTTCCAGCTCGGCCAGCAGCATCTGCGCCTGATCGCGCTCGACCGCCGAAAACGGCCCGGAACCCAGCGAATCCTGGATTTCCAGGTACTCGAAGAGGTTGAACTCGATGTCGCGCAGGTTGCTCTTGTAGTGGCTCACGGGCATTCCCTGGTCCGGGCCCTGCCGCGAGGTCGGGGCCCCCTGCGGCGGGCTGATGAACTGGAGCGTACGCTCAGAAGTGGAGCGAGGACTCCATTGTGGAGCATGTGTTCAACTATTGCAAACAGGGTGACACGGCTTCACGGTTGGCAGCAGGGCCGGACGTACCGTTCCGGACGGGACTTCTGGGAGGCGACATGGGCCGCAACCGCGTCGGTGTGCGCACGAGGCGCCGCATCCTCGACGCCACGCGTGCGCTGCTGGCCGAGGAGGGGGGCGAGGAGAGCGTCACCCTCAAGGCCATCCAGGACCGCGCCGGCGTCGGCGCCGGCAGCTTCTACAACCTGTTCGAGACCAAGGAAGAGGCCATATTCGAGGTCGTCAGGGAGGCGATCGCGGCCGTTGATCCCGATCCGTCGGGTGAGGGCACCGAGTCCATCGAGGACCTCGTCGGCGCCTTTGCCCGGTTCTTCGACGACAACCCCCTGGTCGCTCGGATCTACCTGAAGCTGGCCGTCGGCGGCGGCCTCACCGACCGTGCGCTGGCGGAGCGGGTCCTGCGCAGTCACCGCGAGCGCGTGCGGCGATTCGGCGACGCGCTCATTCGCGCAGGTGTCGCCGCAGGGGATGCGCCACTTGCCGCGGAACGGCTGCTGTCCGCCCTCACCGGCTTCGCGCTGCACGCCCAGCTCCAGCCCGAGTACGACTTCCTCGCGCACGCCAACGCGTTGGCCGCGATGATCGTCCGCGACCCCTCGCGGTCGCCGGAGGCGGTTGGCTGAACGCCCTCGACGCCATCGACGCCCGTGACGCGTCCGAGCGTCCGACCGTCGGCTTCGTCGCTTTCCCTCGTGCCCGACTTCGGTCACCGAACCATTACGGTTCGTTGCCGATGCGCCCCTTCCGCCTTCCGCCGACCACGCCGTGAGTGGTGTCGCTGCCCTGACCCTCACGATCGGCCTGATCGTTGCCAACGCGGTCTTCGTCGCGGCGGAGTTCGCCGTCGTGTCCGTCCGTCGAGCCGAGCTCGAGGAACGCGCCGCCGCCGGATCGGCCCGGGCAAGACTCGTGTTGGCGGCCCGCGAGCGCCTGTCGTTCGTGCTCTCCGCAGCCCAGTTCGGCATCACGGCGTCGTCGCTGCTGCTGGGTTTCGTCGCCGAACGCGCGATTGGCGACTCGCTGCTGCGGCCGGCGGCCGAGGCCGTTGGGCTGCCGGCCGAGGCCGGGTCGGTGACGATCGTGGTGGCCGCCATCCTCGTGTCCACCGTCTTCCAGATGATCGTCGGGGAGCTTGCCCCCAAGAACCTCGCGATCGCCCGGCCGCTGTCGGTTTCCATGGCCGTGATCCTGCCCATGCGGGCGTTCGAAACGGTCTTCGGGCCGATCATTCGGCTGTTCGACACGGCGGCGGCATGGACGTCGAAGGTCCTGTTCCGTCTCGATCCGTCCGACGGCGGCGAGGAGGCCCACACCCTCGAGGAGCTCGCCCTCATCATCGACGAGTCGGGGCGTCACGGCTCCCTGTCATCCGAGCAGGCCGACCTGCTTGCCGGCGCGCTCCGGCTGCGCGCAACCCGTGTTCGGGAGGTGATGGTCGCCTGGCCCGACGTCCGCTCGCTGCCGGCGGACGCCACCGTCCGCCAGCTTCGCGCCGTCGCCGCGGCCAGCGGCTTCTCGCGCTTCCCGGTCGTCGGTGAGGACGGGGAGGTTGCCGGCACCATCCATGTCAAGGACCTGCTGGGAGCTCCCGGAATCGGTGAGGACGACCCCATCGCGCCGCTGATCAGCGACACCACCGAGGTCGCCGAATGGGCCACGGTCCAGCAGCTGCTCTCGATGCTGCGTCGGGACCGACGAACGTTCGCACTGGTCATCGATGAGTTCGGCGACGTGACCGGCATTGCCACCGTCGAGGACGTGCTGGAGCAGCTGGTGGGCGACATCGCCGACGAGTTCGACCGCCCCCGGCCACAGCTGCGCCGTCGCGACGACGGAACGCTCGAAGTTGCCGGTTCCTACCGGATGTCGCGACTCGCCGAGCTGCTCGACGCCGAGGTCGTCGAGGGGGAGTACGTCACGGTCGCCGGCTTCATCCTCGACCAGCTCGGCCACATCCCGGAGGTCGGTGACGCCGTCACCAGCCCCACCCACCGGTTCGAGGTGGCCGAGATGCGCGGGCCACGCGTTGCCCGCGTCGTCGTCGAACCGCGACCCTCGGACGGGTCGGATGCCGGGGAGGGCCCGTCATGATCGCGGCGGCCGCCGGTGAGGCGGGCGTTGCCTTCAGCCCGTGGGCGCTGCTGGTCGGCGTTGGCCTCCTGATCGCGAATGGGTGGTTCGTCGCCGTCGAGATCGCGCTGTTGGCGGCCCGTCGCGCCCGCGTCGAGGAACTGGCCGCATTGGGGGACCGACGTGCCCAGCGGGCCCTCGACGCCCTCCGTGAGCTGTCGATCACGTTCTCGGGCGCGCAGCTGGGGATCACGCTGGCCTCGCTCGGGCTCGGCGCGGTGGCCGAACCGGCAGTCACGCACCTGCTGGAGGACTGGCTGGAGGCTGCGGGCCTCGGCGAGGGAACGGCCACCGTCATCGGGTTCTCGCTCGGGCTCGGCATCGTCGTCTTCCTCCACATGGTCGTCGGGGAGATGGCGCCGAAGAACCTCGCCCTCGCGCGAGCCGAGCAGGTCGCGGTCGGGATGGCCCGGTCGTTCCACTGGTTCGTCACGCTGCTGCGGCCGCTGATCATCGTCCTCAACGGAGCCGGAAACCTGCTCGTTCGCGCGGTCGGGGTCGAACCCGTCGACGAGCACAACCTCGTCCACACGCCGGCCGAGCTGCGCTTCGTCGTCGCCGAGTCCCGGCGCCAGGGCACCGTCATGGGCGCCGAGGCGAGGGTGCTCGAATCCGCCCTGTCCTTGGCCGCCATCACGGCCGAGGACGCCATGACGCCTCGGGTCGATCTCGAGGCCGTCGCCGAGGATGCCGGCACCGACGAGGTGCTCGTGGTCGCCGCCCGGACGGGCTTCACGCGGCTGCCCGTCTACCGGGAGAGCCTCGACGACATCGTCGGGATCCTGCACGTCAAGGACCTGCTCGTGGGTCGCGGTGCGGAGGGTTCCCTGCCGATCCGTCCGATCGCCGCGGTGCCACACTCCCGAGACCTCGAGCACCTGCTCCACGACCTGCTGGAGTCCGGCGACCACGCGGCGATCGTGGTGGACGAGTACGGCGGCACGGCTGGCCTCGTGACGCTCGAGGACGTCCTCGAGGAGCTCGTGGGCGACATCGCCGACGAGTTCGACATCGAGTCCGGGCCACGCCAACGAGGTCGCCACTGGGTGGTGGAGGGCACCCTCCGGCGTGACGAGCTCGAACGCCTGACCGGGCTCGTCCTCGACTCGGGCGACTCCGAGACGGTGTCGGGGTGGATGACCGAGCACCTCGGCCGGCTGGTTCGTCGGGGCGACTCCGTCGTCACCGCAGACGGCTGGCGGCTGCACGTCCTCACGCTGGAGGGCCGCCGTGCAGGGGAGGTTGCGATCACGGCACCCTTGGGCTCCGAGACCGTCGACGAGGCCGGCCCATGAGTCACGCGCGCGACGACGAGGCCACGGAACGAGCGGCCCTCGCCATTCGTCGACTCGGGCACGCACTCGTCTCCAACGACCCACCACCGGAGCTGCTCGACCGCGTGGCCGAGGGCGCGATCGAAGCCGCCGAGCTCGTGGAGCAGTCACCCCGGCGGGTGCGGGACATGGTCGCGCTCAAGCGCGAGATGTTCGAGGAACCTGCCGAGGCGGCCCCCGGCGAGCCGATCAGCCATTTCGACGAGTGCTTCGTCTCCGGTCGCCACAACCCCCTCGGCATCGGCATCCAGGTCTTCCGGGATGGCGAGGACTCGGTCGCCTGGGTCGAGCTCGGCGCTGCGTTCGAGGGTGCCCCGGGTCGCAGCCACGGTGGCATCGTGGCCGCGATCTTCGACGACGTGCTCGGGTACCTGCTGAGCATCCATCGGCAACCAGCCTTCACGGGGGAGCTCACCGTTCGCTACCTCGCGCCCACGCCGGTCGGGGAGCGGCTGACGTTCCGCGGCCGCGTCGTCGGGCGCGAGGGGCGCAAGATCATGGCCGAGGGGGACGCCACCTCCGCCGATGGCACGATCGTCGCCACGTCGACGGCAATCTTCGTGGCCGTCGACGTCAGCGCCTTCAAGGCCTGAACGCGTCAGGTCTCGGTGATGCCGAGGACGTCCTCGCCCACACCCGGCGTGGCATCGGCGTCGCGCTGAATCGCGGCCAGGGCGTCGACCGCGAGCTGCAACGGATGCAGGAACGGAAGCGCGTCGCGATCCACCTCCTCGGACGGGATGAACTCCTCCGGGAGGCCATTGTCGTCGAATGCCGAGGCCGTCACGTGGGGTCGGTGCAGCCGTGCGCCGAAAGCCACCATGAGGACCTCCGCCTGCTCCGTCGTTGCCTCGCTCACGAACCCCCAGCAGGGCACGCCGGCCTCGGTGATCTCGGACGCTGCGAATCGTTCGAGGTAGACATGGCGCTCTTCGTCCGTGTCCGGGAATCCCTCCAGCCGGACGACTCGCGTCCGGTCGGGTCCGGGCAGGACGATCGACGGAGCCACCGGCCGGCCGTGTTGGCGAACCAGGTCAACTGCCGCCTCGAGGCAGATGTACCGCAGCTCCTCGAACTGCATCAGCTCACACCGACGTCGTCGCGCCCTCGGAGGCCGAGCGGACCGTCCGGGCGTACTTGGCCAGTACGCCGCGCGTGTATCTCGGCGCGAGCGGCTTCCAGTGCGCCCGGCGAGCCGTCAGGACCTCGTCGTCGACAAGCAGGTCCAGCCGTCGCTCGGGCACGTCGATGAGGATGCGGTCGCCCGTCTCCACCAGGCCGATCGGCCCGCCGTCCGGTGCCTCCGGCGCAACGTGGCCGATCGAGAACCCGTGGGTCGCGCCGGAGAACCGCCCGTCGGTGATAAGCGCGACGTCCTCGCCGAGGCCCGCGCCCTTGATGGCCGCCGTCGTGGCGAGCATCTCGCGCATGCCGGGCCCGCCCTTGGGTCCCTCCCACCGGATGACCACGACGTCGCCAGCCTGGACGACGCCGGTGAGGACGGCCTCCAGGGCGTCCTGCTCGCCATCGAACACGCGGGCGGTGCCCTCGAACCGGTGCTTGTCGGCCGGGATGCCCGCGATCTTGACGACTGCGCCGTCGGGCGCGAGCGACCCACGCAGGATCGCCAGTCCGCCGTCGACGTGGATCGGGTCGGACAGCGGATGGACGATGTCACCGTCGGGCGGCGGCGGATCCAGCTCCTGGAGGTTCTCGGCCACGGTCCTGCCCGTGACCGTCATCGCATCGCCGTGCAGCAGTCCCGCCTCCAGCAGCTCGCGCATGACGACCGGAACGCCGCCGATGCGGTCGAGGTCGTTCATGACGTACCTGCCCCCCGGCTTGGTGTCGGCGATGTGCGGGACACGGCGTCCGATGGCATCGAAGTCGTCGATCGTGAACTCGACCTCCGCTTCGCGTGCGATGGCGAGGAAGTGGAGGACGGCGTTGGTCGAGCCGCCGACGGCCATCACGACCGCGACGGCGTTCTCGATCCCCTCGCGGGTGATGATGTCCCGGGCGCTGATGCCGCGGTTGAGCAGCTCGACGACCGCCGCGCCGGAGCGCCGGGCGAACTCGTCGCGCACGGGGTCGGTTGCCGCCGGCGACGCCGATCCCGGCAGTGCCAGGCCCAATGCCTCGATCGCCGACGACATCGTGTTGGCGGTGAACATCCCGCCGCACGAGCCCTCGGTCGGACAGGCATTGCGCTCGACCTCCAGCAGCTCCTCGTCGGTCATGGTCCCCCGACCGCGTGCGCCGACCGCCTCGAACACGTCCTGGATCGTGATGTCCTCGCCGTCGAGCCGGCCTGGCTTGATGGAGCCGCCGTAGAGGAAGACGCTGGGCACGTCGAGCCGCGCCGCAGCCATGACCATGCCGGGCAGGGACTTGTCGCAGCCGGCAAACGTGACCATGCCGTCGAGGCGTTCGGCGTGCATGACGGTCTCGACCGAGTCCGCGATCACCTCGCGTGAGACGAGCGACGCGCGCATGCCCTCGTGTCCCATCGCGATCCCGTCGGAGACGGCGACCGTCACGAACTCGAGCGGGTAGCCCCCGGCCTCACGGACGCCGAGCTTGGCCTGCTTGGCGAGCCGGTCCAGCGGGAGGTTGCAGGGTGTGACCTCGTTCCAGGAGGAAGCCACGCCGACCTGCGGCTTCGTGAAGTCCTCGTCGCCCATCCCGACGGCGCGCAGCATGGCACGCGCGGGGGCGCGTTCGTAGCCCTCGGTCACGTCGCGACTGCGATGCCGCGGATCAGCCATCACGTTCTCCTCGCCGGTGGTGGGAGGGGACCACAGGTTCGGGCGTCAAGCGAAACGGACCGGGGTCTGGCAGGATGATCGCATGGCCGAGGTCCAGAAGGCTGCGCGCATCGGTCCGCCGCTGCGGGTCGTGCTCGTCGACGACCACGAGATGGTGCGAGCCGGCCTCGCCGGGATCCTCACCGATGCAGGCATGCAGGTGGTGGGCGAGGCGAGCGACGTGGACGAGGGTGTCGCCAGCGTCGCCGAGGCGCGGCCCGACGTGCTCGTGCTCGATGTCCGCCTGCCCGGGGGCGGCGGACCAGCGGTGCTCGAGGGCCTCGACGAGATTCCTGCCACCCTGGCCGTCTCTGCGTCCGACGAACGCGACGACGTCGTGCGCACCATCCAGGCCGGCGCGACCGGCTATCTGCTCAAGACCGCGGCGCCGGACCAGTTCGTGGACGCCGTGCGGTCGACGGCTGCCGGCGATCCGGTCTTCTCGCCGGAACTGGCTGGTCACCTGCTGGACCTCGAGCTTGCCGACCACGTCGAGGACCCCGAGTGGGAGTCGTTGACGGATCGCGAACGGGAGGTCCTGCGATACCTCGCCCGTGGCCGGACCTACAAGGAGATCGCGGCCGAGCTGTTCGTGGCACCCAAGACCGTCGAGACGCACGTGCGCAACGTCCTGCACAAGCTGCACCTCACGAACCGTCACGAGGCCGCACGCTGGGCCGCCGAGCACGGCTTCGAGCTGTAGGTGCGGGCATGAGCGACGGTCTTGCTCAGGTCGGGGAGGGCACACCGATGCCGCTGCTGACAGGCGGTGCGGCGTCCTCCGACGGCCGCTCGGCGACAACGCTTCGGCAGGCGATCCTCAACCTGTTGCGCCGGTTCGGTCTCGTGAGTGCCCTGTGGTCGACGCTCGTCGCCCTCCTTCCCCCGGACGGGGCGGATCGCCCCCTGGTTCTTACCGTCGCCATGGCTGTCCTGTGGGCCTGGGCGATCGCCAGCCAGTTCGTGCCTCCCGCTCGCGTGTGGTTCGTCGTTTGGGTGCTGGTGGCTGTCGGGCTCGAGCTGCTGCCGGCGATCGTCGGGATTCCGGACTGGTCGCTGACCGGAGGGGCCGGCCTGCTCGTCCTGTTCGCGGCCGCGCTGACCGGACGCATCGTGCTCGTGGGCGTCGTCGTCGTCCTCATGACCACTGCGACCCTCGCTCGTCCGTTGATCGAGCCCGCGTGGACCGAGGGCGCGCCGCTCGGGTCGGTCCTGGTGTTCGTCTTTGTCGGTGTCGTCAGCGTCTGGATCGTGCGATGGAGCGAGGAGACGCTCGACGAGCAGGATCGGCTGCGGCTGGCCGTCGCGTCGGCGGAGCGTGAACGGGCCGTGGCGGTCGGGCGCGCCGAGGCTGCCGCGCGCCTCCACGACTCGGTCCTCCAGACCCTGACCGCGGCTGGTCAGGCCGACGACCTGGAGACCGCGAAGGAGCTGGCCCGAAAGGCGTCGACCGAACTCCGCCACTGGGTGCGTGGGCGAATCGGTGAGGAGATGACGTTGCGCGGACTCCTCGAACGTCGGGCGCGGGAGGCCGCCGATGGCCGTGAGCTGTCGGTGAACGTCACCGGCGGGGTCGAGGAACCCACAGACGTCCATGTTCTCGTTGCCGACGCAATGGGTGAGGCGGTGCGCAACGCGGCCACACACACGAACGGGCCGATCTCCGTGTACGCGGAGGCCAGCAATGGCAGCCTGGCCGTGTGGGTCGCCGATCGTGGCGAGGGCTTCGACCTCGACGCCATCCCGGACGATCGCGCTGGCGTCCACGAGTCGATCCTGGGCCGAATGGCGCGTGCGGGCGGGACGGCCACGCTGCGCCGAACGACGTCCGGAGGCAGCGAGTGGGAGTTGCGTGTCTCGTAGCGTGTCCGCCGGAGGGGCCGACGTGAACGAGGACCAGGACGCGCTGCAGCGGGCAATGGCCGACATCGCCAACCCTTGGGACCAGCACCTGGGCACCGTGTGGGATCGTGTCGAGCCGGGCATCGCCGTGGAAGCCCACGTCGACATCGACGAACGCCATCTGCAGCCCTACGGGATCGTGCACGGTGGCGTCCTGTGTTCGATCGTCGAGATCGTCGCCAGCATGGCCGCCACCCAGACGGCCGGTCGACCGGCCGTCGGGCTCAACAACAACACCGACTTCCTGCGCACACACCGCGGCGGACGCCTCGACGCGCGGGCGACGCCGGTCCACGTGGGCCGCAGCCAACACGTGTGGCAGGTCGAGGTGCGACGGGCCACCGACGACGCGCTGGTGGCTCGGGGCCAGGTGCGCTTCCAGGTCCTCGACGAGATGCCCAGCCCGCGGCCGGCTCAGTCGGGCTCCGTCGAGGGATAGCCATGATGGGTGGGGGGCGCGAGGTTGCGCTTCACGGTCCGAGGGCTGATCCAGCGCTGGATGTTGTTCTCCCAGCCGGCCTTGTCGTTGGTGCCTGAGGCCCGCGAGCCGCCGAACGGCTGCTGGCCGACGACGGCACCGGTCGGCTTGTCGTTGATGTAGAAGTTGCCCGCGCTGAAGCGCAGGCGTGCGCGTGCCCGGCCGATGGCCTCCTCGTCCTCGGCGAACACCGCCCCCGTCAAGGCATAGGGCGAGGTCGTGTCGACGAGCTCGAGGACCTCCTCCCACGCCGAGTCCTCGTAGACGAAGCACGTGAGGATCGGCCCGAACCACTCGGTGGTCATCGTCTCGTGCCGAGGGTCGTCGCTGGCGAGGATGGTCGGCTCCACGAACCAGCCGTCGCTTTCGTCGGTGGTGCCGCCGGCCATGACCGTCACGTCCGCGTCGGCGGCCACCCGGTCGAACAGGTCCTGGTGGCGCCGCAACGCGCGCTCGTCGATGACCGCACCCAGGAAGGTCGTCGGGTCCGCGACGTCTCCGATGGCCAGACCGCGCGTCTCGTCGATGAGCCGATCGCGCAGTCGCGCCCAGAGGGTCCGCGGCAGGTAGGCGCGGGAGGCCGCCGAGCACTTCTGACCCTGGTACTCGAACGCCCCGCGGATCATCGCGGTCACCAGCGCATCCTCGTCAGCGCTGGGATGCGCGAGGATGAAGTCCTTGCCACCCGTCTCACCGACGATGCGCGGGAACTGCCGGTACGTCGTGATCCCGGAACCGATCCGCTGCCACAGCGATCGGAAGACGGTGGCTGAGCCGGTGAAGTGCAGGCCGGCGAACGCCGGGTCGGCGAGGCATCGTTCGGCCACCAGCCCGCCGTCGCCGTGGACGAGGTTGATGACCCCGTCGGGCAGGCCAGCCTGATGCAGCAGCCGCATCGTGAAGTGCGCGCTGAGGGCCTGCTTCTCCGACGGCTTCCAGACAATCGTGTTGCCGCAGACCGCGGGAGCGGACGGCAGGTTCGCGGCGATGGACGTGAAGTTGAAGGGGCAGATCGCGAGCACGAAGCCGTCGAGAGGACGGGCCTCGAGCTCGTTCTGCGCGGACTCGGTCGAGCGCGGCTGCCGGGCAGCGATGGTCGCGAGGAAGTGATTGTTGATGCGCCAGAAGTCGATGAGCTCGCACGCGCTGTCGATCTCGGCCTGCTGGATCGTCTTGGACTGCCCGAGCATCGTGGAGGCGTTCAGGCGTGCACGCCACGGCCCCGACAGCAGGTCCGCGGCGCGATCGAAGATGGCCATCCGATCGGCCAGCGGCATCGCTTGCCAGTCGTGGCGCGCGTCCATCGCCGCGCTGATGGCGGCGTCGACCGTGTCGTGTTCGGCACCGTGCACGGTGGCCACCACGTCCTCTCGCCGATGCGGCGGCCGCACCTCGAACTGACGGCCCGTGTGGACATCCTTGCCATCGATGACGCAAGGGGCCTCGGTGACGGTGCCGCCGAGCTCCCGGAGTGTCTCCAGCAGCGTCCGGCGCTCGATCGAGCCGGGACCATGTGCGAGAACGGGTTCGTTGGCTGGCATTCCGTCGGGGGCGATAACGTCCATGCCTCACCCTTTCGGTCCCAGCGTCCAGTGTGCCGGTTGACATCGAGGATGCGAAGGGTTCACGAGCATTCGAGAGGTTTCGGCATGTCACACCTCGAGCAGGCCACCACGATCGTCACCGCCCTGCGCGCGGCCATCGACGCTGCCACGGCGCACCTCGCCGCGGCGTGCGAACAGGACGGCCGCATCTCCGTGGCCCGCATGGATGAGCACCAGGCCTCCCTCTACGACATCGCCTCGCTGTCCGCGTCCGTCGCCGCCGCCGAGCAGCTGGTGGCGGACGGCAGTCGGGGCGATCGGGAAGCTCGGCTGGCGCTGGCCTGGGCGGCCGACGTCTACACCGACCTGTTCGGACGGGCGACCGGGCGGTGGAGCGAGTGGGGTGTCGCGCCGACGGAGATCGGCATGCTGACCGATGATGTGCATGCTGCGGTCGAAGCGGGACGATCTGCGACCTTCCTCGGCGACCTGGGCGACGAGGTGCTGGCCGACGGCGAGGCCGGCCCTCGCCACCTGCCCGAGGACCTCGAGATGGTCCGCGACGCCTTCCGTCGCTTCGCGGAGGAGCAGGTGATGCCCATCGCCGAGCACATCCACCGCAACGATGCCGACATCCCCGACGAGATCATCCAGGGCGTTGCCGAGATGGGCTGCTTCGCGCTGTCGATTCCGTCCGAGTACGGGGGCATGGCCGAGGGCGGCGACGACGAGCTGTTGAACATGGTGTTGGTGACCGAGGAGCTGTCACGCGGCTCCCTCGGCGTCGCCGGGTCGTTGATCACCCGCCCCGAGATCATCTCGACCGCGATCCAGCGGGGCGGAACCGAGGAACAGAAGAAGACGTGGCTTCCCGCCATTGCGTCCGGCGAGAAGATGTGCGGCGTCGCCGTCACCGAGCCCGACTACGGATCGGACGTGGCCGGCGTCAAGGTCGCTGCGACGCGCGACGACGACGACTGGGTGATCAACGGCGTCAAGACCTGGTGCACGTTTGCCGGTCGGGCCGACTACCTCCTCGTGCTGGCCCGCACCGATCCTGATCGCTCGCTCGGGCACCGTGGCCTCTCCTTGTTCGTCGTCGAGAAGCCGACGTTCGGCGGCCACGAGTGGTCGACCTCCCAGGACGGCGGCGGGTCCATCGAAGCGCGTGCCATCCCGACCATCGGCTACCGCGGGATGCATTCGTTCGAGGTGTCCTTCGACAACTGGCGCGTGCCGCACAGCAGCCTGATCGGTGAGGACGATGGCGTCGGCCGCGGCTTCTACCTCCAGATGCAGGCGTTCGCGAACGCTCGACTGCAGACGGCGGCACGTGCGCTCGGCGTCATGCAGTCGGCCCTCGACGAGTCGGTCGCCTATGCCAAGCAGCGCAAGGTCTTTGGCGCGGAGCTCGGGGACTACCAGCTCACCAAGGTCAAGATCGCCCGGATGGCCATGATCATCGCCGCCTGCCGCGCCTTCTCGTTCGAGGCGGCCCGGCGCATCGCGCGCGGCGACGGCCAGCTCGAGGCCAGCCAGGTGAAGCAGCTGGCCTGCCGGGCGTCCGAATGGGCAACGCGCGAGGCGCAGCAGCTGCACGGCGGGTACGGCTACGCAGAGGAGTACACGGTCTCACGCCTGTTCGTCGACGCCCGCGTCCTGTCGATCTTCGAGGGCGCCGACGAGACGTTGGCATTGCGCGTGATCGCCAAGAGGATCCTGGAAAACGCCCTGAACGCCTGATTGGACCCTGATTGGCCCCCTGCTGCCGGGATGTCCGCAGAACGGACCGGCGTGTGGTTCCCTCACCGACCCGCTTCGCCAGAGGTGACGTCGAGTCGCCCGCCGGCGCTGGCGTGAGCACCACGGGCCGCAGCGACCGCTGCGCCGGACCCCCGGAGGTGGCAGATCGGTGCCCTTGAGACGCCGATGATCCTGGCCGTCGAGGCCGGAGGCCACAGCGGTTTCGCTGTCGGCAACCTGCTCGCCGTGCTCGTGGTCGCCTGGGGCGTCGGACGACTCTTCGAACGGGTGGGCTACCCGTCCATCCTCGGCGAGTTGCTGGGCGGGATTGTCCTCGGTCCGCCGATGTTGGGTTTGCTCTCGAGCGACCCGGCACTCAACGTCATCGGTGACCTCGGTGTCGTGCTGATGATGCTCTACATCGGCAGCGAGATCGACGTGCGCGACCTGCGCCGTGCGTCGGTGCCCGGAC
>JAWWBG010000051.1:0-13703 GCA_033721095.1 Nitriliruptorales bacterium
CACGAACGCATCGGCACCGGCATCACGCGTGTCGGGCGCTTCGCGAAGGTTGACCCCCTGAAGACCCCCGGGCTGCCGACCAAGTGGCAGGTTGCCGGCTTCGGCTTCTTCGTCGGGCTCGTCGGCACGACCGGCTGGATCAGTTGGCGCCGTCACGGCGGCCTCCCGGATCCGTGGGACGACAACCCGCTGGGACTGGCCCCCGACGACCTCGACGAAACGCGCGTCGACGCCGACTCGAAGCCGACGTTTCGCATGCGCATCAACGACGCGATGGACGTCTGGGACGAGTGAGCTCGTGCCGTAGGCTTCCGGCCACCACGGCGGGGTAGCCAAGTGGTAAGGCAAGGGACTGCAAATCCCTCATTCGCCGGTTCGACTCCGGTCCCCGCCTCTTGTTCGGTCGGCGCACGTGACGCGCCCGAGACTTCGACCCTCGGTGGTCAATAATTACGCACAGTGAGACGTCTCGGGATGCCTCGCCGGATTGACGGGTCGGGGGGCGGACACTGGCTGCGTCCGGCAGGCCAAGGGAGGGATCATGTTGGACCGAAGTGTTGTGCGATTCGGAGCGGCTGGCGGCATGGTGGGTGCGGTCATCGCGCTTGTCTTCAACATCCTGCACCCGCGAAGCAGCGATGTCGGCGCGGCGTCGTCGGCAGCCAACGCCCAGAGCGAGGGCATCTGGCTGTTCGACCACTACATGATCGGGTGGGCGATCGGCCTGGCGCTGCTGGCCTTCATCGTGATCTCCAAGTCCATGACCGGCGAGCCCTCGCGTTCCTGGGCAACCGTCGCGATGTACTTCTCGTTCGGGAGCGTGGTCATGCTGTTCGCATCGCTGGTCGTTGATGGGTTCTCGGTCTTCCACGCCGGTGAGGCGTCGGCCGAGCTCGGCGAGGCGATGGCCTACGTCTCCGAGGGTCTCTTCGTCGGTGGCATCAGCACGTTCTTCGGCGTCCTGCCGGTCCTGTACGGCGAAGCCGTGCTGACCGGCGATGACTACCCCAAGTGGCTCGGATGGATGGCCGTGGCGGCCGGGCTGCTCGGCCTCGTGACCGCGACGATGATGTGGTTCGACGGCCTCACGGACACGACCTCGAACGTGATGTTCCCGGTCGCATCGGTGGCCTTCACGGTCTGGATCGGCAGCATGTCCTTCCTGCTCTGGCAGAAGACGGGCATGGCGGCCGAGGCGGGCGCTGACGCGGCCTGACCGGCGACTGCGACATCCCTGACGGGCCCCGGTGCTGCCGGGGCCCGTTCACGTTGGTCAATTGGCGTCGCCGTCGTCGTGCAGGCGCGCCGGATCCTCGACGCCGTCGCGCACGTTCGAGGCGAGCATCAGCAGGGCCTGCTCGATCTCGCTGATCCGCTTCTCGTCGGCCCGCAGCTGCTCGGCCACGAGCAGGCTGCCGCCGGCAACGGCGAGAACGACAACGAA
This sequence comes from Nitriliruptorales bacterium, assembly GCA_033721095.1. GTDB lineage: Bacteria > Actinomycetota > Nitriliruptoria > Nitriliruptorales > Nitriliruptoraceae > JAWWBG01. The sequence continues at coordinate 1,445 of JAWWBG010000051.1, forward strand.
GAACCCGGCGCTGGCCATGTAGACCACCTGCACGGCGACCTGCGTCTCCAGCGAGATCTTCAGCCAGCCGATCAGTCCGGCGACCGCGGCCAGGCTCAGCAGGGCCACACCGGTGAGGATCCTCCAGCGCTTCGTGACAGCCATGTCCATTTCTCCTTGTGCAGTTCGTGCGATGAGCCAGCCGCGGCGCAGGGCCGAGGGCGTGGCTGCCGCGAGGAATGCCGCGAGCAACGCGGCCAGCAAGCCGATGGCGAACGTCCCCGGCAGCGCAGCCGCGAGCGGTGCGACGCCGAGGTCGATCGTGGTGGTCGTGGTCCCGCCGTTGTTGACAGCCGCGGGTGGGGCCACCTGGGGCGGTGGCGCAGGCGCCGGCACCGGGCCCGCTGCAGGCGCCGGCGGGGCCATGAGGTCGAAGACCGACGGGTCGATCGGTGGCTGCGACGACGGCGAGGAGGACGGCTCCGGGCTGGGGGAGGGCTCCGTGTCCGGCGGGGGTGGCGGCGGCGTCTGCGGGCCGAAGAGCAACTCGATGAGTGCGGGCGGGAGCATGTCCTCGAGCACGTCGGGCACGATCGACTGGATCTCCGAGGGCAGGTCGGGGATGTCCTGGGCGCTGGCGCTGGTGACGGGCACCGTCGCGAGCACCCCGATGCCGGCGCCCCCGAGCACGAGGGCCGCTGCGAAGACGAGCGCGTCACGCTTCATGTCAGTGCCCGCCGCCGAGATAGACCTCGCGCAGCCGCACCGTGAGGTCCTCGAGCTCGTCGCCCACGGCCTCCTGGACGATGACGCCCTTCTCCAGCACGTAGGCCCGGTGCGCCAGGTCCAGGGCCTGCACGTTCTGTTCCACGATCAGGATCGCGGTCTGCTGTTCGCGGTTCAGTCGGCCGATCAGCTCGAACGTGTCCTCGGTGATGATCGGCGACAGGCCGAGGCTGGCCTCGTCGATGAGCAACAGGCGGGGTCCGCTCATCATCGCCCGGACGACCGCGAGCATCTGCTGCTGACCCCCCGACAGCGTGCCGGCAAGCTGACGCTGGCGTTCGCGAAGGATCGGGTAGGCCTCGAAGGCCTGATCCAGCCGGTCGCCGATGGTGGAACGGTCCTCGACGACATAGGCGCCCAGCTCGAGGTTCTGCCGAACCGTCAGGTCCTTGAGCATGCCGCGGCCCTCGGGGCACAGGACCAACCCCTTGGGCACGAGTCGTTCGGGGGAGGTGTGCGAGATGTCCTCGCCGTCGTAGCGGATGCTGCCGCCGGTCACGGGGAGCAGGCCGACGATGGTGCGCAGGGTGGTCGTCTTGCCGGCGCCGTTGGTCCCCATGAGCGCCACGACCTCACCGGGATTGACATGCAGCGTGAGGCCGTGGAGGACTTGGAGGTCGCCATACCCGGACGTGACGTTCGACAGCTCGAGGATCGGCGTGGCTGTCGCCGACGCGGAGCCCGGCGCCCGGCCGGTCGTCGCTGCGGCCGTCATGCCGGCTCCTTCTCGGGCTCGATGCGGGAGCGCCCAAGGAACTCGGCGACGACGTCGGGGTGGGTCTGCACGCTGGCGGGTTCGCCTTCGGCCAGCAGGAGCCCTGATGCCAGGCAGTACACGTAGTCGCACACGCGCGCGATCAGCGGCACGTGGTGCTCGATGACGACCAGGGTCAACCCGAGCTCGGCGCGAAGGGCCAGGAATCGGTCGGCCAGCCCATGTGCCTCCTCGGGCCCCAGGCCGGCGGACGCCTCGTCGAAGAACAGCAGGTCGGCCCCGGTCGCGACGGCCGAGGCAAGCTCCACCATCCGCATCGTCCCGTAGGGCAGCGATCCGAGCTTGGCATCCCGCAGGTGGTTGAGGTCGAAGATCTCGAGGGCCAGCTCGGCGCGGCGCCGCAGATCCCGCTCGGTCGCGTTGGTGGCTCCGAGCCGCAGGACACCCGCCCACTCGTTGTAGTCGGCCAGCCAGCTCTGGGCGAGCAGCACGTTGTCCTCGACGGTCTGCGGCCGCACCAGGCCCATGTGCTGGAAGGTGCGGGCGATGCCGAAGGTGGTGCGGTTCGCGGGCCTGGTCGCCAACAGCTCGCGGCCCCGATAGCGCAGCGAGGAGCCCGGCTCAGGCACGACGAAGCCGGACACGACGTTGTAGAACGTGGACTTGCCCGCGCCGTTGGCGCCGATCAGCCCGACGATCTCGCCGGTGCGGACCTCCATGTCGATGTCGGACAAGGCCTGGACGCCGCCGAAGCGCACCGACACGTTGGAGGCCTCGAACAGCACGCGGGTCGGCATGCGCAGGCTCATGCCACGTGGGACCTGGCGAAGCTGGCGTGCGTGGGCTGCCGCAATCGCGGCCCGGTCCGCCGCGTCACGCGTCTTCGCGTCGTCCAGCGCCGGTTCCTCGGCGGGTTCCCGCTGGCTCCACCAGGCGGCCAGCACCATGAACGCGAGGGAAGCCAACGCGGCCAGCTCCAACCAGCGAGAGAAGCCACCCCCGAGGGCGACGGCGTCGTTGACGCGGCCCTGCCAGGCACGGTGGACGGCCGGGATCAGCGCGACGGCGGCGATCGTTGCCGCCAGGGCGCGGCCTCGGCGGGCGCCGGCGATCGACGTGACGACGAGGAGCGGCGCGGACACGGCGGCCTTGACCACGTCGATCGGCGTGCCGGCCGACCGCCGTCGGCGATGCCAGTCGTTGAACTCGCGGGACACCTGGCCGATGCCACCCAGGCCGGCGGGGAGGTACATGATCACGAGGATCAGCGCGATGGCACTGATGAAAGGGGACCACTCCGGATCGGGGGGCGGCACGAGGTTGGGGAGGGCGACGAGCGCGACACCGGCGGCCATGACGCCGACCCGGCTGCCGGCCCCGCCGACGACCGTGATGGCCAGGAACTCGAGCGAGGCGAGCACGCCGAAGTCGCTGCCGCTGATCAACCCCACCTGGTAGGCAACCAGGGCCCCGGCCACGCCGGCCAGGAATCCCGAGTACGCGTAGGCCGCGAGCTTGGTTCGGCCCGGTTCGATCGCAAACGCGACCGTTCGGTCCTCGGCCTCCCGGACGGCGACAAATGCGCGGCCGAGTCGACCCCGCAGCAGGCTGATGTCGATCGCGATGACGAGGACCAGGCAGACGACCGTGACGACCCAGATGCCGTAGAAGTCTCCGCGCGTCACCAGCGGGTCGATGAACAGCGAGCCGCCTCCGTTGAACCAGGTGGCCTCGAACAGGTACTGCTGGGCGAAGATCCCGTAGACCAGCGTCGCGACGGCGACGGCCAGCCCCTTGATCCGCAGCGACGGGATGCCAACCAGCGCGGTGACCACGGCGACGGCCAGGCCGGTCAGCAGCACCGTGACGGGCAGGGGCACGCCGCGGCTCGCCAGGTGCAGGGCGATGTAGCCACCGGTCCCCACGAAGGCAGCCTGACCCAGTGAGACCTGCCCGGCGTAGCCGAGCAGCGCGTTGAGCGACAGGAGCGCGATGATCGTCGCGCCCGCCAGGGCCAGGCCGAGCAGCTGTGCGGGACCGAGCACGCCCGGCACCGCCAGCGCCACCAGCAGCAGCGACAGCGGGAAGGCGAACTGCCTCAGGCGCTCAGATCTCGGCACCGGCACCCCCCAACAATCCGCGCGGGCGCACGAGCAACGTCCCGACCACCAGCACGAGCACGACGATCGTGTTGACGGCACCGATGTCGATGTACTGCTCGGCGAGGGCCGTGGCGACACCGACGAGCAGGCCGCCGACGATCGCGCCCCAGACCGAGTCGAGCCCACCGATGACGGCGGCCGCCAGCGCCTGGATCACGAGGCTGGTCATGACGAACGGTGCGAAGGACCCCAGGACCGGAGCGATCAGGGCCGCGGACAGGCCGGCCAGCGCCCCGCCGACGCCCCACGTGAAGCGGTAGACCTTGTTGACGGGGATGCCGAGGATGCGTGCGACCTCGTTGTTGCTGGTGGCCGCGACGACGCCGAGCCCGAACTTCGTGCGCGTGAAGAACAGGTACAGGGCCGTGGCGATCAGCGCGGTCGCGATCAGCGCGACGACCCTCCCGGCGGCGAGCGCGGCGCCACCGATCTCGAGCGAGAACGACCCGGCCGTGTTGAGCGTCGCGACCTGCACCGGGTAGCTCACCGAGTCGGGCGGCAGGAACCAGCTGTCGGCGATCAGCTCGAACTGGATGATGGCGATGGCGAGGCCCAACGTCACGATCGTGCCCTGGACCGCTGGGCGCTCCACGAGGGGGCGCATCATGGCCCGCTCGACGACGATGCCGATCACGGCACCGAGCACCATGGACAGGATCAGGACACCGAAGCCGTTGGCGTTGCCGTGGCCGAGGAGCGCGACCGAGGACAGGAACGCAAGGGCGCCGATCTCGCCCTGGGCAAGGTTCAGGACCCTCGACCCCTTGAAGACGAGGACGATGCCGATCGCCAGGAGGGCGAACACGGCGCCCTGCGCGAGCCCGGAGACGAGTGCGCCGGTCATGACGCGGCGCCGGTCACCATGCCGCGAAGTCGCCCTGCATCTGCCAGGCGCCGCCGCCCAGTTGGAACAGGGCCGCCTGGTTGGACCCGTTGATGCCGCCACCCGTGAAGTCGAGCGGCGTCCACTCGGCATCACCAGCGCGCCTGAGCGTCCGGATCCCGTGCTCGAAGGTGTTCCAGCCCAGGTTGGCGCCCGCGTTCTCGAGCATCGCGTGGAGCACCGTGTCCACGGCCCAGCCGACGTAGCCGATGTCGTCCTCGGGCTCGGACCCGTACTCGTTGGCCCAGGCTTGGCGGAAGGCCTGCGAGCGGTTGCTCGAATAGGCGGCCCACGGGCTGAACGCCATGGCTGGGTCAGTCTCGCCGGCCACCGCGATGTCGAAGTTCCAGCTGACCGAGTTCGCAAACCACGTCGGGTTGCACAGGGTCGTCTGCTGCATGATCGCACGCGCGGGGATCGGCGCCATGTAGAGCCAGACGGCCTCGGCACCCGAGGAGCAGATCGCGTTGACCGTGTTCGCGTACTGGCCCGCGTTGGGGTCGATGGTCTCGTCGGCGACCACGTCCAGTCCCTGCGTCGCCGCCTCGGCCTCGAAGGCGTCGGTCCCCGGTTTGAGGGCGGACGTCTGCTCACGGACGAAACCGACCTTCGAGACGTTCAGCCGTCCCTTGAAGAAGCGGGCGATCGCGCGGCCCTGGGTCTGGTGGTCCATGCTGATCCCGAACGAGTGCTTCCAGTCCGCCGGGATCGGAGCGGGCAGCTGCATCATCACGTTCGGCATCCCGACGGCCTCGAGGCGCTTGCCCACGGCGTCGTGAACCTCCAGGCGGTCGAGCGTGAAGATCGTGAAGACCTTGTCCTGGTCGACGAGCTTGACGGCCTTGGCCGTCGCCGTGCTGACGTTCGACTCGGTGTCCTCGATGACGAGCTCGACGTTGCGGCCGAAGATCCCGCCCTGCTCGGCCAGCTCGTCCCAGTAGAGCTCGATGCCGTTGCGCCAGGTGGGGGGGATGGCTCCGGCCGCGCCCGACAGCGGGACGAGGACACCGATCTTGATCGTCGTGTCGGTGACCCCTGGCGCCGGTCCTGCCTCGACCGGTCCGGCCGGCCCGCTCGTCGGTCCGGGACCGGGTCCCGTGGTGGGGTTGCTGCCCGGGCCCGACGGTCCACCCGGTGCGGCCGGTCCCGGGGCCGCCGGACCGGCGACGCCCGGGTCCGTTGCGCCGGGGGAGGGGTCGGTGGCGCCGGGACCTGCCACGCCCGTGGTGGGCGCATCGCCGACGACCTGACCACCGTTGCCGCCCTCGATGACGATGCGCTGCTCGTCGGCGAGGAGGTCGCGATCGAAGCGAGGCCCACAGGCCGACAGGGCCAGCGCAGCTGCCATGATGGCCCACGCACCTCGTCGCAAGCCAGTCGAGCGGTGCTGCACGCTGCCCCCTGTCGGGATTCTCAGGCGGAGTGTTCCACGGTGCAGCGTCGAACTCCTGCCATTCCGAAACCTGCGGCAGGCGTCACGTCCGCGGCTCGATGAACAGGCTCTGCGTGGCGATGCCGATCTGGCCCGAGCGGTCGACGAGCTGCGAGGTGGTCAGGGCGGTGCCGTCGTCGGCGGGGATCGAGCTCGAGACCATGCCGACCCATTCGTCGACCGGCTCGCGCTGGAGCATGACCTGCAGGTCGGCGTTGAGGTAGATCCAGCCCTGGAACGGCACCGGCGGCCCCAGCCCGTTGCCGAAGTCCGCGGTTGCCGCGACGCGCGCGGTTGGTGTCGCCTCCTGGTCGTCGACGACCGGGAAACGAAGGCGGAACCAAGAGGCTCCGGGACCCGGCTCCGAGAGCAGCCCGAGTCCCGTTGCGCGCATCTCCATGGCATGCGCGAAGAACACGACGTCGCCGAGGTCAGGGACGCCGAACTCCTCCATCTCCTCCACCGGCGACAGCCCGACGTCGGCCAACGAGGCGGATCGGGGTCCGTCGAGTGGCAAGGAGACGTCGCCGCGGCGCATGCGAAGGGCGCGCAGCCGTTGCACCTCGACACCGTCGGCAGACAGCACGGCCGAGACGATCTGGATGCGCTTGCCCTCGCGGTCGACGTGCAGCTCGACGTCCAGCGGCGCGAGGGGAACCGGGCGGAGGATGTCGTAGGAGAGCCGCATGATCCTCATCGGGCTCAACGATGCATGCCCGTCGACGAGGTGGGCCAGCAGGGCAGAGCTCGAGCCCGCGTGCAGGGCGTCGGGATCCCAGGGTCCACGGCACCACTCGGTCGGGACGAACCGATTTGCCCCGTCTCGATGGAAGAGGGTCCCGGGTCGGTCGACCATCGCTTATCCGAACGTCACGCGGTCCCCATCGTGCAGAATTGGAGCGATCATTCCAAACCAGCTTGAAACGAGGCGTGGTTGCTCGGTGTCTCGGCCCACCGGTACCGTTCGGCCCGTTCCGGGGTGTTAGCTCAGACGGCTAGAGCGCTTGCTCGACACGCAAGAGGCCGCAGGTTCGATTCCTGCACACCCCACCAATACCGTCGCAGTGGCACTCGGCCCAGCTGCTCCCGGGCGTCGCCGGCGAATGGTTTCAGTCGCCGTATCCGCCGAGGATGTCGCCGAGGCTGAGCTGCTCGGGGTCCTCCAGCGTTCGTGCCAGGGCAGCCGTCACGGACTCGATGGGCTCGCCGCTCACCGCGGTCCACCACCATCGCAGGCCGCGTGGGGCCGTGCGCAGTCCCAGCGACGCGAAGGGCTCGGTGATCCGCCCCATGAAGGCGATGTCGGCGACGGTGTCCTCGATGATGGTTCGCACGGCGGGCGAGGCGTCCCAGTCGCGCCGGAGCATGGTCACGACATCGGGGCGGGCATCCATTGTGCGATAGCGCTCGGCGACGGCCGCGCCGACCTCGTCCGCGGCGGCGATGATGCGTGCGCGTGCTTCGCGCCACAACAGCCGTTGGCGCGCAAACCAGTCCCAGGCGTGGCCCGGCGGGGAAGTGGGCTCCATGCTCGTCAGACTATGGATGGGCCGATGGCTGCATCGTTGGAATTTGGTGGGATCCCGACGGTATCGGTAGGTTAGGCTCACCTAAGTCGGATGTCACCGACGTGCAGAGGAGATGCATCGTGTTGTTCCAACGTGCCGGCAGGGGCCGGTTGTTGGGTTCGGTTGCCCTGCTGGCCATGCTCGCTGCGTGTGGTACCGATCCCGTGAACGGGCCGACGGCCAGCGACAGCCCCGACGGTGAGGCCGTGACGCTGACCGTCTACTCGGGACGTGACGAGGAGCTGGTCCAGGAGGCCTTCGATCGCTTCACGGCCGAGACCGGGATCCAGGTCGACGTCCGTTACGCCGGCACCGCCGAGCTCGCATCGACCCTCCTGGAGGAGGGCGACGCCAGCCCGGCCGACCTGTACTGGGCCCAGGACGCCGGGGCGCTGGGGGCCGTCGCCAGGGCAGGCCTGCTGGCGACGTTGCCCGATGACATCCTCGGGCTCGTGGCCGACGGCAACCGCGACGTCGATGGTCGGTGGGTCGGCATCACAGGGCGTGCCCGCACGATCGCCTACAACACCGACGCCCTCGCGGCCGACGAGGTGCCGGCGTCGGTCCTGGACCTGACTGCCCCGGAGTGGGCTGGCCGCGTCGGGTGGGCGCCTGGCAACGGTTCCTTCCAGGCCTTCGTGACGGCGATGCGCATCGAGCTGGGCGAGGCGGTCACCCGCGACTGGCTCGAGGACATGCTGGCCAACGGCGCGCAGGAATACCCGTCCAACTCGACCATCGTCGAGGCGATCGGCCGCGGCGAGGTCGACCTCGGCCTGGTCAACCACTACTACCTGTTCCGCTTCCTCGACGAGGACCCGGACTTCCCCGTCGCGCAGGTGTTCCCTGCGGGCGACGTCGGCGGGATGCTGAACGTGGCGGGGGTCGGTGTGCTGGCCTCGTCGCAGCAGCAGGCGGCGGCCCAGCAGCTGGTCGAGTTCCTGCTGTCGGAAGAGATCCAGGGCTACTTCAGCGGGGTTCGCGAGGAGCTCGAGTACCCGCTGCGGCTGGGTGTCCCCGCATCCCCGGACCTGCCGCCGCTCGACGAGCTCGATCCGCCGGCGATCGACCTCGGTGACCTCGACGACCTCGCCGGCACGCTTCAGCTGCTGGCCGACGTGGGCGCCCTGGAATGAACCAGGCCGTCCCGAGCGTGCTGGAGACCGGCCCGGCTGATCTCCAGCCCGCTCGCGGCGGCGGACGAGGGACGCCTCGGCGCCGGGCACCGGTCGGCGTCTGGCTGCCCGCCACGATCGTTTCAGTACTCGTGTCCGTGCCGTTGGTCTACCTGGTCGTCCGCGTGGGCGACGGCGGCGCGGCGGTACTCGGCGAGGTCCTGCGTGACCGCCGCACCTGGGACCAGCTCACGCGGACCGTGCTGCTCGGCACGACGGTCACGGCCGCCTCGATCCTGTTGGCGGTCCCGGCGGCATGGCTGACGACCCGAACAGACCTGCCGGGTCGGCGGACGCTGGGCGTGCTCCTCGCCCTGCCGTTGGTGATCCCGTCGTACGTCGGTGCCTTCGCCTTGCTGGGCGCCGTGGCGCCGGGCGGCCTGCTCGAGTCGGCGTTGGAGGCGGTCGGACTCGACGTGCGCCTGCCGCGGCCGCAGGGCTTCTGGGGTGCGTTCCTCAGCCTGACGCTGTTCACCTACCCGTACGTCCTGCTCACGGCGCGAGGAGCGCTGAAGGGAATGGGGACCGCGCCCGAGGAGGCCGCCCGCACCCTCGGCCACGGGCCGTGGTCGGTCTTCTGGCACGTGACCGTCCCACGACTTCGCCCAGCCATCGGCGCGGGCGGGCTGCTGGTGATGCTGTACGTCGCCAGTGACTTCGGCGCGGTGAGCCTCATGCGCTACTCGACGTTCACGCGCGCGATCTACATCCAGTACCAGAACGCCTTCGATCGAACGCCGGCCGCCGTCCTCAGCCTGCTGCTGGTCGTGCTGACCGGCCTCGTCGTGGCGGGCGAGTGGTGGTTCAGCCGGGATCGCGGTGGGCAGTTCCGATCGTCGACGGGCCGTCCAGCCGTGGTCCGCCTGGGGCGGTGGCGGTGGTTGGCGGCGGGGGTCTGCTGGGCCGTCGTGGCCGTGGCCCTGGTCATGCCCGTCGTCGTTTCGGGCTGGTGGCTGGTGCGTGGGATCAGCAGCGGCCAGGACCTGGGTTTTGGGTGGTCGGCGGCACTGCACTCGGTGGAGGCCGGCGCCCTGGGGGCAGTTGCCGCGGTCGTGGCCGCGCTGCCCGTGGCCCTGTGGGCGGTCCGAGGACGGTCCCGGCTGGGGCTGTTGGCCGACCGTGTCGCACATGTCGGCTTCGCCCTGCCCGGCATCGTCGTCGCGCTGTCACTGGTCTTCTTCGGGGTGCGCGTGGCCGAGCCGATCTACCAGACCCTGTTCCTGCTCGTGGGGGCCTACGTCGTCCTGTTCCTCCCGCAGGCGCTGGGCGCCCTGCGATCCAGCCTCCAGCAGATCAGCCCGGACGTCGTGTCGGCGGCCCGCACACTCGGGGCCACGCGCTGGCAGGCGTTCCGCCGGGTCGTGTTCCCCCTCACGCGCCAGGGAGCGGTCGCCGGCGGCGCGCTCGTGTTCCTCACCGTGGTCAAGGAGCTGCCGGCAACGCTGTTGCTGGCCCCCATCGGCTTCGACACGCTCGCGACACGGGTCTGGCAGGCGACCAACGGGGCGTTCTACGCGAAGGCGGCCGTGCCGGCGCTGGGTCTCATCCTGCTGGGCAGCCTGCCGCTGGCCGTGCTCGTCAGCCGCGACCGCGACTGAGGATCCGGGCTTCCGGGATGGCGCAGCCGGGGACGAGGTCTCAGGCGAACGCGAGGATCTTCTCGGTCACCGACACGCTCACGCGATCGCCCTGCGCGACCCGCACCAGCGGCCCCTGGCGCGAGCGCAGCACCAGGCCGTCGGGCAGGCGCACGTGGATCAGCTGGTCGTGGCCGAAGTACTGGACCGCCTCGACCGTCCCGGGTCCGTCCTGGGTGGGGCGGACCTCGAGTGCTTCCGGGCGAACGACGGCATGCGCGACATCTGCCGTGACGGGGCCCTGGGTCTCGAGCCGTCCGATGATCGTGTCGACGAAGAACTGGCCGGCCCGTGTCGCGGGGAGCACGTCTGCCTCACCGACGAACTCGGCCACGAAGCGTGTCGCCGGCCGGTTGTAGAGCGTCACGGGATCGTCGACCTGGTGCAGTCGTCCGGCCTCCATGACGGCGACGCGATCGGCCAGCGACAGCGCCTCCTCCTGGTCGTGGGTCACGAACACGGTCGTGACACCGGCCTGGACGAGGATCCGACGCAGGTCCTCGCGGACGGCGGTGCGCAGGGACGCGTCGAGGTTCGAGAACGGCTCGTCGAGGAGGAGCACGCTCGGCTCGGGGGCGAGAGCGCGGGCGATGGCGACGCGCTGTTGCTGGCCCCCCGACAGCTGGGCGGGCAGCCGGTCGCCCAGCTCCTCCATCCCGACGAGCGTCAGGACATCCGCGACGCGAAGCCGGCGTGCGTCGCGGGACAGGTGCTTGAGGCCGAAGGCGACGTTGTCGGTCACCGACAGATGGGGGAACAGGGCGTAGTCCTGGAAGACCAGCCCGACGTGCCGATCCTCCGGTGACACCCATGTCCCGGGCCCGGCGACGACGCGTCCGCGGATCTCGACGGTCCCGGCGTCGGGCACGAGCAGCCCAGCGATCAGCCGCAGCGTCGTGCTCTTTCCGCACCCGCTCGGACCCAACAGGGCCAGGACCTCGCGACCGCGAACGTCGAGCGTGAGGTCGTCGTTGGCGACCGTTCCATCGAAGGACTTGCGCACCCCCGCCAGGCGCACGGCCGGGCTGGGGGCGTCGTCAGCAGCAGGTGAGGACACGTCGGGCCACGGGATGGGCAGAACGGAACCGTGGAATGAAGGGTAGCCTTACCTGCATGACTCCCGTGGAGCCCTCCCTGTCGCCGGCCGATGCCGCCGAGCGCCGTCACGCCCTGACCGAGCGGCTCCTCTTCGACGTCATCGGGCTGCAGTGGTCGAAGGTCCACGAGGAAGCCGATCGACTCGACGCCGTCATCTCCGACGAGGTGGCCGAGCTCGTTGCCCAGAAGCTCGGAGATCCCGGTACCTGCGCCCACGGCAACCCCATCCCCGGCTCGCACAACGTTCCCGACCAGTCCCGTGCCGTCCGCCTGGCCGATGCGCCCGTGGGTCCGGTCCAGGTCGTGCGCATCGAGGAGGACCTCGAGGACGACCGGGCCGCTCTTGAGCTGCTCGAGTCCTGCGGCGCCATCCCCGGCCGATCCGCCGAGGTGTTGGCCCACACGGGCGATGGCGTCCAGGTTGCCGGCAGCCGCACCGACGCCGACGTCCCGCCGCACGTCGCGCAGGGCACTTGGGTCCTGCCGCGCTGAGGTCCGGCTCCCGCCGGACCGTCGATCACCCGTGGATAGGCTCGCTGCCATGACGCCTGACAGCCCGACGACCACTGCCGAGACCGTCACCGACGCCTCGACGGACACCGGCGAGCCCAGCGTCACCGACAACGGCGACCACGCGTCCCCACGACCCCGCCGGGGCGTCGCCGTGCTGGGAGATCGTGTCCTGGTCGCGGTTCCTGCCGACGGCGAGCGCCGCTCGAAGGGCGGCATCCTGATCCCTGCGACCGCCGAGTCCGTCGACAAGAAGGGCATCTGGGGCCAGACGATGGCCGTCGGACCGCACGTCCGGCACATCCAGACCGGCG
>JAWWBG010000052.1:0-13405 GCA_033721095.1 Nitriliruptorales bacterium
AGGCCGACAACATCCGCCCGCAGGACGTGCTCCGCGTGCTCGACGCCGCCCAGCGGCACTTCGACTACGAGATCGTCGACACGCCGACCGGCCTCGGCGAGGCCGTGCTCGCCGCCCTCGATCGCTCCGAGCACCTGTTCGTGCTGGCGGCCCTCGACCTGCCGTCGGTGCGGAACCTGCGGTTGTTCCTCCAGACCCTCGATCGCCTCCGCATCCCCACCGACGACATCTCGGTCCTCCTCAACAAGGACCAGACGGGCGTCGGCATCGACGCCGCACAGGTCGAGAAGCTCTTTCCCGGCGGCTTCCGCGCCAAGATCCCGTTCGACCGCGAGGTTCCCAAGTCGATGAACCTCGGGGTGCCGGTCGTGTTCTCCACCCCGACCGGGCAGGTCGCCCAGCAGATCATGGAGAGCATGCTGCCGTGGGTGCCCAGCTCCGCCGCCCAGGCACTGCGCGACGAGCTCGCCCGTGCGGGCGGCAAGTCCGTCCTCAAGCGCTGGCGCCAACGCCGCCACAACCGCAAGGCCAGGGTCGAGGTCGCACTCGACGCGGAAGGCTGATCCATGGCAACCCGCAAGCCGGCTCGCTCGCGCGGCCTGGTCGCCGAGGACGGGGGCCTGGAGGGTCTCGAGGAGATCCTCGAGGAGGTCGGCGCCGGCGAGCTCGAGCCCGAGCGCCCCTCCGAGGAGCCTGCTCCGGTCGAGCCAGCCGCCCCCGACGAGCCGGCCGAGGAGCAGCCCGAGTCACCGCCGCGAGGTCGCGGCCTCCAGGCCCGGACTGCCGCTGCCGCCCAGGAACCGGTCCGCCCCTCGGGCCGTCGCCAGATCGGCGGTCGCCGCCGGACCGAGGAGACGCGAACGGTCACCGAGGAGGAGCATCGCTGGGCGGACGCACGGCGCGTGGCCCGCGAGGTGATCCTTGCCGAGCTCGCACCCAAGATGGCCGGCCCGGACCGGCTCGAGGGCACGGAGCTCGAAGAGGAGATCATGGCGGTCGCCGACCGCGTGCTGCGTCGTGACGACATCAACATTCCGGCCTCGCAGCGCAAGACCTTCATCGAGAACTTCCTCAGTGACACGCTCGGCTACGGCCCGCTGGACGAGCTGTTGACCGACCCGGATGTCAACGAGGTGATGTGCAACGCCTACAACGACGTCTGGATCGAGCGCAAGGGCAAGCTGGTCCAGACCGACGTGAAGTTCGCCGACGACGCCTCGTACCGGGCCGTCATCGAGCGGATCGTGTCAGCCGTCGGACGCCGGGTGGACGAGTCCAGTCCCATGGTCGACGCCCGCCTGCCCGACGGCTCGCGCGTGAACGCGATCATCCCGCCGCTGGCCCTCAAGGGCGCCGTCCTGACGATCCGGCGCTTCTCGGAGGATCCGTTCACGGCGCAGGACCTGATCTCGTTCGGGACGATGTCGGACGACATGGCCGTCCTGCTCGAGGCGGCGGTCCGCGGCAAGCTCAACATGCTGGTGTCCGGCGGGACGGGGACCGGCAAGACGACGCTGCTGAACGTGCTCTCCCGGTTCATCCCCGAGGACGAACGGATCGTCACGGTCGAGGACTCTGCCGAGCTCCAGCTCCAGCAACCCCACGTCATCTCGCTGGAGTCCCGGCCGGCGAACACCGAGGGCCGTGGCGAGGTGACCATCCGCGACCTGGTCCGCAACACGTTGCGGATGCGGCCCGACCGAATCGTCATCGGCGAGTGTCGTGGTGGCGAGGCCCTCGACATGCTCCAGGCCATGAACACGGGCCACGAGGGTTCGCTGACGACGATTCACGCGAACAGCGCACGGGACGCCTTGACGCGCCTGGAGATGCTGGTGCTCATGGCGGGGTTCGAGCTTCCCGAGAAGGCCATCCGCGAGCAGATCGCGAGTGCCATCGACGTCATCATCCAGATCCAGCGCCTCCCCGACGGTTCCCGCAAGGTCACGTCCGTCCAGGAGATCCAGGGCATGGAGGATCGCGCCGTCCTCCTCCAGGAGATCTACCGCTACGACCCGCGTACCGACGACAACGGTCGCTACACCGGCGCCGCCGAGCCAACCGGTCTCCGACCCAAGTTCCTCGAACAGATGAAGGCCCACGGGATCACCGTGCCCTCCGAGATCCTGCGTCCGCGTGCGGCGAAGCCACGCGTCGCCAAGAAGAGCTGACATGGAGCTGGTGGCGGCGCTCGTTGTCGCGGCGGGCATGACCACCGTGGTCGTCGCCCTGTTGTTGCGGGCTCGCGCCCGCGAGCAGGAGCTCATGCAGATCCTCGAGATGCCCTTCGCGGAGGAGGACATCGTCCCCGAGGAGGTCGTGCAGCGACTCGGGCTCCTCCAGCCCGGTGCCGGTGCCGTCGACCTGATGCTGGAGCGTCTCGACCTGGCCGAGAACCTCGCCCGCAAGCTCGAGTCGGCACGGATCCCGCTGCGACCCGGCGAGTTCGGTCTCGGCGTTGCCCTGGCGGCAGCCGCGATCGCGACCTGGCTGCTCGCGCTGTCCAACCAGCTGCTGTTCGGGATCCTCGGGCTCATCGTGGTCCCCGTCCTTGCCTCGGCCTGGCTGAACATCCGGATCGCGCGACGCGAGAAGGCCTTCGAGGAACAGCTGCCCAACGCCCTGTCGCTGATCGCCTCGTCGCTGCAGGCCGGCCACACGCTGTTGCGGGCCATCCAGCTGCTGATCACCGAGTCGCAGCCGCCGATCTCGGAGGAGTTCGAGCGCACCGTCGCGGAGACACGGCTGGGTGTGCCGCTGCCCGACGCACTGCTGCGCATGTCGGATCGCATCCAGTCACGCGACTTCGAATGGGTCGTCCACGCGGTCAAGATCCAACAGACCGTCGGCGGCGAGCTCGCCGAGCTGCTGTTCACGCTTGCCGACTTCATGCGCGACCGAGAGGAGGTCCGTCGCGAGGTCCGCGTGCTGACGGCGGAAGGCCGGCTGTCCGCCTACATCCTGTCGGCCCTGCCACTGTTCGTGGCCGGCTGGGTGCAGATGACCAACCCGGACTACCTGTCCGCGCTGTTCTCGGGGCTGGGGCTCATCGCACTGGTCGCCGGGATCCTCCTGAGCGGCATCGGGCTGTGGGTCATCCTCCGGATGGTCAAGGCGGTGGACCTGTGACCGGCTTCGAACTCGTGGCCGGAGCCGTGATCGTCCTCGTCGGGCTCTGGCTGATGCAGGCAGGTTTCCGCGAGCGCGCCAGCGACTCGTTGGAGCAGGTGCTGGCCGACATCGACGGCGGCATCGCCCAGGGACCACTCGACGAGTACCAGGAGCGGCTCGAGGAGAGCCTGTTCGCCCGTGTGGCCAAGCCGATTGCCGACCTGGTCACCCGCAGCCTGTCCGCCCTGCTGCCGTCCAACCACATCGAGACCCTGCGGCACAAGATCGTCCTCGCCGGACTCGCCGGCCGGATCTCCGCCGAGGAGTTCCTGAGCCTCCAGATGCTGGCGGGCCTCGCGGGCATCACGGTCGCGGTCGTGGGCCCAGCCGTGATCCCGTTCGACGCCACCGCACAGCGTGTGTTCATCGGCATTCTCGGCGGCGCCGCCGTGGCCGCGCTGCCGAACGCCCGCCTGTCGAGCGCCCGCGAGGACCGGGTCGACTCGATCACCAGCGACCTGCCGGATGCCCTCGACCTGTTGGCCATCTCGGTCGAGGCCGGTGTCAGCTTCGAATCGGGCATGGCCGCGGTCACCGAACGCTTCGACACGCCCTTGGGCCACGAGCTCGCGCACGTGCTGAGCGAGATGGAGCTGGGCCTGTCCCGAGCGGAAGCCCTGCGCAACCTGTCCGCCCGCACCGAGGTCCCGGACCTGTCGGGCTTCGTGCTCGCGATGGTCCAGGCCGACGCACTCGGCATGCCGATGAGCCGCACCCTCAAGACCCAGGCCGAGGAGATGCGGCGCCGCCGGCGCCAGCGGGCCCGTGAGGCCGCCGCCAAGCTCCCGGTCAAGCTCCTCTTCCCCCTGATGATGTTCATCCTCCCGTCGCTGTTCATCGTGATCCTCGGCCCGGCGGCGATCCGGATCGCCGAGACGCTGCTGGCGTGATGAGGACGCTGACCAGCCGTGTTGGGCCATGGACAAATCCTCCGATTGGCCCATCCGAACCACCCCCGGCCTGGTCGACACTGACAGTGGGCCGGTTCGACCAGGACAGCGCGATGAGCGATCGACGTCGTGACGAGGGCGCAGTCACGGTCGAGTACGGGCTGGTCGTGGCCGCCGTCGGTGCGCTGCTCATCGCCGTGCTGCTGGTCCTCGGCGACCAGCTCGTCGAGGTCTACAACCTGCTCGTCGACAAGACGCTCGCCGAGCGCGTCGACACGACGATCAATGCCGTGGTCCTGCCATGAGCAGCCCACGTCCCCGGCGTGCGACACCAGACCGCGGGGCGGTCATCCTCGAGTTCGCGATCGTGGCAGCCCTGTTCATGACGCTGCTGTGGGGAATCATCGCCTACGGCGTGATCTTCGCCGTCCAGCAGAACATGACCCACGGCGCCAGCGAGGCCGCCCGGGCGACGATCACGCAGGGCGAGCCCAACCGGATCCCCGACGCCTGCTGCCCCGCGTACGGCGTCATCGATGACAACGGCGCGGACACCCTTGCCATCGAGGCCTTCGCCATGAACCTGGTCACGACCGACCAGCTGGACTGGCATCCCGACCTCGTGGCCAACGCCACGGTGACCGTCGATGTCCACGAGTGCGACTACGACCTGGCACTGGACTGCCTGACCGTCGAGATCACCTACCCGTGGGCGACCGCACCCATTGTCCCGGTGCTGTTCGACGTCGCTGTCCCGGACACCCTGGAGGCCTCCGCGACCGTCCAGCTGAGCCAGGGATCATGAGCGTCGCGCTGCGCAGCCAGCGCGACGGCGGCTCGATTTCCATCCTGGCCGTCGGGGCCATCGTGGCGGTGATCGCCGCGGCGACGCTCGCCGTGGATCTCGGCCGCGTGGCCTGGTCGAGCCGCGACCAGCAGGGCGCAACCGATCGTGCCGCGCTGGATGCGTTGCGCGCCATCACGGACCTGTGGAACGTCGAGACCGCGAACTGGAGCGTCAGCAGCGGCTGGGACGCCCAGGCACGAGCAGAAAACCTCGCTGCAAGCTCACTGGCGGAGAACACGGGCGCCGAGGGGCGCGCCACCGATGCGCGCGTGTCCGAGGTGTACCTGGGCGTCTGGGATCCCGACGCCAACGAGTTCTGCGTCTGGCACGGCAACATCAGCAACTCGCCCGGCAACTGCCACGACGAGTTCCCATCAGCCGTGTTCGTCCAGACGACCTCGAACGTCGAGTCCCTGTTCATCGGCTCGGCGATGACGTCGGGGACGAACCAGGTCGTCAAGGAGGCCATTGCCGTCGTCGAGAACAACGTGTCCCTCAAGGTCGGCAGCTCCGTCGTCACGATCGACAGTGACGAGGCCACGATCATGAACGAGCTGTGGAGCGACCAGAGCGATCCGGCCCCGAACGTCGGGTCGGTCAGCCTCGCGGTCGCGGACTACAACGGCCTGATCGGTGCCAACCTCGCCCTCGGTGAGCTCTTCACCGAGCTAGGGATCACGGCCGGTACCCCGAGCGCTGTCCTCGACTCGTCCACGTTCACGATCGCCAACGTGTTCACGGCCTCGGCCAACGCGCTGACGAACCAGGGCGACGCCGCCAGCCTCACGGCCGCGACCATCATGACCCAGTTGGCCGCCGACGTGGACAGCTCGTTGACCGTGACGATCGGCGACATCATCAACGTCACGTCCGGCCGGGTTGGCAGCGTCGCCGACCTCTCGTTCAACATGTTCGACCTCGTGCGCGGCACGCTGGTGGCCGGCAACGGATCGTCGTTCGCCGACGTTGACGGCCTCGAGGCCGTCCTGCCAGGCGTGACCAGTGCCGGATTCGACCTCGAGGTGATCGAGCCCGAGCAGTTCGCCGCCGGCCCTGCCCGTTGGAATCCCGCTGCGAACGACTGGTTCACGTGGGCGGAGACGTCACAGCTCGACTTCGACTTCCAGGCGACGCTGAACCCGACCGTCTACCAGGCGTATGACCCGCTGGTGATCTCGCTGCCCTTGCACGTCGACGGCGGCCAGGCACGCGCTGCCGCGACCAACGCGTGGTGCCTCAACGATGGCACGACCCGCGGCGCCCAGTCAGAGACGACCACCGCAGCGGCCACGGCGTGGATCGGTGGCGCCAACCCGGGTGACTGGGGAACGGTGGCGACCCTGCGGTACACGCCCCTGATCGGCCCGACGCTCAACATCGCGCAGGTGCAGATCCGAGTCACCGAAGCCGCTGCACCATCGACGTTCATCGGCGTCCACGACCCACTGCCCGAGACGGTCTCGGGCGGTGGCACGACCATCGACATCGCCGGGATGCTCGATCCGGGCAACTACCAGGTCCAGGTCGTGCTGCTGCCCGATGCAGCCCTCGATCCGCTCGGCCTGCTCAACCCGGCCACGCTCGCGAGCGACGTCGTGGCAGCCCTCCGCCCGGTGTTGGCGGCGGTGGACACGAACGTCGTGCAGCCAGTCGCCAACCTGACGGGCCTGCACCTCGGGGCCGCCGACACGACCCTCGACAAGGATGGTGAGTGCGGCGGCGGGCGGATCCTGGTCAAGTAGGCCGCGACCGGGGGCGCCGTGAGCGAACGGCTACAGGGACTCGCCCGTCTCGTCGAGGAGCGCGCGGATCTCGGCGAGGCGACGACCGGCATCGTCGAGCTCATCGCTGGTGAGGGCCTCACCCTCTAGCTGCCGGTGCAACATGCCGATCTCGACGGCGAGCACCTCGACCTCGGTGCGCACCTCGGCGATCGCGTCCAGCGTTGACAGCGGCCGCGCCCGGATCGCCTCGGCGAGGATCTTCTGGGCTCGCTCGTCCTCCTCGAGGATCTCGCGGTCCACCCCAGCGGCTTCGAGGAGGGTGTCCAGCGGGGGCAGGGCGCGGTCGAACGGATGCGCAGCGAGGACTTCCTCGAGCCGCGCCACGGCCTCGTCCCAGGACGAGGGGTCCGCAATCACAGCCGCACCTCCAAGGCGTCGAGCGTATCGAGGCCCTCGGGCGAATTCGCGGACGCCACGAACCCTCCGGCAGCCAGTTGGGCCATGGCTACGCTGCTCATGACAGCTCCTCCCGGAAGTTTCCGAAGGGCCCGTCGCGGGCGCACGAGACCCAACGAACGGCGACTCGACAGGTCGCGTTCGTTCGCCGGGCAGGTCGAGCAACTCGCCAACCGTGACAGCGATGAATGGATGGGCGATGGACGAGATTCCGTCACCACGCGACCTTCGCGGCGTTGCCACGATCAGCCAGGCACTGGCCTACCTCATCGGCGTCGGCGGCATCGTCGCCGGCGGCCTCATGCAGAACGACGGCAACACGGGCCTGGCCGCCGTCCTGTGGCTGTCGGGATTCGGGCTCGGGGCGCTGCTGACCGTCGTGGCCTTCGCCGTTCGTGCCCTCGGCGCCGCCCTCGCCCGGTTGGAGCACCTCGAGGGCGAGATCAGCCTGCTCACGCGTGCGCGGGCCGCCGAGCGCTGGGACCGTTGAACCTCACCCCAGCTCACCCTTGAGGTACTCGAGCAGCCGGTCGACCGACACGCGGTCCTGGTGCATGGTGTCGCGCTCGCGGACGGTGACGGCCTTGTCCTCGAGCGAATCGAAGTCGATCGTGACGCAGTACGGGGTCCCGATCTCGTCCTGCCGGCGGTAGCGGCGGCCGATGGCCTGCGTCTCGTCGTAGTCGCACATCCACTCGGTCTTGAGCATGTCGAAGACCTCGCGTGAGAGCGGACGAAGCTCGTCCTTCTTGGACAGCGGCAGCACGGCGACCTTGTAGGGGGCCAGTCGCCGGTCGAGCTTGAGGACGGTGCGCTCCTGCATCTCGCCCTTGGCGTCCGGTGCCTGCTCGACCGCGTAGGCATCAAAGAGGAACGCCAGCGTCGCGCGGGTCGCCCCGGCTGCGGGCTCGATCACGTACGGCACGTACTTGCGGTCATTCGGCTGGTCGAAGTAGGACAGGTCGGACCCGGACGCGTTGCCGTGTGCGGTCAGGTCGAAGTCGGTGCGGTTGGCGATCCCCTCCAGCTCGGACCAGCCCATGGAGGCGTCCGGGAAGAAGTACTCGACGTCAACGGTCCGCTTGGCGTAGTGGCTCAGCTCGTCGGCGTCGTGCTCGCGGATGCGCAGGTTCTCGCGGCGGATGCCGAGGTCGACGTACCAGTCCATGCGGCTGTCGATCCAGTACTGGTGCCACTCCTCGTCGGTCCCCGGCTCGCAGAACCACTCCATCTCCATCTGCTCGAACTCACGGGTGCGGAAGATGAAGTTGCCGGGCGTGATCTCGTTGCGGAACGACTTGCCCATCTGGGCGATCCCGAACGGCGGCTTCTTGCGCGTGGCTCGCTGGATGGTCGCGAAGTCGACGAACATCCCCTGGGCGGTTTCCGGTCGCAGCCACACAACGTTGGCATCGGACTCGATCGGCCCGGAGTGGGTCTTGAACATGAGGTTGAAGTTGCGGGCGTCCCCGAACCTGCCGACCTCGCCACAGTTCGGACAGGTCAGCTCGACGTCGGCGCCCTGGTCCTCGATGAGGTGGTCCTCCCGGAACCTGTTGTTGCAGTTGGCGCACTCGACCAGCGGGTCCGTGAAGTTCTCGAGGTGGCCGGAGGCCTCCCAGACCTCCGTCGGCCCGAGGATCGCCTGTTCCATCCCGACCACGTCATCGCGGAGCTGGACCATCGAACGCCACCACTGGCGCTTGATGTTCTCCTTGAGCTCGACACCGAGAGGTCCGTAGTCCCAGGTGGAGCGGACACCGCCGTAGATCTCGGCGGTCGGGAAGATGATGCCGCGGCGCTTGCAGAGCTCGACGATCGTGGCGAGCTCGACCGTCACGGATGGTTCGGTGGTCATCGGGGATCCTTGATCGCTCCGGGCTGGCTGCGCGGAGTCGTCGCAGGTGTGATCGTGGGAGCTGCCCCACGCAGGGTCGAGGCTATCGGCGGGTGGCTGCGAGCCGACGCCCACCTACCCTCGGCGCTCCGTCCGAGGAGTGCCCGTGACCGACCCTTCCGGTGTCCGTGCGCGACTGTGCTCGCTCCTCGACCTGACCACGCTGCACGCCACCGACCAGCGGCAGGACGTGGTGGCCCTCTGCCAGCACGCAGTCACGCCCGGTGGCGGCCTGCCGTCGGTGGCTGCCGTGTGCGTCCACGCGGACCGTGCCGACGTGGCCGTCAGCATGCTCGATGGAACACCGGTTCGCGTGGCGGCCGTCGCCGGTGCCTTTCCGCACGCACGATCCCCGCTTGCCATCCGGGCTGCCGAGATCGAGCACGTCGTCGCCCTCGGCGTCGACGAGGTCGACGTGCCCATCGACCGTGCCAAGGTCCTCGCTTCGCAGTGGGGCGAGCTGGCGAGCGAACTGGCCACCCTGCGCAAGGCCGCAGGAGAGGCCACTCTCAAGGTGATCCTGGAGACCGCAGAGATCTCGGACCCGGCGGCCCTGCGGCATGCCTGTGCCACCGCGTTGGAGGCGGGCGCGGACTTCCTCAAGACCTCGACCGGTCAGGCCGGCGCAGCAACACCCGAGGCCACGCGCGTGCTGCTCGAGGCCGTTCGCGAACAGCGCCGTGGCGGCGTCAAGGTGGCCGGTGGCGTCCGGAGCCTGGAGCAGGCGACCGGCTACCTGGCGCAGGCCGACGCGCTCTGGGGCACGGCCACAGCAGACACCTTCCGGATCGGCGCCTCGAGCCTGCTCGACGCCCTGGTTGCCGCGTGACCGATCTCGACCAGATTGCGGCCGCGATCTCGGCGCACCGTCCCCGCGTGTGGCGGCCGCGTTCTCGTCAGTGGCTTGCGTCGACGGCGCTGATCGTCGCGCCCGACCACGACGGGACACCGAACGTCCTCATGATTCGTCGGGCCGAACGCGACGGCGACCCCTGGTCGGGTCACGTCGCGCTGCCCGGGGGCAAGCAGGACCATCCGGACGAGGATCTCGAGGAAACCGCGCGCCGCGAGACGTTCGAGGAGGTGGGCATCGAGCTGGGGCCCGCCGACGGACGGCTCAACGACATGGCCGGCCGGGTGTTCAGCGCCGTCGTCGCCGTGCATGTCTGGATGCTCGACGAGATGCCCGACCTCACCCCCGAGGAGGGTGAGGTCGCCCACGCCTTCTGGGTTCCGATCGACGACCTCTTCGACCCCGCCCGGCGGACGTGGTACCGGGTGAACGGCGTGCCGACCCCGTTCCGCGCCGTCAAGCTCGAGGGCGGGATCCTGTGGGGCATGACCTACGGCATCGTGTGGCATCTGGGCAAGGTGATCGGCCGGCGGCTGCCGAAGCATCGCCGGCGGCGCGGATTGCGGCGCGTGGCCCTGCGCCGCTGACGCGATCGACCGAGCTGGCGCGTCGGCTTCAACCGCCGGGGCGATCCTCGGCGCTGCCGAACCGACGCTCCCGTCGCTGGAACTCGACGACGCACCGGGCCAGCTCGTCCTCGTCGAAGTCGGGCCACAGCACCGGCGTGAACACCAGCTCGGCGTAGGCGGCCTGCCAGATGAGGAAGTTCGAGGTCCGCTGCTCGCCGGAGGTCCGGATCAGCAGGTCCACCGGTGGCATCTCGGGGTCGTAGAGGCGAGCGGCCACCGACCGTTCGGTGATCCGCTTGAGCCGTCCGGCACGATGGTCCTCGGCGACCTGGCGTGCGGCGTCGACCAGCTCGGCCTGGCCGCCGTAGTTGAACGCGACGGTGAAGGTCATGCGAGTGTTCGCGGCCGTCCGCGCGACGGTCTGGTCGACCAACTCGAGGATCCGTCGGCGGACACGGCGGTCGCGGCGGCCGATGAACCGAACACGGACCCCACGTTCATCGAGCTCGTCGGCACGGCGGAGCAGCAGCTGCTCGTTGAAGTGCATCAGCCACCGAACCTCGTCCGGCGAGCGCTTCCAGTTCTCCGTCGAGAACGCATACACGGTCAGCCAGCCGACGCCCAGGTCGAGGGCGCCCTCCACGGCTCGGAACAGCGCCTCCTCACCGGCTTCGTGCCCGGCCGTCCGGGGCAGGCCACGCTCGTTGGCCCAACGTCCGTTGCCGTCCATGATGATGGCGACGTGGGTCGGGATGCGGCTGGGATCGAGCGTCGGCGCAGTCATGGCAGTCAATAGAGCTGGCGGCCAGGAGTGCGCCCCCAGGCATCCATGACGACCGACGCCTCGTCCTCGAGCATCTGCGTGACCTCGAGGGTGTCCGCACCGCCCTCGGCGTCATCGCTCCAGAACCGCGCATCGTCGAACCCGATGCGCGTGGCAGCCTCGCGCCCCGCCGCGTAGACGAGCCGCTCGATGCGCGCCCAGCGCAGGGCGGTCCAGCACATCGGGCACGGCTCGGAGGAGGCGTAGGCGACGGCGCCGTCGAGTCGGTGGCTGCCGATGGCCTCGGCTGCCGCGCGGATGGCCTCGACCTCGGCGTGCGCCGTCGGGTCCGGCCTGGCCAGGACGCGGTTCCAGCCCTCGCCGATCGCGACGTGGCCACGCACGATGACGGCACCGAAGGGCCCGCCATCTCCACGCCCCGAACCCTCGGCGGCCAACGTGATCGCACGGCGCAGCCAGTGGCGGTCGTCACTCACGTTGGCTCCCATCCAGCGTCCTCACCCCGCGGCAGCAGGTCCCAGGACCGCAGCCGACGGTCGAGGTGGTGCTCGACGAACGCGCGCGCGAACTCGGAGGCATGGGCGTGCCCGTCGGCGGTCGCCGCCGCCGGCAGCGGCGTCCACTCCCGCGAGGCCAGCAGCCCGACCACGGCGATGACACCCGGCGACACCGCCTTGGTCCCGGACGGCGCGCAGTCGGCACACAGCGTCCCACCCCGCGTCACCGACAGGAAGGCGTGGGGTCCGGGCGTCCGGCAGATGGCACAGGCGTCCGTGAAGACGTGGAAGCCGACCAGCGAGGCGACCCGCAGCAGGAACGCGTCCGCGAAGATCGCCGGATCGGGTGGGCAGGCGTCGAGGGCCTGGAGGGCGGCACGCAGCAACAGGAACAGCGCGTTGTCCCGCTCGCCCTCCTGGGCCACCACGTCGGTGAGCTCGGCCATGACGTTGGCAGCCGCCGACCGCGCGAAGTCCTCGCGCACGTGGTGGTGGGAGGCCAGCAGCTCGACCTGGTTGATCACGTCGAGGTTGCGGCCCTCGTACAGCTGGAGGTCCACATGGCCGAACGGTTCGAGGCGACCGCCGAATCGTGACCCGGGCCGTCGGACGCCCTTGGCCACGGCGCGAACCTTGCCGCGTCCCTGCGTGAGCAGGTGGATGATGCGGTCGGTCTCGCCCAGCTTGTAGGTGCGCAGGACGATCCCCTGGTCCCGGTAGACCGCCATGCCCTCTCCGCTTCAGTAGGCCTTGCCGAAGACGACGCGCTTGCCGTACGCGGACGGGTTCCCGCAACGCACGCAGGCGCCGGACTCATCCGAACCGTCGGCGGGAATGGCTCGCGGCGTCGCCGCGGTGTCGGCCTTGATCTCGTCCTCGCAGGTCGGCTCGCCACAGTGGAAGGCCACCGCGAAACCGTCCGCGACCCGAGTCGTGAACGCATCGAAGTCGTCGACCACCGTCGTCCGTTCCTCACGGAAGGCGCGGGCGCGCGACAGCAGCTGATCGTGGTACGCGTCGAGCCGGGCACCGATCGAGTCGACGAGCTCGTCCGGGGTCATGGCCGCCTTGACGACGCGCCCCTTTTCGTCGACCTCGCCAACGCGCGGGGCCACGAGGACCTGGCCGGCCTCGAGGTCACGCGGGCCGAGCTCGACCCGGAAGGGGATGCCGCGCAGCTCGGCGTCGTTGATTCGGAAGCCCGGCGACTGGTCACGGTCGTCGACCTCGACCCGTGCACCGGCGGCCTCCAGTCGATGGGCAAGATCACGGGCGGCGGCCGCCGTGCGGTCACCGTCCTCGCCGCGGCCGATCGGCAGGATGACGACCTGGACCGGCGCGAGCCGGGGCGGCACCACGAGACCGGCGTCGTCACCGTGACCGAGGATGATCGCGCCGATCATCCGGGTCGACATGCCCCACGACGTGGTGTGGCACAGCTGCTGCTCGTTGTTCTCGTCCTGGAAGCGCATGTCGAACGCCTCGGCGAAGTTCGTGCCGAGGTAGTGGGACGTGCCGCACTGCAACGCCTTGCCGTCGCGCATCATCCCTTCGATCGTGTACGTCGACACGGCGCCCGCGAACCGCTCCCCCGGTGTCTTCTCGCCCGCCAGCATCGGGATCGCCGCCACGTTCTCCGAGAACTCGCGATAGACCTCCCACATCTGCAGGGTCTCCTCGCGAGCCTCCTGTTCGGTGGCGTGGGCGGTGTGCCCCT
>JAWWBG010000053.1:0-13352 GCA_033721095.1 Nitriliruptorales bacterium
CAGCCAGTCGTTGGAGGTCGGACAGGACGGCAGCGCCGACCGGGCCGGGCGCCGCGTTCGTGACGCTGCCCCTTGTCATCACGAGCACGGCCGGGGGCGGCGGCGCCTGCGGGGCATAGCCCTCGAGGGCGGCGACCTCGACGCCGAGCGAGCGTTGCAGCTCGTCCCGGAGACGTTCGGCGCCCGCCGACAGGACCGTCAGCTCAGCGGCGCCGCAGGTTGGGCACCGCCAGGCCGTACGCGTGCGGTGCTGGCACCGCGGACACTCGAGGCGACCAGTCCTGTCCGACGTGCGCGCGAGCAGAGCCTCACAGCGTTCGCAACGGGCCATCGTGCGGTCGTTGGTGCACGTCAACGCCGAACCCTCGCCACGTTGCGAGGCAAAGACGATGCCGTAACGACCGGCCTCGGTCGCAGCCCGCAGGGCCTTGACGGCCCGCGACGGCAACCGCGTCGGCACCGCGTCGTCGCCGAGGAGCATCACGGCCGGGGCCGCCGCTCGCTCGTGGTCGCGGCTGGATCGCAGCGGCGTGATGCGCCGTGCCGCCAGCAGGCCCCGCAGCGCAGCGGACGGGATCATCCCCGTCAGCAGGCAGATGGCGTCCGCCCGGCGGGCCCGCTCGAGGGCGACCTCGCGGACATGGTGCCGGGGGCTTCGCTGTTCCTTGTGGCTGGGTGACGCCTCGTCCTCGACGACCACGAGCCCGAGCTCGGATGCCGGCCAGAAGGCGACCGCCCGCTGGCCGACCAGCACGCGTGCCCGACCGTGCCGGGCCTCCAGCCAGCCTCGATAGAGCGCCCGTTCCTTGGCCGTCCGAACGTCGATGGCACCGTCGATCCCTGCGAGGGCATCCCCGATGGCCGATGTCGGGCCGGGGGTCAGCAGCAGCACGCTTCGCCCCATGTCGAGCACGGCATGGGCGAGCTCGAGGGTTCGTTGGGCGACGTCCTCGTCGGCCGTCGGCCACCACCAGTGCAGCCGGGACCGGCCGACCGCCAGGTCGTCCAGCAGTCCGGGACCGCCATAGGGCCGCCACTCGACGGGCAACGGTGTCGGGGACGCGGCCGCTGGCGCCGGCCCGTGCGCGAGGTACCAGCCGGCCTCGGCAGCGGCCGCTTCGACGGCCACCACGCGCTTGGGGAGGGCATGGCGCACGACATGGGCCAACGGGCTGGCCCAACGAGTCGCCGCCCACTCGAGCAGCGTCAGCTCCTCCGGACCCACCCAGCGGTGGTCACCGAGGACCCGCCGGATGGGTCGCACGCGACTGGCGTCAAATGCCGTGTCCGACCCGGTGCCGACCACGAGCCCGAGGCGCCTCCGGCCCGCAAACACCACCTCGACGCGTGCGCCGACGCCACAGGATCCGACGAGATCGTCGGGCACGACGTAGTCGAAGGGGCGGTCGAGATGTCGTGGCTCGAGGTCCACGACGACCCGGGCATACACGGGTGCAGCCCCGTTGCCCCGCTTGGGGGTCACGCCCCGGCGGCGGTCCGCAGTTCCTCGACCCGGTCGGTCCGCTCCCACGTGAACCGATCGCCCTCGCGTCCGAAGTGACCGTATGCCGCCGTGGTCCGGTACCCCGGAGCCCGCAGCGCGAGCGCCTCGATGATGGCAGCCGGCCGGAGGTCGAAGACCTCGCGCACGGCGATCTCGATCTTGGCCGGGTCGACCGTTTCGGTTCCGAACGTCTCCACCAGCAAGGACAGTGGCTCGGCGACGCCGATGGCGTAGGCGACCTGCAGCTCGCACTTGGTGGCGAGGCCGGCGGCCACGACGTTCTTGGCGACCCAGCGGGTCGCGTACGCCGCGGATCGGTCGACCTTCGACGGGTCCTTGCCGCTGAACGCCCCGCCGCCGTGACGGGCGTAGCCGCCGTACGTGTCGACGATGATCTTGCGTCCGGTCAATCCGGCGTCGGCGACCGGGCCACCCTTCACGAATCGACCGGTCGGATTGACGTAGATGCGCACGTCGGAGGTGTCGAGGTCGTCCGGGAGCAGCGGCCGGATGACGGCCTCCTCGATGTCGGGGCGCAGGAGCGTGTCGAGGTCCACCTCGTCACGATGCTGCGTGGACAGCACGACGGTCCTGACGGCGCGCGGGACACCGTCCTCGTACTCGACGGTCACCTGCGTCTTGCCATCCGGTCCGAGGTAGGGCACCTGGCCGGACTTGCGCACGGCTGCCAGCCGCTCCGCCATCCGGTGGGCCAGGTGGATCGGCAGCGGCATGAGACTGTCGGTCTCGTCGCAGGCGTACCCGAACATCATTCCCTGGTCGCCAGCCCCCTGGATGCCATAGGGGTCCTCGCCACCCTCGCGGCGGTGGTGGTAGGAGTCGTCGACGCCCTGCGCGATGTCCTCGGACTGGGCGTCGATCGCGACGGACACGCCACAGACGTCACCGTCGAAACCGGCCTCGTGCGAGTTGTAGCCGATGTCCTTGATGGTCTCACGGGCCACGCCGGCGATGTCGACGTAGCACTCGGTCGAGATCTCGCCGGCCACGACGATCTGCCCCGTGGTCACCAGCGTCTCGCAGGCGACGCGGCCATTGGGGTCCTCGGCCAGGATGGCGTCGAGGACGGCGTCCGAGATCTGGTCCGCGAGCTTGTCGGGATGTCCCTCGGTGACGGACTCGGAGGTGAACAGGGTGCGATCGGACAACGGCGACCCCCAGGGGCGATGGAGCAGGTGACGTCGAGGCGACGATGCTAATCGAGGCGGGCGAGCACCTCGTCGAGCAGGACATCGGCGATGGCATGCTTGCGGCCAAACGGAACC
Source organism: Nitriliruptorales bacterium (assembly GCA_033721095.1). GTDB lineage: Bacteria > Actinomycetota > Nitriliruptoria > Nitriliruptorales > Nitriliruptoraceae > JAWWBG01. The sequence continues at coordinate 2,791 of JAWWBG010000053.1, forward strand.
TCGTGTCGGGACCCGTCGGCCCGCAGGATCACGACACGATTGGTGTCCACGCCGAAGCCCGCATCGTGCTGCGAGACGTCGTTGACGACCAGCAGGTCGGCCCCCTTGCGCTCGAGCTTGCCCCGGCCGGCGGCCTCGACGTCACGTGTCTCGGCCGCGAACCCCACGAGGATCGGACGCTGGCGGCCGCTCGAACGCCGCTGGGCCCCGAGGTCGGCGAGGATGTCCGGATTGGGGACGAGCTCGACCTGCGGCGTCCCATCGGCCTTCTTGACCTTGTGCTCGGCGGTTGCCGCCGGTCGGAAGTCGGCGACGGCCGCCGCCTTGATGATGACATCGGCGTCCGATGCCAACTCCATGACCCGCTTGTGCATCTCGCGGGCCGTGACGACGTCGTGGCGCTCGACGCCGGGCGGGGTGAACAGCGGGGTGGGGGCCGCGACGAGGTGCGTCATCGCTCCTCGCCGTGCAGCCTGGTCTGCGATCGCGAATCCCATCTTGCCGCTCGACCGGTTGCCGAGGAAGCGCACCGGGTCGATGGGCTCGCGGGTGCCACCGGCGGTCACGACGACGGTCAGGCCGGCGAGGTCCCCCGGGCCGATGGCGGCGGCGACGGCATCCAGGGCCTCCTCGGGATCCACGACGCGGCCGACGCCCTCGTCACCGCCCATCAGCGGACCAGCGGCCGGCCCGACGATCATGATGCCCCGAGCGTGGAGGGTGGCGACGTTGGCCTGGGTCGCCGGGTGCCCCCACATCTCGGTGTGCATCGCCGGAGCCAGCACGACGGGGCAGGTGGCAGCGAGCAGGCTGGTCGTCAACAGGTCGTCCGCAAGGCCACTGGCAGCCTTGGCCAACAGGTGCGCCGTCGCCGGGTAGACGACGATGGCATCTGCGGCGCGGGCCAGGGCGACGTGCGTTTCGTCGTGGACCGCGTCGAAGACGGACGAGCGGCAGGCGCGTCCGGTGATGCCCTCGAACGTTGCGGGGCCGATGAACTCGCGAGCGGCACGCGTCAGCACCGTGTCGACCTGCACGCCGGCCTGGACGAGGAGGCGTGCGAGCAACGCGGCCTTGTAGGCGGCGATGCCTCCCGTGACGCCGAGCAGGACCCGACGTCCGTTCAGCTGCGCCCCGGTCATGGTCACATCACTCGTCGGTGGACTCGAACTCGAGGTCCGCGAGCGGGTCGACGTACTGCTCCTCGGTGGCCTCGGTCGGGATCACCTTTTCCTGGGCGATCTCCTCGAGGGCGACCGACAGCGGCTTGTTCGACGGCGTCGACACGAGGGGCGGGACGTGCTGTTGGAGGCCCTCCCCCAGCTGCGCGTAGTAGTCGTTGATCTCTCGTGCGCGCTTGGCGGAGAGGTGCACGAGGTGGAACTTGGTGTCCACCTTGGTCATGAGGTCGTCGATGTGCGCGATGGCGAGTGCCTTTCACGGTGCGCGCGGGCAGGCGCGCGAAAATCACGGGAGAACGTGGCCGCAGGGCCCTGAGGCGCCGAGGGTACCGGTGGGGTCCCCATCCCCGCCACCGACGCCGCCCATCAGGCGCTGCTGCCGCCGGCGCTGCGAGCCCGGCGAATGACGCCGGCCAGCCGCTCGACACAGGCCCCGACGTCCTCGTTGACCAGCAGGACGTCGAAATGGCCGGCGGACTTCATCTCCGCCTTCGCCACCTTCAGCCGGCGGCGGATCTCCAGCTCGGACTCGGTGCCACGTCCGCGCAGGCGGCGTTCGAGCTCCGCGACCGACGGGGGCTGCAGGAAGACCTGGAGCGCATCCTCACGACGTTGGCGGACCTGGAGCGCGCCGTTCACCTCGATCTCGAGGATCACGACCTGACCGTTGTCGACGGCGCGGTCGACGGGATCTGCCGGGGTGCCGTAGAGGGATCCGGCGTACTCGGCCCACTCGAGGAGGGCGTCCGACTCGACGAGCTCGTGGAACCGCGCCTCGTCGACGAAGTGGTAGTCCACGCCGTCGACCTCCCCCGGACGCGGATCACGGGTTGTCACCGAGACGGAGCGGACCGCATCGTCGACCCGCGTGAGCAACCCCTCCACGACGGTCCCCTTGCCGACGCCGGACGGTCCGGAGACCACGACAAGCAGTCCCCCTGGGTCCCCCAGGCCCCTCACCGTCGGTCGACAACGTCAAGCAGCGCGGCTTCCTGGCGGGGCCCGAGCCCCCGGAGGCGGCGCGACGGGGCGATGTCGAGGTCCTCCATCAGTCGGCGGGCCCGCACGTTGCCGACCGAGGGCAGTGCCTCGAGGAGGTCCTGGACGCGCATCGACGCCACGAACGCGTCGTCCCCAGTGGGATCGACCTGTCGCGCGATGGCGATCACCTCGCGCACCGACACCTCCCCCGCCCGCACCCGCGCCTTCACCGCCGCTCGCGCGCGGCGCGCCTCGACCGCCTTCGCCAGGGCCTCGCGACGCTGGGTTGCGCTGCGCGTGGGGATGCTCACGTCGGCTCACCTGATCGGGATCGGGCGACCCTAATGCGTGCGCAGGCCGTGGGAAAAGGTCGCTGGAACATCGGTCAGGCGAGCGCGATCGGGCAGCGTTCACCGGGGGGTCCTAACGTTCGCTGCACCGCGCTCCCGCAGGTCCCCGCACGAGGCCCCGATGAAGATCATCTACACGTACACGGACGAGGCGCCAGCGCTGGCCACGCGGTCGTTGCTGCCGATCCTCCGCCGGTTCGCCAGCCCTGCTCGGGTGCAGATCGAGCTGTGGGACATCTCCCTGGCGGGACGCATCCTCGCAGCCTTCAATGACCTCCTCCCTGCTGAGCATCGGGTGGTCGACGCGCTCGGCGACCTGGGCGAGCTCGTGAAGACCCCCGACGCCAACGTGATCAAGCTCCCCAACATCAGCGCCTCGATCCCGCAGCTTCGTGCGGCGATCGAGGAGCTGCAGCAACGCGGCTATGACCTGCCGGACTACCCGGAGGTCAGCCGATCCGAGGACGAGCTGGACGCCAAGGCGCGCTATGACGGCGTCAAGGGCAGCGCGGTGAACCCCGTCCTGCGGCAGGGCAACTCGGACCGTCGCGCCCCACATGCCGTCAAGGAGTACGCGCGCACGCACCCGCACTCGATGGGCGAGTGGTCATCGGACTCGAGGACCCATGTGGCGACCATGGGCGTCGACGACTTCCGGGCGAACGAGCAGGCCGTGCTCTTCCCCGACGACGACACGCTGCGGATTGAGCACGTCGCCGCCGACGGCACGACAACCGTCCTGCTCGAGTCACTGCCGGTCACCAAGGGTGAGATCGTCGACGGCACGTTCATGAGCGTGCGGGCACTCCGCGAGTTCCTCGCCGAGCAGATCGAGGAGGCGCGCGAGGAGGGCGTCCTGTTCAGCCTGCACATGAAGGCGACGATGATGAAGGTCTCCGACCCGATCATCTTCGGCCATGCCGTCGAGGTCTTCTTTGCGGACGTCTTCGAGAAGCACGGCGAGCTGCTTCGGGCCGCCGGGCCAACGTCCGTGACGGTTGGGCCGACGTGCTGAAGGCGATCGAGGCATTGCCGGACGACGTCGCCGAGCAGGTGCGGGCCGACATCGACGCCGCGTACGCCGCCCGCCCCGACCTCGCGATGGTCGACTCGGATCGCGGGATCACGAACCTGCACGTCCCCAGCGACATCATCATCGACGCGTCCATGCCGGCCATGATCCGCTCGTCGGGCCAGATGTGGAACAAGGACGGCGAGCAGCAGGACACCAAGGCCGTCATCCCCGATTCGTCCTACGCCGATCTCTACCAGGCCACCATCGACCACTGCCGCCAGCACGGTGCCTTCGACCCCACGACGATGGGCACGGTCCCCAACGTCGGCCTGATGGCCCAGAAGGCCGAGGAGTACGGCTCCCACGACAAGACCTTCGAAGTTCCCGCCGACGGCGTCGTGCGTGTGGTCGGCCAGGACGGCAGGGTCCTCATGGAGCACGCCGTCGAGGCCGGCGACATCTGGCGCGCCTGCCAGACCAAGGATGCGGCGATCCACGACTGGGTCCGGCTGGCGGTCCGCCGCGCGCGCGCCACGGGCTGGCCGGCGGTCTTCTGGCTGGACGAACAACGGGCACACGACGCCGCCCTCATCAAGAAGGTGCGCAACCACCTCGCTGCCGAGGACGTCGAGGACCTCGACGTGCGCATCATGAACGTCTCGGACGCCGCGCGCTTCACGCTCGAGCGAGCGCGGCGGGGTGAAAACACCATCTCGGTGACCGGGAACGTCCTGCGCGACTACCTCACGGACCTGTTCCCGATCCTCGAGCTCGGGACGTCCGCAAAGATGCTGTCCATCGTGCCGCTGATGGCGGGAGGCGGACTGTTCGAGACCGGGGCGGGAGGTTCCGCGCCCAAGCACGTCCAGCAGCTCGTCAAGGAGAACCACCTGCGCTGGGACTCGCTGGGCGAGTTCATGGCGGTCGGCGCGAGCCTCGAGCTGCTGGCCGAGTCGGACGGCAACCCGAAGGCCCAGGTCCTGGCCGATGCGCTGGACGACGCGATCGGACGTGTCCTCGACGAACGGCGCTCACCGAGCCGGAAGGTCAACGAGCCCGACAACCGATCGTCGCACGCCTGGCTGGCGACCTACTGGGCGCGGGCACTGGCCTCGCAGGCGGTCGATGCCGACCTCGCGGCATCGTTCGCGGAGCTGGCCGACGGCCTGGAGGGGTCGATCGCGACCATCGAGGAGGAGCTGCTGGCCGTGCAGGGCGAGCCGGTGGATCTTGGCGGCTACTACGTCGTCGACGAGGTCAAGGCGGACGCCGTCATGCGCCCGAGCAAGACCCTCAACGACCTGATCGACGGCTGATCGCCGGGCCCGTTGGTCAGCTTCGGCGGGAGCCGGGGCTGTCGATGGGAACGTCACCGGTGCACAGCGGGCACTCGCCTGGCTCCCAGACCGACGGCGTGACCCGAACCAGCGAGGTGGCCCCGAACGGCAGTGGCTGATCGGCCGTCGAGCGGTCGACAAGGGCTGCCCACGCGACCACCACTCCCCCGGCGGCCTCGACGACGTCGGCGGCCTCCCGGGCCGAGCCTCCGGTCGTCAACACGTCCTCGACGATCAGGACACGGGCACCGGGCTCGATCGCCTGGCCACGCCGCAGCGTCATCACACCGTCCTTGCGCTCCGTGAACACGAACGGGACGCCGAGGGCGCGCGCGACGACGAACCCGGCCAGCAAGCCGCCGATGGCCGGCGACACGACCACGTCGATCTCGACGGTGATCTCGGCTGCCAAGGCGGCGCCGAGCTCGTCCGCGAAGGCCGGATCGGTGAGCGCGAGGGCGCACTGGAGGTAGGTGTCCGAGTGCAATCCGGACGACAGCTGGAAGTGCCCGGTGCGGTGCACACCTCGGTCCTCGAACTGCGCCAGCCAGTCGGTCACGCTGGCAGCCCGATGTCGGCCAGGATGGCCCGGGTGGCCGCGACGGGATCCTCGGCCCGCGTGATCGGACGGCCGATCACCAGCAGGTCCGCGCCCGCGCCCAGCGCGTCCTCCGGCGTGGCGATCCGCGCCTGGTCGTCGCCGGACGCCGTGGCGGGCCGGATACCCGGAGTCACCAGCAGCTTCCCGGACGGCAGGGATCCGCGCAGGGCCGCAACGTCCGTCGGTGCGCAGACGATGCCGTCCGCGCCGGCCTTCGAGGCAACGAGCGCCAGGCGTGGCACCTGTTCGGCAACGTCGGGCTGTCCGATCGTCGCCAGCTCGTCGTTGGCAAGACTCGTGAGGACCGTGACGCCGAGCAGGCGCGTCCCGGAACCCTCGAGGACCCGGGCGGCGGACTCGATCATCGAGGGGCCGCCAGATGCGTGGACCGTCAAGAACGCGACGCCGAGCTCGGCCACGCGCCCGGCCGCACGCGCGACGGTGTTGGGGATGTCGTGGAGCTTCAGGTCGAGGAACACGGGTCCGTGTTCCGCGACGGCGCGCACGGCCGCCGGGCCGTGGGCGGTGAACAGCTCGAGCCCGACCTTGAGGCAGCCGACGTGTGGGCCGACGGCCGCTGCGAGGGCCACGGCCTCGTCGAGCGTGGGCACGTCGAGGGCCACGATCAGGGGATTGGCGAACGCCGGGCCGGAGGTCGTGTCATTGTCGGCTGGACTCACCATGGTTCGACTGCCCCCCGAAGCTCGGAAACCTTTCGCACGCCGCGGTCGGCCAGCCAGCCTCGCAGCTCCTCGATCAGGTCGCGGCCGAGGAAGGGCTCGGCGAACCCGGCGGTGCCGATGGCAACGGCGGTGGCGCCGGCGCGGATGAACTCGATGACGTCCTCGACCTTCCGGACGCCGCCCATGCCGATGATTGGCACCTGCGGAAACGCCTGGTGGACCTGGTGGACGTTGCGGATGGCCACCGGACGAATCGCTGGCCCAGACAACCCGCCGTACGTGTTGTGGATCCGTGGCTTCCCCGTCCAGGGGTCGATGGCCATCCCCAGCAGGGTGTTGATCAGGCTCAGGCCCGTCGCACCGGCCTCGAGGCAGGCACCGGCGATGGCCACGATGTCCGTCACGTCGCTGGTGAGCTTGGCGAACAGCGGCCGGTCGGTCTCGGCACGGACAGCCGCCATGACCTCGGCAGAGTCGGGCGCCGAACACGCGAACACCAGGCCTCGATGCTCGACGTTCGGGCAGGACAGGTTGATCTCGAGGGCCGCGACGCCGCCTGCCTCCTGCAGCCTGCGCGTCACCTCGGCGTAGTCGTGGACCGACTTGCCGGCGACCGAGGCGATCGTCGTCACCCCTCGCTCGCGCAACCAGGCGAGGTCGTTGGCGATCCAGCGGTCGATGCCAGGATTCTGGAGCCCGATCGCGTTGAGCATGCCCGACGGCGTCTCGTGCATCCGCGGCGTCGGCAGGCCCTCCCGTGGCTCCAGCGTGATCGACTTCACCACGAGAGCCCCGAGCTGGTTCACGTCCCAGAAGCGGTCGATCTCGGCGCCGCTGGCAAAGCACCCGCTGGCCGTCGTGATCGGGTTGGCCATGGCCACGCCACCGAGGTCGACGGCCAGCTCCACCGCGTCGTGTGGCAGCGACGTCATGACGGACCCCAGCGCGTGCTCTCCCATGCGATCGCCGCGGCGTCGAAGACGGGACCGTCGATGCAGGCGCGCCGCATCCGCACGTCGTCGCCGTCCCGGACCGGGATCACGCAGGTCCAGCAGATGCCGACGCCGCAGGCCATGTGCTCCTCGACCGCGAGCTGGGCAGTGAGCCCCGCTTCCTCCGCGGCCGCGCCGACGGCCGCCAGCATCGGCATCGGCCCGCAGGCATACACCTGGGCGACCTGGCGCTCGGCGAGGACGGCGGGCATGGCGTCGGTCACGAGCCCCTGGACGCCGAGGCTGCCGTCGTCGGTGGTCACGACGAGCTGCGCCACGCCGGCCTCCAGCGCGGCGGTGTCGGGCAGGCGCGCCTTGGTCGCCGCCCCGACGATCGCGACCGCAGCCAGACCCCTGGCAGCCAGTCGACCGGCCAGGAACCCGAGCGGCGCGACGCCGTAGCCACCGCCCACCAACAGCGACAGGCCACCCTCGGGCTCCGTGTAGGCAACACCCAGCGGGCCCACGAGATCCACCGTCGCGCCGGGTTCAAGATCGGCCAAGGCGTAGGTCCCGAGGCCGTGCGCGTCAAACACGACCTCGATGACCCCCTCGTCGGCCGTGGCGATCGAGAACGGTCGGCGCAGGATCGCGCCGCGCTTGTCTACCTTGATCTCGACGAACTGCCCCGGCTCGGACCGGCTCGCGAGGACGGGCGCCTCGATCCGAAGGTGCCAGTAGGCGCCCCGACGCTCGACCGACACCACGACACCCATCGCCTGCACGGGCCCGTGCTCGCGGCCCCGCACCTCCCCCGCGGACAGGACCGTCACGAGGCCAGCCGGAGCTCGTCGAGCGCCGCCTGGAACTCCTGGAGGCTCGTCACCGACAGCGAGCCCGCCGACAACGCCTCGATGGCGTGGATGGCCGCGAGGATCCCGGCCAACGTGGTGATGCACGGGACGCCGTGCTGGATCGAGGCCTCACGGATCTCGTAGCCGTCGGTCCGCGTCCCCGAGCCCCACGGCGTGTTGAAGACGAGGCGAATCGTGCCGTCCTCGATGAGCTTGATGATGGCCCGGTCCCCCGTGGACACCTTGCCCACCGGCGTGGCCGGCAATCCGAATCGCTGCAACAGCTCGGCGGTTCCCTGCGTGGCGTACACGTCGAAGCCGAGGTCGACCAGCCGCTTGACGGGAAAGACGATCGACCGCTTGTCGCGGTTGGCGACCGAGACGAACACGCCGCCCCCGTCGGGCAGGACCATCGATCCCGTCCCCGCCTGGGACTTCGCGAACGCCGCGCCGAAGTCGAGGTCAATGCCCATCACCTCGCCGGTCGAGCGCATCTCGGGGCCGAGGATGGAGTCGACTCCCGGGAAGCGGTCGAAGGGCAGGACGGCCTCCTTGACCGCAACGTGCGCCGGTCGCGGCCCGCTGATGGCGTCCAGGTCGGGAAGCAGGCCTTCGTCCCGCAGCTCGGCGAGCGTGGCGCCGGCCATCACGCGGGCGGCGACCTTCGCGAGCGCCACGCCGGTCGCCTTGCTGACAAACGGAACGGTGCGGCTGGCGCGGGGGTTGGCCTCGATGCAGAAGACGGTCTCGTCCTTGACCGCAAACTGGACGTTGACCAGGCCACGCACCCCGAGTCCGCGCGCAATCCCCTCGGTGAACTCGCCGATGGCCGCGACCTGACGGCGTCCGAGCGTCACCGGCGGCAACGTGCAGGCCGAGTCGCCGGAGTGGACGCCCGCCTCCTCGATGTGCTCGAGGACACCGCCGATGAAGACCTCTTCGCCGTCGAACACGGCGTCGACGTCGACCTCGATGGCGCCCTCGAGGAACCGGTCGACGAGGATTGCCTGGTCCGGGAAGGCCTCCAGGGCCATGCCGAGGTACTCCTTGAGCATGCCGTCGTCGTAGACGATCTCCATCGCCCGTCCTCCGAGGACATACGACGGCCGCACGAGCACTGGATAGCCGATCGCGTGCGCGATGTCGGAGGCCTCGTCGAAGGATCGCGCGACGCCGCCCGGAGGCATCGCCAGGCCGAGCTCGTCCATGAGCGAGCCGAACAGCCCGCGGTCCTCGGCCGCGTCGATGGCGTCGGGCGGCGTACCGAGAATCGGAACCCCGTTCTCCTCCAGGGCGCGGGCGAGCTTGAGCGGCGTCTGGCCACCGAACTGGACGAGCACACCGACGGGCTGCTCGCGCTCGCAGATGGCGAGGACGTCCTCGACGGTGAGCGGTTCGAAGTAGAGGCGGTCGGCCGTGTCGTAGTCGGTCGAGACCGTCTCGGGGTTGCAGTTGACCATCACGGTCTCGTAGCCGGCCTCCTGGAGGGCGAACACGGCGTGCACACAGCAGTAGTCGAACTCGACCCCCTGCCCGATCCGGTTGGGACCGGAGCCGAGGACGATGATCCGCGGCTTGTCGGTGTCGCGAACCTCGTCCTCGTCCTCGTAGGTCGACCAGTGGTAGGGCGTGAAGGCCTCGAACTCGGCCGCGCAGGTGTCGACAGTCTTGAAGACGGGCGTGATCCCACGCTCGCGTCGATGCGCACGCACGATCTCCTCGGTCGTGTTCAACAGGTCGGCGATGTGGATGTCGCTGAAGCCGTCGCGCTTGGCGGCCCGGAGCAGCTCGTCGGGCATCGCGCGCAGGTGCTCCTGCGACCGGATCTGCTTGCGCCGCTCGACCAGCTGGAGGAGCTGGTCGGTGAACCACGGGTCGTACCCCGTCAGCTCGGCCACGCGCTCGACCGACCAGCCACGGGTGAGCGCCTCGTTGACGGCCGCAAGTCGCCGCACGGTCGGGCGCGAGAGCATGCCCTCCAGCTCGTCGTCGTCGACCGGAATGGCGTGCGTGCCGAAGCCGTAGGAGCCGTCCTCGAGCGACCGGAGGCCCTTCTGGAGGGACTCCTTGAAGGTCCGGCCGATCGCCATGACCTCCCCGACCGACTTCATCTTGGTGGTCAACGTGTCGTCGGTGCCGCGAAACTTCTCGAAGGCGAAGCGCGGGATCTTCGTGACGACGTAGTCGATCGTGGGTTCGAAGGCAGCTCGCGTCTCGCGGGTGATGTCGTTGGCGATCTCGTCGAGCGAGTAGCCGATGGCCAGCTTGGCGGCAATCTTTGCGATCGGGAAACCGGTGGCCTTCGACGCGAGCGCGGACGACCGTGAGACCCGCGGGTTCATCTCGATGATGATCTGGCGCCCGGTGGCAGGGTCGACGGCGAACTGGACGTTGGAGCCACCGGTCTCGACGCCGATGCGCCGCATGCACGCGAACGCCGCGTCCCGCATCTGCTGGTACTCGACATCGGACAAGGTCATGGCTGGCGCGACGGTGATCGAGTCGCCGGTGTGCACGCCCATCGCGTCGAGGTTCTCGATCGAGCAGATCACCACGCAGTTGTCGTTGCGGTCGCGCATGACCTCGAGCTCGTACTCCTTCCAGCCGAGGATCGACTCCTCGACCAGG
>JAWWBG010000054.1:0-13338 GCA_033721095.1 Nitriliruptorales bacterium
ACTGAAGGGCGAGGACGGGTCGACGGCGATGATCGCAACGGTACGGCCGGCTTCGCGCAGCCGTGACGCGAGGCTGTTTGCCAAGGTGGACTTGCCCACGCCGGGCGAGCCCGTCACGCCGATGACCCGGGCCGATCCCGTCGCGGGCCAGAGACCACTGATCAGCTCCCGCAGCGAGGCGGGTGAGCCGTCCTCGACCATCGTGAGGGCTCGGGCAAGGGCCCGGCGGTCACCCGCAAGGACGCCGTCGACGAGCGCTGGGCCAGCCAGGTCGGTGACCGAGATCAGGCAACCTCGACGATGACCGCGTCGCCTTGGCCGCCGCCGCCACAGAGTGCGGCGCCGCCGATGCCGCCACCGCGGTTTCGCAGTGCGTTGATGAGCGTCACGACGATCCGGGCTCCGGTGCAGCCGATGGGGTGTCCGAGCGCCACGGCACCGCCATTGACGTTCACCTTTTCCTCGTCGAGCCCGAGGTCGTCCACCGCCGCGATGGCGACGGAGGCGAATGCCTCGTTGAACTCGTAGAGGTCGAGGGCCTTCGGGTCGACCCCGGCCTTGTCCGCAGCCACCTTGAGCGCATCACCGGGCTGGTTGAGGAGCGACGGATCGGGGCCGGCAACCGTCCCCCAGGACTTGATGGTTGCCAGCGGCGTGGCACCCAGACGCTCAGCGGCCTCACGCGACGCCAGCACGAGGGCTGCGCCACCGTCGGAGATCTGGCTGGCGTTGCCGGCCGTGATCGTCCCGTCCTTCGTGAAGGCTGCGCGCAGGCCTCCAAGGCTTTCGGCGGTCGTGCCCGGGCGGATGCCCTCGTCGTTGTCCACAATGACCGGGTCACCCTTGCGCTGTGGCACCTCGACGTTGACGACCTCGTCCTCGAATGCCCCCTCCTTCCAGGCGGCCGCGGCGCGCTCGTGCGACCGCGCCGACCATTCGTCCTGGCGCTCGCGGGTCATGCCCAGGCCCTTCGACTCCTGGTAGTTCTCGGTGGCCAGCCCCATCGCGCAGTTGTCGAAGGCGCAGGTCAGGCCGTCGTGCATCATGACGTCGACAAGCTCACCGTTGCCCATCCGGTAACCGAAGCGGGCCTTGTCGAGCACGTACGGGGCGTTGGTCATCGACTCCATGCCGCCGGCGACGACGACATCGAAGTCGCCGAGGCGGATCAGGCCGTCCGCACGACCGATCGCCGTCATGCCTGACAGGCAGACCTTGTTGATCGTCTCGGCCGCGATGCTCATGGAGATCCCGCCCTTGGTGGCGGCCTGGCGCGACGTGATCTGGCCGAGGCCCGCCTGCAGCACATGCCCCATGACCGTGTAGCCGACATCGTCGGGGCTGATCCCGGCCCGCTCGATGGCCGCCTCGATGGCGTGGCCGCCCAGGTCCATCGCGGACAGCGAGGTGAAGCCCCCGCCGAACTTGCCGATGGGCGTACGGGCAAGGCCAATGACGACGGTCTCGGTCACGATCTGTTCCTCGAACGATTTCACCACTCATCGTACGAGGATGCCGCCGGGTCGCCCGAACCCGCCCGGCCGGACGCCAGCTGGCGCCGCCGCGGAATCTGGACGCCCGGGCCACAGGGTCTGCCCGATACCGTGCCGCCAGCCAGGAGAAACGCCGTGGACGTCACCCGGATCGACCAGATCGCCATCGCGGTCGAGGACCTGGACGAAGCGCTTGACCTGTGGAGGCGCGCCTTCGGCCTCGTCCCCGAGTATCGCGAACGTGTCGAGTCGGACGGGGTCGAGGAAGCGATGTTGAACGTGAACGGCGTGTACATCCAGCTGCTCCAGGCCACCCGCGAGGACTCGCCGATCGCCAGGTTCATCGCACGGAGCGGGCCCGGGCTCCATCACATCGGGTTCGGGGTCGACTCGGTCGCCGAAATGCTGGAGCACCTGCGCGACGAGGAGATCCGGCTCATCGACGAGGCGCCGCGACCGGGCGGCGGCGGCCACACCGTGGCGTTCGTGCACCCGAAGGGAACGAACGGTGTCCTCGTGGAGTTGGTCGAGGACGGTCATCATGAGGGCTGAGGCGCGCTGAGTAGCCTCGGCCCGGAGTCTTCGAGGACGGTTGCCGTGGGGTTCGCCGATCGCGTTCGCGCCTGGTTTCGCGGCGAGGGCAAGTCGGCTGCGCCGAGCCCGTCGACCGACAAGGCCACGCGTGCGGCGGCGCGCGAGCTCGAGGAGTTCGTGCGCACACGATCGGGCGTCGAGGGCTTCCTCGAGCCCAAGACCACCATCTACGCAATCACGCTGCTGTTGGTCGCCGGGGATGGCGAGTACCTGCGCCGACCCGTCGGTGGCCGCGACAAGGCACGCGACCTCTGCACCCGCCTGGGCATCCCGCTCTACGACGCCGCCCGGGTCGGCTACCCGAAGCGGATGCGCGACTGGGACCGCGGCATCCGCCGTGACGAGGTGTCGCTGGAAGACCTCCCGCCCTGGCCGGGTGAGGACGAGGAACGTCCCGGCGACGACGCATGACCATCCCGGACACCATGCTCGCGGCGCGGCTGCACGCCGCAGCAACGGGCGACGAGCCCGGGCGGGTGAGCGTCGACGAGGTCCCCGTTCCCACGCCGGGCCCGGGCCAGGTGCTCGTCGAGGTGGACGCGTGCGGGATCTGTGCCAGCGACCTGCACGTCGTCCAGGGCGTCACGCCCCACGGTGAGCTCCCGATGACCCTCGGCCACGAGGTCGCCGGCACGATCGCCGCGGCCGGCGAGGGCGTGTCGGGCTGGCTGCCCGGTGACCGCGTCGCCGTGGCCGCCGGCATCCCCTGCGGCGTGTGCGAGTACTGCACCGTCGGGCGGATCAACCTCTGCAACTGGCTCCAGGTGCCCGGTGTGAACGTCAATGGCGGACAGGCCGGCTACGTCGCGGTCGACGAGCGGCTCCTGGTTCCGGTTCCGGGAGTCGTGCCCCTCGAACAGGCCGCGATCCTCACCGACGCGGTCGCGACCGCCTACCACGCCCTCAAGCGCGGCGGCGCTGGCGACGACACGGTCTGCGCCATCTTCGGGCTCGGCGGGCTCGGCATGCACGCCGTGCTGCTCGCCAAGCTCGCCGGGGCGACCGTGATCGGCGTCGACGTCGATCCCGTCAACCTCGAACGGGCGAAGGAATGGGGCGCCGACGAGGTCGTGGACGCCTCCGACGGCAAGCCTGCGCGGCACGTCCGCGAGCTGTCCGAGGGGGGCGTCGACCGCTCCTTCGAGTTCGTCGGGAGCCGGGACGCCAGCGACCAGGCCATCAAGAGCCTGCGCCGTGGCGGCCGGTGCACCATCGTCGGCGTGTCCTCCGTCGAACGGCTCGAGACCATCTCGTTGGGGCTGTTCGTCGCCAACGAGCTCGAGGTCGTCGGTTCGTTCGGCTCGACCCAGCAGGATCTCAACGAGCTGATGGACCTCGTCGAGGCCGGACGGCTCGACCTCTCACGATCGATCACGCATCGGTGGGCGATCGAGGAGTTCGACCAGGCCTTGCACGCACTCGAGACGCGTGAGGGCCACCCGATCCGGATGGTCGTCACGCACCGTTGAGCGACATCGCTGGCCGACGATCGGCACGGCAACCGATCAGGACGCCCGCACCCGTCACTCGGTGGTGATGGTCACCGTGGTGATCACGACGTCCTCGACCGGTCGGTCACTGCGATCGGTCCTCGTGGTGGCAATGTCGTCGACCACGTCCAACCCGTCGATGGCCTTGCCGAACACGTTGTACTGCGGTGGCAGGCCGTAGTCGGCGTGCATGATGAAGAACTGTGAGCCATTGGTGTTCGGGCCCGCATTGGCCATCGCCAGCGTGCCGCGCGCGTAGCGGTGGTTGCGGGCTGCCGCGAGCTCGTCGTCGAAGCGGTACCCGGGGCCGCCGGTCCCCGTGCCCGTCGGGTCGCCACCCTGGATCATGAAGCCTTCGATGACGCGGTGGAAGATCACGTTGTCGTAGAAGCCCTCGTTGGCGAGGAAGACGAAGTTGTTGACCGTGTTCGGCGCCTCGTCGGCGAACAGGCGCACGGTGATGTCGCCCCTGTTGGTCGAGATCGTCGCGCGGTAGGTCGCCGACGGATCGATCGTCAACTCGGGCGGGCTGTTCCACTGCATGTGCTGGTCCTTGGTGTGTCGGGATCGGGGACGTTCTGCCGCGGACCGGTCCTCACTCGGTCGCGGTGGGGTCGGATGTCGGTGATGGCGAGGCCGGCGTCTGTCCCGCCGTTGGGTAGATGCCCTCGGCCGGGCGCTCGATCTCGGTGATCGTGATCCCGGTGATCACGACGGGATTTGCGGCCAGCTCGGGGTTGTCGAGGCGGTACGGGCCAGCCGCGATGCGGTCGACGATGTCCAGGCCCGCGACCGTCCACCCGAACACCGTGTACAGCGGTGGGAGGCCGGCGGGCGTGAAGGTCGGCACCTGGCCCTGGACGATGAAGAACTGGGAGCCGACGGTGTTGGGCCCCGCATTGGCCGTCGCCAGCGCGCCGCGCGGATACCCACCGAACTCGGCGACGAGCGCCTCTGCCTGCTCGAGCTCGTCGTCGATGGTGTAGCCCGGGAAGGTTCCGCCGTCGCCGTGGCCCGTGCCGGTCGGGTCGCCACCCTGGATCATGAAGCCCTCCATGACCCGGTGGAACGGCGACCCGTCGTAGTAGCCGTCCCGTGCCAACGCCAGGAAGTTCTCGACCGTCGCCGGTGCGACCTGGGGGTCGAGGTGCACGACGATCTCGCCGCACGTCGTCTCGATTGCCACCTCGTAGACGACGTCCGGGTTGATCTCGGTTGTCGGCGGCTCGGCGTAGGGCGTGGCAGTCGAGGTCGGCCCGGCCGCCGGGTCGCAGGCCGCGGCAAACGACCCGGAGGGCAGCGCGCTGGGATCGGTCGGGAGCGACGTCGGATCGTCGATGACCTCCGGCGTGTCGTCGCCACCGGCGAGCGCGAAGGTGAGGGTGCCGATCATCAGCACGACCACGACGATCACGATGACCCGGTTGCGGTTCGACTTGGCAACCGCCCGTTCGGCCTCGCGCTTGGCGCGGGCTCGTGCCAGCTGCTTCTCGTGCGTCTTCTTGCTCATGGTGGGTGCCTATCGGATGCCGGCGACGACCAACAGGGCGGCAAAGCCCTCGTCGGTGCCATCCCAGTGCTCGGCCATCAGCTCGTGGCCAGCACTGCGGAAGAGGAAGCGGATGGCCCGCACGACGATGAGGACGTCGTCGAACTGCCCGGCTCCGGGGATGAAGTCCGGGATGACGTCGATGGGAGACGCGACGTAGGCGACGGCTGCACCCGCGACGACCTTGCCCGTCCATGGCACGCGCGGATCACGGGCGAGGCGCCACAGCAGCTTGCCGACATCGGGCAGGAATCGGATGAGCTCGCGTCCGGCACTGCGAACGTCGCGATCATCGGAGGTCGCGTTGCCATGGTCGCGATGACCGTTCGACGACGCGTTCGCGACGGCACCGTCCTCATCCCCGATGCCCGCCTGTGGCTCAGTCGTAGACATAGAAGCCGCGACCGACCTTCTTGCCGAGGAACCCACCGGCCACCATGTTCACGAGCGTCGAGGCAGGGGCATACGAGGGCTCACGGAAGGCCTCGTGCAACGTCTCGATGATCGCAAGGGTCACGTCGAGGCCCACGATGTCCATCAGCTGGAACGGACCCATCGGGTACCCGCAACCGAGCTTCATGGCCGTGTCGATCTCCTCGGCCGTGGCGTAGTGCGACTCGAGCATCTTGACGGCGTCGTTGAGGTACGGGAACAGGAGCGCATTGACGATGAAGCCGGCACGATCTGGGCACAGGACCCCGACCTTGCCGACCTTGTCGACGAACGCACGTGACTGTTCGACGACGCTGTCGTCCGTGCGCACGGTGGGGACGATCTCGACGAGCTTCATGATGGCTGCCGGGTTGAAGAAGTGCAGGCCGATCACCCGGTCGGGCCGGTCGGTGACCATCGCGCAGTCGATCACCGGCAACGAGGACGTCGTGGTGGACAGGACGGCCTCGGGCTTGAGGATCGGGGCGAGCTGCCCGAACAGGTCCTGCTTGATGTCGAGGTCCTCGGCGACCGCCTCGATGACCAGGTCGCATGGGGCGAAGTCCTCGAGGTCGGCGGTTGGCTGGATCCTGGCGAGGGTCGCGACCATGTCCTCCTCCGACAGGCGGCCCTTGTCGACCATCCGCTGCATGGACTTGGAGGCAGCGGCGGCCACGGCCTCGGCCTTTTCCTTGGTCCGGCCTCGGACGACCACGTCGTAGCCGGCCTTGGCGCAGACCTCGGCGATGCCCTTGGCCATCGTGCCCGTGCCGAGCACACCGATCGTCTGCCACCCGGCGATGCTGGCGGGATCAGCGGGCGTGCGTCCGCCTTCCGTGGGCACCACCCTGGAGGAGCCCGGCTCCTCGTAGTCGAGGAACCCACGACCGGACTTGCGGCCCTTGAAGCCGGCACTGGCCAGCTGGCGCAACAGGGGCCGCGGCGCGAACCGCGTGTCGTCGAACTGGCTGTGGATGGCCTCCATGATCCCGACCATCGTGTCCAGTCCGACGAGGTCGACCAGCGCGATCGGCCCCATCGGGAGGCCGGCGCCGAACTTCATGGCGTTGTCGACGTCCTCGATGGTGGCGTAGCCGCTCTCGACCATCCCGACTGCCTGGTTCAGGTAGGGGAACAGCAGCTGGTTGGCGATGAAGCCGCGGCGGTCGCCGACGGCGATCGGCGACTTGCCGATCTGCTCGGCAAAGGCACGCGCGGTGTCGACGACGGCCTCGTCGGTCACGAACGTGCGGACGAGCTCGATCAGCTCCATGACCTGGGCCGGGTTGAAGAAGTGGAATCCGAGGACACGGTTGGGTCGGCGGGACCGGACGGCGATGTCCATGACGGGCAGCGAGGACGTGTTGGTCGCGATGACGGCGTCGTCCTTGGCGACCGCATCGATCTGCTCGACGACCTGCTGCTTGAGCTCGAGGTCCTCCGGGACGGCCTCGACGACCAGGTCGCAGCCGGCCAGGACGTCGTACGACGTGCCGCCCTCGATGCGACCGAGGATGGCGTCGCGCTCGTCCGCCTCCAGCTTGCCGCGATCGACCTGCCGCTGGAGGGCGCCGGCGATCCGCTCGTTCGCGCGTTCGACGGCGTCCCCGTCGATCTCGACGAAGACGACCGGCAGCCCGTGCCGCGCGACGATCTCGGCAATGCCGGATCCCATCGTGCCGCAGCCGACGATGCCGACGGTGGAGATCTCGCTCATGGGGTGGTGCCTCGGGTGGCGGGAGGTCGGCAGGCTACGGCGTGGCCGCGGCGCCCTCCGACTCGACCCAGCGCCAGTTCGGTCAGGTTGCGGGCTCGTCGGAGTGCTTGGTGACCGAGCAGGCACATTCGAGCAGTGCCTTCGCCGCCGGCAGGAAGCCGGCGATCCGCAACAGGTCGCCAACCACCTCGATGCGCTTGAGGACGATGGCCTTCAGGGGCTCGAGTCGACCGTTGGCAAGCTGTTGCCAGCGTGTCCACGGACCGGCCAGTCGGTACGTCGAGCGCTCGAACTCGTCCGCGGTGACGAACTCGGCGCGTTCACAGCGGCCCTCGCGCAGCTCGAGCACGACATAGCGGTTGTCGTCGTGCTGCTCGTCCGCGAGGAAGGCCAGCCCAAGCCGGGAGTCCCAGCGTTCACCGGCCTGGTGATAGGTCGAGGACTCGTTGATGGCCTCCTGGAAGGCCGTCAACCAGTCGTCGGTCGCGAGTTCCGCCTGCACGCTCTCCCACCGCTGCGGCTCTGCCCGAGAAAGGGTACGAACCCCGCCACGATCTGCATGCGGGTCAGACCTCGACCTCCGGCAGGACGACGGCGAGGATCAGCGTGATCGTGTTGAAGGTCGCGTGGGCGACGATCGGGACGACCAGTGACTTCGTCCAGTGCAGCAACAGGGCGAGGAAGCCAGCCAGCACGAAGAGCCCACCGAGAAAGATCGGCGCCCCGAGCAACTCGATGTGGACGACCGTGAACGCAAGTGACGAGAGGGCGACGGCCGCCCACAACCCCATCTTCTGGCGCAGGGACTGGAACAGCACGCCGCGGAAGACGACCTCCTCGAGGATCGGGGCCAGGATCCCGGCGACGAGGATGGCCATCAGGAACGCTGCCGGACCGTCGGTGGACGCCTCGAGAGCAGCCTGGTTGGGCTCGCCGGTGTCGACCACGAGGCTGCCGACGATGACCATGACGGTCACGCCGAGGTAGCAGCCGATGCCGGCGCCGACACCAAGGGCCACCTTCGACCAACCGTGCGGGCCGGGCCCCAACAGGTGCCCTGACAGGCGCTTGCGGACCTGCAGGTAGCCCAGCGCGCCCGCGAGCGTCACCAGCTGTGCGATCGCCGCGACGCCGAGCAGGCCGGCCCCCCGGGTGAGCACCCCGCCGTCCTCGAAGGCGCTGCTGTTGCCCGTCGCCAGCAGGGCCACCGCGATCACGACGCCGACGACGAGCTGGGCCAGGAGCGTCCAGATGACGAGCCAGAGGCCGTCGAAGGCGTTGAAGGGAACCGCCCATCGTCCGGCGTCGACCGAAGACGACCCGGTCGGCGGCCGAGGGGGTGGGGGCGGTACTGCCATCGGTGGTGGTGGGGGTGGCCGACCGGGCGGCAGGTGGTCACTCACGGCCAGGCTCCTGCTGGGGACGGGCCGGCCGCAGCAACCGACCGATCACGAGGCCCACCAGTGTCCCCGCCAGGGCAACGGCGAGCAAGACGGCTCGGCGATCGCTCTCCTCTCGTTCGATCACCGCGAGGACCGAGCCCGCGGAAGCCGATGTCACCTCGAGGATGTCAATCGTGACCGTGCGCGCCGCCGTCGCACGGTCCTCGTCGACGCCCACCACGGTGATGTTCCAGCGGCCGGGGGTCACGGCCTCCCCGTCGATCGTGTCGAGGTCCCAGGTGAGCTGCTGGCGTCCCGGTTCGACGACTCCGATGGGGTGTTCGAGCGTCTCGCCAGCCGCGTCCTCGAGCCGGAGCGAGAGCTCGACCGGCTTGTTCGTCACGACGTCGAGCGACACGATCTCGGTCGTGAAGGGACGGGTGCGATTGGCGGCCAACTCGGAGAGCACCAACGGTGCGCCGTGGCCCTCGGGAGCTTCGAGTCGCAGCGTCCGATCGGCGGCCTCCGAGATCGTGAAGGTGCCGAGGCCCCGCTCGATGATGACCTGGTCGCCAGCCGTGACGGCGAACACGGACGTCGAGGTGACCGTGACCGCGTCGCCGATGCCAGACAGGCCCACCCGGATGGTGCGAGGCAACCCCGGTGCGAGCATTGGCTGCAAGCCGTTGTAGTAGGCGGCGAGGATCTGTTGGTGGTCCAGCCCTCGCTCGGCCTTGCCGCGCGCCCCCCACTGGCCCAGCCCGACGCCGTGTCCCCAGCCACTGCCTTCGAGCGTGATGTTCGCCTCGTCGACGACGATCTCGTAGCGCCCCGATGGCACGGTCGATGGCAGGCGTGCGATGCCGTTGTTGCGCGGCCCGGGATACAGGGCCGGGTAGGCCCGTGGAGCAGCCACGTTGAGGAAGGACCGCAGCTCGCCCGCCGTGATGTCGACCACGTCGCCGTTCTCGCCCGTCACGAGGATCCGATCGGGCGTCGGGTCGGGCTGCGGAACACGTTCGATGGATGCCACCGGAACAACCGTTGACAGTCGTGCACCACGCGCGGCGATGGTGTTGAACTGCTCGCGCGTGAACCGGACACGCCACGTGTGCAGCGGTGAGATGGCGTCATCCGGGTCCGGGACCCCGACCAGGTAGGGGTGGGCGCCCGATGTCGGGAAGACATCCTCGTTGTTGAACGTGTGGCCGCCCGACGTCGAGAAGTAACGGGCCAGGATGGGCTCGTTCTCGTGGAGCAGCACCTGACCGGCAGTCTCGGCGACAGCCTGAGCCCACCGCCTGCCGATGTCGGGCGTCTCGACGATCTCGCGCCCGCGGAACACCTGGCACGCCGTCGTGTCGCAGATGTCGTAGCCGTCGAACGCCTCCCTGGTCGCCTGGAACCAGGCGTAGGTCCTGGCCGCGACAGCCTGCGCCTTCAGGGCCTCCATCGGCCAGCTCGCCGGCATTTCGGCGATGCCCTCGACGTATGCCTCGATGTCGACGTCGTTGACGACGACGAGGTCACCAGCCGACGACAGCCGCATCTCGACGGCTCCGGTGAGGCGGCGGCCGTCTCCCAGCTCGAGGACACCACCGTCGGCTGCCTCGAAACGGAGCGGTCCGGCATAGCGGCCGAGATCGACGTCCGCGTCGGCCTCCTGGGCTGACGTGGGAAGCGTGGCGAACGGCGTGGGCAGAAGCGCGAGGGCGACCGGGATGGCCGCGACCAAGGAGGAGATTCTCATGCGGCGGTGCGTCGCTCGATGTCCGCTCCGAGCGCTCGGAGGCTGCCGACGATGTCGTGATAGCCGCGCTGGACATGATGGATGTCACGGACGATCGTCTCGCCCTCGGCGACGAGTCCGGCGAGGACCCCGGCCGCGCCGGCCCGGACGTCGAGTCCGTCAAGCGTCGCACCCCGCAGCGGCGTTCGGCCCCGTATGAGCGCGTGATGCCCGTCGACGCGAATGTCGGCCCCCATGCGGTGCAGCTGCTCGACGAAGGCGAAGCGGGACTCGAAGACGTTCTCGGTGACCATGGACTCGCCAGGTGCCTGTGTCAGGAGCACCATCGTCTGGGGCTGCAGGTCCGTGGGGAAGCCGGGATAGGGCAGGGTCACCACGTTGATGGGCTCCAGGCCGTTGCCCTTGATGCGCAGGGACTCCGCGCCCTCCTCCACGTGTACGCCGGCCGCCCGCAGCTTCGTCAGGAACAGGGACAGGTCGCCGGGTCGCGCGCCTTCCAGGACGATGTCGCCCGATGTCAGCGCGGCGGCGACGGCGTAGGTCCCGGTCTCGATGCGGTCGGGACAGGTCATCCACGAGGTACCCGTCAGCCGATCGACACCCTCGATCTCCAGTGTCGGTTCGCCGATGCCGTCGATGCGAGCCCCCATGCTGACGAGCATGCGGCAGAGGTCCTGGATCTCGGGTTCGCGGGCCGCGTTCTCGATCGTCGTTGTGCCCTCGGCGAGCGTCGCCGCCATCAGCAGGTTCTCGGTGGCGCCCACCGACGGGAAGTCCAACGTGATCACCGCGCCGTGCAGGCCTTCGGCGTGCACCTCCACCTCGTCGCCATCGAGGTGGACGGATGCGCCCATGTCCGACAGGCCCCGCAGGTGCAGGTCGATACGGCGGGCGCCGATGCGGTCCCCGCCCGGCAGCCGCAGCCGCGCACGTCGAACGCGACCGACCAGCGGCCCGAGCACCGCAACGGACGCCCGGATGCGGGCGACCGCATCGGCCGGCGCATGGTGATCAGGCTCACCGGGAAACGCGAGCCGACAACTGGTCCCATCGATCGTGACGTCGGCACCGAGCCCGCGGAGGATGTCGGCCATGACCGGGACGTCGGCGATGGCGGGGACATTGCCCAGTTCGATCGGGCCGTCCGCGAGGACCGAAGCGGCCATGAGCTTCAGGGCCGAGTTCTTGGCACCGGACACGCGGATCGTGCCGCGGAGCGAGTTGCCGCCGCGAACGGCGAAGACCTCGCCGGGGCGTGGGTCTGCCCCGGGGCCGTCATCGATCGGCACGACTGCTCCCGAACGCCTCACGATCGAGGCTAGCGACGCCTCAACGCGGCTCGGCCCACGTTCGGCCACCGTCCAGGCAGGCCTTGACGAGCGGTCCGATGTCAGCGATGAACGCGTCACGATTGGGTCGTGCCGCGTGGATCTCGCGGTCGAGTGCGCCCCGCAGGCCATTCATGAGGAAGGCGCTGCGGCGGCTCCCGAGCCCGTCGAGGACCTTGGACAGCCGCGTCCCCACGTAGTCGAGCATCGCGACCGAGCGTCCCGGAAGCGCGTCGGCGAGGTCGCGGTTGGCCATCGCCGCGTCGAAGACGGCGCCCAGCAGTGGCTCGATCCACGCGTCGCCCGTCAGGTCGACGCCGAGCAGTGCCCGGTCGACCGCCGACTCCCAGGTCTGCGCGACGCGGCCGACCACGCCGTCGACGATCCCGTCGAGCCCGAGCTGTTGAAGCACCGGCGTCGACTGCTTCAGCCCCGCTTCCCGCGCAACCGCTGCGACGTTGAGGGCACGCGATCCACCCTTGAGGAGAACGCGCACGGCCGCGTCGACGACCTGCTCACGGAGGGGGTCGGTGATCGCCATGCCCGGAGGCTACGTGTCGAGACGCGCGTGCCGCGGGAGCGGACGACGCGCTTCTGAATCAGCCCTCGGCGACGTCGAGCCGGACCTGCTGGCGCCGTACGGCCTTCGCGGACTCAACGGACTCTGCCTCACCCTCGGCCTGCTTCAGGCGGGCCTCGGCCCGTCGCCGGTCGATCTGGCTGGCCAGCTCGGCCGTGTCGGCGAGGATGACCGCCTGGTTCTGCTGGAAGTAGAGAAAGCCGTGGTGGACGGCGATCCGCTCCGTGCTCCCGTCCGCCAGCTTGACCTTGATCGGGGCGATGTCCAGTGCCAGCAGGCACGGCTGGTGGCCCGGCAGGATGCCGATCTCCCCGTCCATCGAACGGGCATACAGCTCGGTGGCCTCGACCGAGAGCAGCGACTTCTCGGCCGAGACGACCTCCACCTGCATCGTGGCCATCAGCGAGGCCTCCGCCGGAACGAGGAGGGACGACTCATGCCGCAGCCAGCTTCGCCGCCGCCCGCTGCACATCGTCGGCGCCGCCGACGTAGCTGAAGGCCTGCTCGGGGATCTCGTCGAACTCGCCCTCGACCAGCGCCTTGAAGGCCTCGACGGTCTCCTTGATGGGGACGTAGACGCCGGGGTTGCCGGTGAACTGCTCGGCGACGTTGAAGTTCTGGGAGAAGAAGTTCCGGGCCTTGCGGGCGCGGCCGACGACGACCTTGTCCTCCTCGGACAGCTCGTCGAGGCCGAGGATGGCGATGATGTCCTGGAGGTCCTTGTAACGCTGGAGGATCTCCTGCGTCTGGACCGCCACGTCGTAGTGCTCCTGCCCGACGACCAGCGGGTCCAGGATCCGCGACGTCGAGTCCAACGGGTCGACCGCCGGGTAGATGCCCAGCGACGCGATTTCACGGGACAACACCGTCTGCGCATCGAGGTGGGCGAACGTCGTGGCCGGAGCGGGGTCGGTGATGTCATCGGCCGGCACGTAGATGGCTTGCAGCGACGTGATCGACCGGCCCTTCAACGAGGTGATCCGTTCTTGCAGGAAGCCCATTTCGCCGGCCAGTGTCGGCTGG
>JAWWBG010000055.1:0-13265 GCA_033721095.1 Nitriliruptorales bacterium
ACGAGCTGCTCGACCAGACCAACATCGTCGGCGACGAAGGCTTCGTGAAGGAACGCATCGCCGCCTTCGCCGATTCGGGCGTGACCACCCTCAACGTGACGATCGTCGGAGACGGCCCCAAGACCCTCGAACAGGTTCGCCCCTGGATCGGTTGAGCCTTCGTTTCAACGCACCGGAGGAACCATGAGCACGCTGCCACGGACCCTGTTCACCGAGGAGCACGAGGCCTTCCGCGAGGTCTGCGCGACCTTCGTCGAGAAGGAGTGCGTCCCGAACGCCGAGCGATGGCAGGAAGCGGGCATCGTCGACCGCGAGGTCTGGACGAAGGCCGGCGAGCACGGTCTGTTGGGCACGGCGGTCCCCACCGAGTACGGCGGTGGCGGGATGCCCGACTATCGCTTCAACATGGTCCTCAACGAGGAGATGACGAAGCGACACGTCTCCGGCCCTGGCTTCGCCGTCCACAACGACGTGCTCTGGCCCTACCTGGAGCTGGCCAACGAGGAGCAGCGCCAGCGCTGGCTGCCGGGATTCTGCGACGGGTCGATCATCACGGCCGTCGCGATGAGCGAGCCCGCGGCCGGCAGCGACCTCCAGGGCATCAAGACCACCGCGGTCAAGCAGGATGACGGGTCGTGGCTCCTCAACGGGTCGAAGACCTTCATCACGAACGGGATCCTGTCGGACCTGGTCGTCGTGTTCGCCAAGACCGACCCCGAGGCCGGCCACATGGGGTTCTCACTGCTCGTCGTCGAACGCGGCATGGAGGGCTTCGAGCGTGGTCGCAACCTCGACAAGATCGGCTTGAAGGACCAGGACACGGCCGAGCTGTTCTTCGACAACGTCACGATCCCCGCCGAGAACCTGCTTGGCACCGAGGGGCATGGCTTCCTGCACCTGATGAACAACCTGCCCCAGGAGCGGCTGTGCATCTCGGTCATCGCGGCGACGGCGGTGCGTGAGATCCTCAACGAGACGATCCAGTACTGCCGCGAGCGTGAGGCGTTCGGCCGCTCCATCGGCAAGTTCCAGCACATTCGCTTCGAGCTGGCCGAGATGGCGACCGAGGCCGACGTCTGCACGGCCTACATCGATCGTTGCGTCGAGCTGCACGTCGCCGGTGAGCTCGACCATGTCCAGGCCGCCAAGGCCAAGTGGTGGTCGACCGAGCTCCAGAAGCGGACCGTGGACCGGTGCCTGCAGCTGTTCGGTGGCTACGGCTACATGACTGAGTTCCCGATCAGCAAGGCGTTCGTCGACTCCCGCATCCAGACGATCTACGGCGGGACGACCGAGATCATGAAGGAAATTGTCGGCCGAGCGATGGGGTTCTGAGATGAGCGCACAATCCATGCAGGGCCTCGATCTCGAGGCCGCCAAGCAGCTCGCGATCGGGACGATCCCGTTCATCGAGCGCACCGGCGTCGAGCTGCTCGAGCTCGAGCCCGGCCGGTTGAAGGCGAAGATGCCGTTTGAGCCGAACATCAACCACATCGGGACGATGTACGCCGGCGCGCTCTACACGCTCGCCGAGTTCCCGGGCGGCGTCGTCTTCTTCTCGATCTTCGACGTCAGCAAGTACTACCCGATCATCCGCGAGCAGACGATCAAGTTCCTCAAGCCGGCCACGACCGACATCACGATCGACGTCTCGATCACGCAGGAGGACGTGGACCGGATCTCCGCGGAGATCGACGAGCACGGCAAGGCCAACTGGACCTGGGAGGTCGAGCTGGTTGACGAGAACGGTGTCGTGGTCGCCGTGAGCACGAACCACTACCAGGGTCGCGCCCTCGGCCGCTGATCTCGTTTGGGAGCAGAGGGGCTGGCACGCCCACTCGCTTGCTGCCAAAAGCTCTTGAGTTGCTGCGCGAGTGGCCCCGCCAGCCCCTCTCTCGACCACGGGGTTGGTGACGAGGGCCGTCGCGGCTCATGTCGGGCGTCATCGCATGCCGGGGCGCTCGCCGGTTTCAAATGGGCGACGTCACCACGCGCGACCGGGAGTGAGAGCGGCTACGCGATGGCGACAGCTTGTGAAACTCGGCGCGGAGTTCGCCGTGGCTACAGCGTCCTCATGTCGCTTCCGCGAGCCAAGCGCTGTCGGACGGGCTGGGACGACGGTCGAGGCGCTGCTCGAGCCGGAGCACCGCATCTTTCAGGCGGCCGGCACCGATAAGGGCGCGGATCAAGGTGTCCTCGAAGACTTCACGTTGCGCGAGGGATCCTCCGATCCGATCCATGTACCGCCCGGCCCGCACGAGGTGGTCCGCAGCTACGCCGGGCTCGTCCTGCACGTAAGCAGACAGACCGTGGGCAAGGTCGGGAAGCATCTGCGCACACCCGGGCACCTCGGACGCCGCTGCCGTGTCGGCGAGGCGGTCGAGCGCCTCCGCGTCGGCCATCGCCGCCAGCGCAAGTGCGACGTGGTAGCCGACGGCCACGGCTGGCGGGTCGGAAACGAGGGTGCTCGCCAGTTTCCCGATGGGGGGGCTGACAGGATCGCTCCCGTTGGGCACGAGACCATGGAGTTGGCAGCGCCAGAGCAAGGAGCTGCCGTCGAACAACCGTCCCGGTGTGTCAGCGGCTCCGCATCGGCGGTAGCGGTCCAGGACCATCTCGGTGTTGCCCAGGGCAAGATCGTGCAGGGCTGCATGCCACACCAGGTGGCCGAGGTAGTCCGCCTCTTGGTCCGCAGTCGGGAGCCATTCGTTCAACCATTGGACTCCGGCCGCGTGCTCCCCCGCCTCGTAGCGAACGTGTGCGATCGGATGTGCGCCAACGATGCAGACCGGGTCGAGTTCGAGCGAGTGCTGTCCCAGCCGTTCCGCTTCGTCAAGGTCCAGCCGTTCTGCGGCTTCCATGGCCAGGTGGCCCAACAGCGCCGGGTCCTCTCCCACGACTCGGATGGTTCGATGGATGCGGTCAGCCGCTTCCGTGATGAGGTCAGCATCGGCAGACATCTCTAGGTGCGGCATCAGATGTGCCATTGCAAGCATGTCGGTAGGGAACTCGTCGTGATGCCGCCTCCAGGTGTCCAAGGATGGCCACCGTCCGCGCTCGATGGTCTCCGAGACCGCGTAGACGTACGATCGTTCCCACTCGTAGGCGGCGTGCCCGTCGACAGCGGCAGCCAGTTCCACGTCCGCATCCCGGTCCGGCAGCCTTCCGAGGTGGGCCTGCAACGCTGCCGTGGCGCGAGCGATCGCGAAGTCAGGGTCCGCCTCAATGACTGCGGCCAGCGCCTCCGGGACTCCGGATAGGAACCGATCGAGCCGTACCCGGAAGTCACGCCAGACTTCAGCAACATCCTCGGTGGTTGAAAGCGGCTGTCCCTGCGCGTCCGTGACACCCATTACGTCTCCAGTCCCTCCAGGCATGATGCCAGAGACCAAGGGCAGCGGACGCGTCGAGTTCGCCTATTGCATCACCTCCAGAACGACGCGGCCGACACGCGAGTGGCCGCCAGACGGATGGCCCATATCCGCCGCTACAACCACGGGCTGGGTTGTGGGAAGCCTGAGCGCGATATCGATCGTCGCCGTGGCACCATCGCCACATGTCAGGCCGTCCCGATCCGTCACTCATGATCCTCCGCGCAGTTCGCGGCGAGGACGACATGGCGGAGACAGTCGCGGCGCTCGGGATCAGGGTCACCGAGTCCGCTCGCCAGTTTGAACTTGACATCCCATCGGATGTCCCAGTCGTTGCGCCCTCTGTCGGCGACGTAGCGCGAGGCTTGTTGGCTTCCTGGGCCCGGGGCGGCGCGTTCCTGCAGACGTGGGCGAAGTACGTACTGGGGCTCCTCGACGTCGATCTTGGCGCCCTTGAGGACTACCCGTCGGGCGAGCTCATCCTCGCGGGGATCTGGGATGCCGCTGCCGGCGAAGCGGTCACTGACCAGTCGCTTGATGCGGCACGCGCCGCCGTCGAATAAGCGCCGTTCTCGGATGGGCGCGTCGTGCTGCCGTCAGTTGTTGCGAAGACGCGAGCCCGATGACCTACGGTTGCTTGTTGGTATCAAAGCGGTATCATAAAGTGATGGCACTCACACTTCGTACTGATGACGAGCTTGAGCAGGCACTGGATGCCCTGTCCGAGGCTGAAGGCCTCTCGCGACAGGAGGTGATTCGGAGGGCCGTGCTCGAGCGGTATGAGCGGGCGGGGCACCGGGAGCGGGTCGCGGCCAGTGCTGATCGGATGGTCGAGCGGTGGGGCGACGTGCTCGACCGCCTCGGTTCGGTGTGACCGAGATCGAGTACCTCGAACTCGAGGATCTCCTCGAGCTCGTGCGCGTCCTCGGCGCGGGTCCAGTCCGCGACGTCGGCCTGCTCGACGCCGCTTGCGCTCGTCCCCAATCGTCGGCGTTCGGGACCGACGCCTACGGCACGCTCGAGTTGAAGGCCGCGGCGCTGCTCCATTCGATCGTGCCCAATCACGCCCTCGTTGATGGGAACAAGCGGCTGGGCTGGCTGGCGACGTCCGTGTTCCTCGATCTCAACGGGCACCCACCTTCGATGGCCGACGACGCAGCATTTGAGCTCGTCATGCAGGTCGCCGAGGGCAGGCTCGACGTCGAGGAGATCGCCGAGCGCCTCGGCAGCGACTAGCTCGACGGCCAATCTCCTGCACGGCAGGTTGCTGAGAGGAGTGGGACGCCAGGGTCACTCGCGCAGCAACTCAAGGGTCTTCGGCAGCAAGCGATTGAGCATGGTGGCCCACTCGGGGATCACAACCGATCTGCGATCACAGGCCGTAGTGGCGGCCGATGATCTCCTTCATGATCTCGTTGGTGCCGGCGTAGATCGAGGTCACCCGCATGTCTGCGTAGGCACGGGCGATGGGGAACTCCCACATGAACCCGTAGCCGCCGTGCAGCTGGACGCCCATGTCGACGACCTCGTTGACGGTCTCGGTCGAGAAGTACTTGGCCATCGCGGCCTGCTCTGCCGACAGCTCCTTGCCGTCGGCCACGTGCTCAAGCAGACACCGGTCCACGAACTCGCGGCAGACCGCCATCCGGGTGGCCATCTCGGCCCAGATGAACTTGGAGTTCTGGAACGAGCCGATGGGCTTCCCGAACGCCGTGCGCTCGCGGATGTAATCGAGGGTCCAGTCGACGGCGGCCTCGCCGGTCGCCGTGACACCGACGGCCACCGACAGTCGTTCCTGGGCGAGGTTCTCCACGAGGTACTTGAAGCCGAGGCCCTCCTCGCCGAGGAGGTTCTCGGCAGGCACGCGAACGTCGGTGAAGAACAGCTCGGCGGTGTCCTGCGCCTTGAGCCCAACCTTGTTGAGGTTGCGGCCGCGCTCGAAGCCCTCCATCCCGCGCTCGATCACCAACAGGCTCATGCCCTCGTGGCGCTTGGTCGGGTCGGTCTTGACAGCCGTGATCACCAGGTCGGCGTTGATGCCGTTGGTGATGAACGTCTTGGCCCCGTTCACCAGGTAGGAGCCGTCCTCCTGCTTGATCGCTGTCGTCTGGATCCCGGCCAGGTCACTGCCGGTCGCCGGCTCGGTCATCGCAATGGCCGTGATGGCCTCGCCGCTCGCCATCTTCGGGAACCACCGCTGCTTCTGTTCCTCGGTCGCGATTCGCAGGAAGTAGGGCACGACGATGTCGTTGTGGAGGCCGAAGCCGACGCCGCTCGCGTTGACGTACCCGAGTTCCTCGCCGATGATCGCGTTGTAACGGAAGTCGGGGATCCCGCCGCCGCCGTACTCGGTCGGCACGTCCGTGCACAACAGCCCCGTCGCGCCGGCCTTCTCCCAGATGTCCCGGGGGACGATCGAGTCCTTCTCCCACTGCTCGTGGTGGGGGACGATCTCGTTCTCCACGAACGACCGCACGAGGTCACGGAACGCGTCGTGCTCCTCGTCGAAGATCGTTCGTCCGAACAGCGTCTCCACGTGCGCTCCTGTGGTCGTCGACGCTCACCGTAGCGCCGGTCACAACACGGTTGAATGTCGTTCAGGGTCGAGGAGGTGGCGCGTGCGGGGGTTCTCGATGGCCCTCACGGTCGTGAACGTCGTCTACCTGGTGACGGGGGCGATCGTCGCGTTGTCCGTCGTCTCGAACGACGACCCCTATGCCGGCCTGGCCCTCATCCCGTGGATCCTGGCCTGGCCAGTTCTGGCGCTGGCGGCGATCGTGTGGGCCGTGGTTGCCTGGCGTCGACCTGAGCGGATGCGTGAGTCCGCTTCGAGGAGGCTGCGCCTGGCAACGGCATGGACGTCGATCGGTGCGTTTCTGCCCCTCGGACTGTTGCTCCTCTACTACCTGCTCGTCGACGTCCTTCCCGAATCACGGATGTGACTCCCGTCGCGGCTGCAGCCCTACGGTGGGATCGCTCGCGGACCTGGAGGGCCGAATGACCGAGCTGAGCGAACGGGACGAGCTGTTGTGCAGTGAGAGCACGTGGGATTTCTCGGACCTGACAGCGCTGTACGTGAACTGCACGCTCAAGAAGTCGCCCCAGCCCTCGCACACGCAGGCGCTCGCGGACAAGTCCATCGCGATCATGGAGGCCAACGACGTCACCGTCGACCAGTTCCGCGTCGTGGACCACGACATCGCCACCGGGATCCACCCCGACATGACCGAGCACGGCTGGGACACCGACGAGTGGCCCGAGCTGTTCGAGCGCGTGCTCGCAGCCGACATCCTGGTCATCCTCTCGCCGATCTGGTTGGGAGAGAAGTCGTCGATGTGCACCAAGCTGATCGAGCGGCTCTACAGCAACTCCGCGATGCTCAACGACAAGGGTCAGTGGATCTACTACGGCAGGACTGGCGGCTGCATCATCACGGGCAACGAGGACGGCGCAAAACATTGCGCGATGAACATCCTCTACTCACTCCAGCATCTGGGCTACATGATTCCGCCGCAGGCCGACAGCGCTTGGGTAGGCGAGGCAGGACCGGGCCCCAGCTATGCCGACGAGGGGTCCGGAGGGCCCGAGAACGACTTCACGAACAGGAACACCACGTTCCTTACGTGGAACCTGCTGCACACGGCACGGATGCTCAAGGACATCGGAGGCGTTCCGGCGCACGGCAACCAGCGCAAGGAGTGGGACGCTGGCTGTCGGTTCGACTTCCCGAATCCGGCGTATCGCTCGTAGGTCCTGCCTGCAGGCGACTTGTCCTACTGGCGGGCGACCTCGATGCGTGACACGGGCCAGCTCGGCAGGCTCGCCTCCGCAGCAGCCTTCGTGACGACCTCGATGCCCTCCTCGCCAGCCGCCAGCGGGGTCTCGGACCAGATTGTCAGCCGCACGGTCCACTTGCGCGGCAGGTGCGAGATCATCGGCCGGTAGTCGATGAGCACATCCACCAGTGACTCGACGGCGAGAGCGTCGAGGGCCTGGTCACGCACGTCTCCGGACATCTCGACCGTGACGTGCCATGGCACGAGCGCGGATGGTCCGGCTGGCACGGGTGCGTCCTGGGTCGGGCACCGTGAGGAAAGCAGGTCGCGGCCCCGTCGGCTGCACCGACGCGACGCCGCGACCGACCTTCCCGAGACTCCGCTTGGCTCGGACCGACACTACGAACCGGCCGCCACATCCATGTGTCCGTGTCCGGCCAGCGGGAGTGAGAGGACAGGGCAGCCGGACCTACCCTGTCGTGCAGACCCCGGAGCAGCGCATGCCACGCATTGCGATCGACATCCTCCTCAAGCGCGAGATCCTGGATCCCGAGGGCCGCGCGGTCGAGCGCGCCCTGCCGGACCTCGGGTTCGACGGCGTCTCGGAGGTCCGGGTTGGCAAGCACCTCGAGCTGCACGTCGACGGTGAGGACGACAACCTCGACGCGCTGGTCGAGAAGATGTGTGCGGACTTCCTGACGAATCCCGTCATCGAGTCGTGGCGCTGGCGTGTCATCGACGAGACCGAACGCGCGGATGCCTGAGTCCGACGACGAAGGCTTCGTCCTTCCGCCTCTCCGGGACGACGGCCTGCCGACAGCTCCTGATGGCACGCCGCTGCTCCAGCGATGGTTCCTGCTGATCCTGATTCCCCTGGTCCTCGCTGGCCTCGTCGTGATCGGCTTTGCGCTGGCCTCGGCGTTCCGGCCCGTGGACTTCTCGCCGGCCGAGCGACGGCCGCGCGGTGGCCCGGCCGAGACACACGATTCGGCCGGTCGCCTGACCGGGGAGTCCGAGGCTTCGGAGGCGGCCGTCGGGTGCGTCGACGGCGCGTTCATCGAGGGCGACGAGGGTGCTCGTTCGGCAGGCCGCCGAGCCCTGTCTGCGGTGTGTCAGTTGGTCCAGTCCGGAGACTTTCCCCTCGCCGAGCAGGGCGTGCGAACCTGGGTTGGGGCAGGGCAGCACGTCGCGGTGCTGCGATTTGTCGTCTTCCAGCGAACCGGTCTCGACTCGACGGTTGTCCTCGAAGCCGATCGGATCGTGATCGAGGTGAGCAACAAGTTCATCTTCGACGACGCCACGGAAGCTGCCCCGACCCTTGTCCATGAGTTCGCGCACCTCGGCCAGGCATGGCCGACGGAACCGCTGACGGCAGCCGACGAACTCGCCGCCATGCTCGAACAACAGCGGGCGTGCGACCGGATCGCCATTCGCCAGGACCCGCCCCGGACCTGCCTCGACTCGGCCGAGCTCTTCGAACTGGAGGACCCGCTGGAGGCACTCGTCGAGGCTGGCTGGCCGGCGTAGAACGGTTCGTAGGCCGGTGGACCGATCCTGGTGATGCACTGGCTAGCGTCGTGCCACCGCCTGTGGTGAGGACAGCGTGCGCGTCGGCGTGATCACGTTTCCGGGGTCGCTCGACGATCGGGACACGATCGCTGCCCTCGAGCGGGCCGGGCACTCCGGCGTCGCTCTCTGGCACGCCGACACCGGGCTCGCTGATGTCGAGGCCGTGATCCTGCCCGGGGGTTTTTCCTACGGCGACTACCTGCGGTGCGGGGCCGTGGCGCACAACGCCAGGATCATGGGCGCCGTCAAGAAGTTCGCCGCCGACGGTGGGCCGGTGCTCGGCATCTGCAATGGCTTCCAGATCCTTTGCGAGGCCGGGCTCCTTCCGGGCGCGCTGCTGCGCAACGAGTCCCTGCGCTTCACCTGCCGACAGGTCCGCCTGTCGGTCGAGGCCGAAACGACCTGGACACGGGGACTCGAGGGCCGTCACCTGGTCATCCCCGTCAAGAACGGGGAGGGCCGTTGGTATGCCGATGACGCAACCGTCGATGCGATCGAGGAGAACGGACAGGTCGTCTTCCGCTACAGCCAAGGTCGCAACCCCAACGGTTCGGTGCGCGACATCGCCGGCGTCTCGAACGAGGCCGGCAACGTCGTCGGCCTCATGCCCCATCCCGAGCACGCGACCGACCCGGCCCTGTGGGGCGGCATCGACGGGCTCGCAGTCTTCGAGGCGCTGGCCGCGCCGGTGGCCGCCTGAGCCGTCCGGCCAGCATGCGATCGACTCGTGCGCTCGGTCTGACCGCAGCGAGTGTGCTGGCACTCGCGGGGCCGGCAGCGGCCCAGCATGACGTGGTCCCCTTCGTGGCGGTTGACGCAGGCGCAGGCACCGTCTCGGTCCTCGACAGCGAGAGGGTGGTCGATGTCGCGACGGGCCTCCTCGGACCGACCGCCGTGGCCGCGGACCCCGCGACCGATCGCCTCTACGTCGGTCTCGCTGGTCCGTCGGCCGGCCTCGCGTCCGTCCTGTCGCTCGGCCCGGATGGGGAGCGCTCGGCCATCGCGTGGGGCCTGCCCGGTGTTGCCGATCTGGCCGTCCTGGCCGATGGCCGGATCCTTCACGTCAGCGGCGTCGACGGGGCGCTCGGCCTCATCGACCCCGCCTCGGGAGACCGTCAGGTCCTGAGCACGGTCGAGGGTGTGGCCGTGGGCCTCGCCCTGCTCACGCCGCAGCGGGCGCTGGTCGTCACGCAGGGCGGACTGGGCACCCTCGTCGACATCATGACCGGCAACGCGATCGGTGTCCTGCCCACATCCGTCGCCGTGGCGGGACGACCCGCCGTCCTGACGGAGCCGTCGGTCGTCTGCACGCCCAACCCGGTCGAGGGACTGGTCGCCTGCTCCCCACTTGCACAGGGATCCGGATTCGTGATCGGCGACCTGCAGGGGGTCCTCGGGATCGCTCCGGCAGGGCCGGGACGGCTGCTGGCTGCGCGCCCAGACAGGATCTCGCTCGTGGCCACCCCCCGCGGGGGCGTCGTCCAGCAGTGGGCCGTGTCAGCGACCGACCTCGACGTGCTGTCCGATCCGGTCGCGTGGCTCGGAAGCGACGGCGCACCAGAACCCGCCCCACCGCCGGAAGGCGACGTGCCATTGACACAACCGTGGCTGCTGGTCCTCGGCGTGGCGGCAGGGGTCGGAGCCGTGGTCCTCACCGTTGTCGTACGGCGAGCAAGTGGGGTCGAGGACGCCACGGCCTTCGAGGAGGACGTCGTCGATGTCGACGAACTCGCGGCGATGGGCGGGCACCGCCCGACGGACGGGGCTGATTCCGGAGGGGTCGCCGACGACGTCTAGGGTCCACACCGACCCGCAGACCGACCAAACGGCCAGCATGACGTCCTTTCCGGACAACGAGACCTTGGAACCCGATCGTGCGCTGGAGCTGGCGGTCGAGCTGGGCCTGAAGCCCGACGAGTACGACCGGATCGTCACGACGCTGGGGCGCATTCCGAGCGTGTCCGAGCTCGGGATGTACTCGGTGATGTGGTCGGAGCACTGCTCCTACAAGTCTTCGAAGGTGCACCTGCGCAACCTCGACGCTGACGCACCCTGGATCCTCGCCGGTCCCGGCGAGAACG
This sequence comes from Nitriliruptorales bacterium, assembly GCA_033721095.1. Lineage (GTDB taxonomy): Bacteria > Actinomycetota > Nitriliruptoria > Nitriliruptorales > Nitriliruptoraceae > JAWWBG01. The sequence continues at coordinate 10,798 of JAWWBG010000055.1, forward strand.
CCGGTGTCATTGATGTCGGCGACGACCTCGCCGTCGCCTTCAAGATCGAGTCGCACAACCACCCGTCGTTCGTCGAGCCCTACCAGGGTGCGGCCACGGGAGTCGGCGGCATCCTCCGTGACATCTTCACGATGGGGGCGCGACCGATCGCCGTGATGGACCCGCTGCGCTTCGGGATGCCCACCGACGCGTTGCAGCGTCGCCTGGTCGACGGCGTCGTGCGGGGCGTGGGTGGCTACGGCAACTGCGTCGGGGTCCCCAACATCGGCGGCGAGGTCGAGTTCGACGACTGCTACGCCGGCAACCCGCTCGTCAACGTGCTTGCCATCGGCGTCATGGACAAGGACCATCTCCAGCTCGCCCGGGCCGAGGCGGTCGGTGACCTCGCCGTGCTGCTGGGCTCGGGCACGGGACGCGACGGCATCGGCGGCGCGTCCGTCCTCGCCAGCGCCGAGTTCGACGAGGGTGACTCAGACAAGCGCCCCAACGTCCAGGTCGGCGACCCCTTCGCCGAGAAGCTGCTCATCGAGTGCTGCCTCGACCTCTACGAACGCGACCTGGTCAGCGGGATCCAGGACATGGGCGCGGCCGGGATCGCCTGCTCCACGTCCGAGCTGGCATCGAAAGCGTCGATGGGCATGGAGGTGGACCTGGACGAGGTCCACCTGCGGGACCCGACGATGGAGTCCTGGGAGATCCTGTGCTCGGAGTCCCAGGAGCGGATGCTGGCCCTGGTGAGCCCGGACAAGCTCGACGAGGTCCTCGCCATCGCGAAGAAGTGGGAGGTACCCGCCAGCGTCATCGGAACAGTCACCGAGGGCGACCAGCTCGTGTTGCACCGCGACGGCAACGTGATTGCCGACCTGCCGGCGAGGTCGCTTGCCGACGAGGGCCCGACCTACGAACGGCCGATGCAACGACCGGGATGGCTCGACGACTACGCCGCGGTGGACGCCGAGGACGTGGACCTGCCCGATGACCTGGGGTCGTTCGTCCTCTCCTTCGTCTCCTCACCGAACGTGGCCTCCCGCCGATGGGTCTGGGAGCAGTACGACAGCTACGTGCAGGCGGGGACAGTCCTGCCGCCGGGCATGGCCGACGCCGGCGTCGTCCGGCTCCCCGACTCGAAGAAGGCCATCGCCTGTTCGACCGACGGCAACGGCCGCTGGTGCGAGCTCGATCCGAGGGAAGGCACTCGCCGGATCGTGGCCGAGGCCTTTCGGAACGTCTCGACGACCGGGGCGCGCCCGCTGGCGACGACCAACTGCCTCAACTTCGGCAACCCCGAGCGCCCCGAGATCATGTGGCAGTTCGCCGAAGCGGTCCAGGGGCTCGGCGAGGCGACGCGTGCCCTCGGCATCCCCGTGACCGGCGGCAACGTCTCGTTCTACAACGAGACCCGTGGCGTGGCCATCCACCCCACGCCCGTGGTGGGCGTGGTCGGCGTGCTCGACGACGCCTCGCACGCGCTGGGACTCGGGTTCGAGGACGAGGGTGACATCCTGTTCCTCATCGGTGCCGACGTCGCTCCGGGTCTCGCGGGCTCCGAGCTGCAGCGGTTCCTCGACCGGCCGCTGGGAGGGACGCTCGCACCCGTCGACCTCGAGCTGGAGGCGCGGCTGGGGGAGCTGCTCCATCTCGCCGCGCGCCAGCGCCTCGTGAACAGCGCCCACGACATCTCGTCGGGTGGGCTGCTCGCGGCGCTCGTCGAGTCGGCCGTCGCTGGTCAGGTCGGCGTGCACTACGACGCGGAGGGCCTGGACCCGGCCCAGGAGCTCTTCAGCGAGTCGCCCGGCCGGGTGCTGGTGACGGTTTCGTCGGTGAACGTCCGCGACTTCGCCCAGCTGTGCTCGGATGCCGACGTGTCCGTCCGTGACGTGGGCACCATCGGGGGTGAGCGACTCATCGTCGAGGGGCTCGTCGACCTTCCCCTCGACGACGTTGTCGACGCGCACGAGCGGGCACTCCCACGGATCCTGGGGAGCTGAGCCGGCCCGGGCAGGTCTCAGATGCCCAGCGCAACCGCATTGTCGTGAAGAACCGCCCGCAGCTGCCGGTCGTCCAGGCCCAGCAGGCCGAGCCCCCGGACCTGGTTCACGTAGTCGTGGGGGATGGTCGGGAAGTCGGATCCGAACAGCAGCCGGTCCGACAGTGCCGCCAGTCTTGGATGCAGCTCGGCCGGGAAGCCCTTGAGGAACGGCTCCTCGCACAGGCTCATCGACACGTCCATGTGGTGGGTGCCCAGCTCCGCGAGGCGCAGGAAGTCCCGGTGGTCGGGACCTCCGAGGTGGGCGACGATGACGCGGAGCTCCGGGTACCGGTCGAGGAGGGCACCGACGGCGCGGGCACCACAGAACTCCGCGCCCCCGTCCACCCCGTAGACGGCGCTCGCGTGCAGCACGATCGGAATCTGGCGCTCGTCGAGCTGCTGCCAGGCCTCCGTCAGCATCGGATCGGTCGCGTGGAAC
>JAWWBG010000056.1:0-13163 GCA_033721095.1 Nitriliruptorales bacterium
ATTGCGGCGAGGACGGCGGCGGTCTCGCGGTCGAGCGAGTCCTCGAGCGCGCCGTCGAGGTCCTGGCCGGCCGGCGTGGACTCGACGGTGACGGTGGGAACGCCTGCCCCAGGCCGGACAGTCAGCTCGACGACGATCTCGTCGCTGGTGACCGGAGGGAACAGGAGGGCGGCGTGGCGAACCCGCAGGCCGGTGTGGCTGACGTCCACCCGGGCACCGGGGGTCGCGGGCTGGAGGTCCTCCCAGCCCGACGGGAGCTCGATGCCGACCTCGACGACCTGCGGCAGGCCGACGCGCTCGACGACGTGCTCGGTGACCAGAGGGCCGGCGACGGCGATGAGCTGGTCGGCGGCCGTGCGGTCACGGACGGCCACGCGGACGGTCACGGGACCAGACGCATCGGTGAGCTCGGAGGCCTCGAGGCTGCGGCCGTCGGCGTCGGTGTAGAGGACGGCGACGTCAACGGGCAGGTCAGCAGCCTCTGGCGCAGCGGTCGCAGCCCAGCAGTGGTCGGTCCCGGACACGGCTCGCGAGACATCGGCGATCTCGCCGTCGGCAGTCAGGTCGGCGCGAACGGCGACGGCGACAGGTCGTTGGGGGGTGATGCCCCAGGCACAGCTGGGGGTGGCCGCGACGGCGGTGGGGACGGCGATGGCGATGGCCGTCGTCAGGCCGAGGGCTGCGGCGAAGGTGCGATTCCGGGCCACCGGATCCTCCTGAATTCAGTCTCAGATTCAGATACATAACTGTATCTGACAACGGAACCGTACATACTCTCGGTATGCGGGTCAAGACCTGGCGCTGGCCGATCGGACGGGGCGGGAGCGGGCCTCCGCAGGCCAAACCCGCCGAGCCGGCCAATGTCCCGAACGCATGTTCGCTCTCGACGCAGGGGGCCGGCTGAATGCATCCAGAATCAGGGATGCATCTGGCGCCGGAGTCGATTCTCGCGTCGCTGACGGATGTGATCCCGTCGGTATCCGATCTCTAGGGTCCAGCGCACCGACGGGAGGCTGCCCGATGTCCACGACCACGTCCGAGACGCCCGGAACCGGGCCCGAAGCACGCCCGGCGAACCCCGATCGGCGACTCGGGCAACCGTGGATGCAGCACCCACTGCTGCTGCCTGCGGCTGTGTTCGCAGGTCTCGTCGTGGGTCTCGTCCTGGCGGTGAACCTGGCCACGAGCGCCATGCAGGACGAGGTCATCGACCGGATCGTCGCCGCGGCCCAGGAGAAGATGGCCGACTTCGAGGACGAGGCCTTCCTCGAGACGCTTGCGGACCGGATTGCGATCGCCTCGGTGGACCAGATGGCGCTGACCGACGAGGAACAGGCCGCGTTCAACGAGCTGCTCGCGGGCAAGATCGCGGCCCTGAACGTCCCGGACGCCGCAACCATGGCGGCCTCCCAGCAGGCCATCCAGGACGCCGTCATTGCCTCGGTGACCGACGCCGCGCTCGCCGGGATGGCCGATGCCGACATGGGCGCGCTGACGTCCGAGCTGATCGCGGGGATCACGGACTCGATCACGGATGGTGGGCTGAACGTCGACGTCGACGGCCTCATGGCCGACATGACGCCGCAGATCATCGACGCGCTGCTCGGTGACGTGGACATTGCCACGATGACCGCGGACCTCGCGCCCCAAATCGTCGACGCGCTGCTGGCCGACATCGACGTCGGCTCGATGATGGATGGAGTCCTCGCCGACATCGATGTCAGCGCGCTCATGGACGACGCGATGTCGAACGTGGACCTCGAGGCCGTGATCAGCGGTGCCGTGGCCGACATCGACTACGGCGCCATGGTCGCCGACATCATGGAGGACGTGACGCCGCTGGACATCATGAACTGGATGTTCTGCTCGAGCTGGGACACGACGCTGCTGCCACTGCCCGACAGCTGCCGGTGACGACGCGATCGAGGCCCTCCTCCGACCAAACGAGAACACGTTCTAGTCCGTGAATAGGCTGTCGCCGGCCGACGAACCTGAAGGCTCACGATGGTCCTGTTCCTGCCCCGGTACGACTTGCGCTGCCCGGAGTTCAGTGGGTGGAACCGCAACGACCTGTGGCGAGTGGCGCTGGACCAGGCCGCATGGGCCGACGAGAACGGCTTCGACGCCATCGTGCTGTCCGAACACCACGGGGTCGACGACGGCTATCTGCCGGCCCCTCTGACCATGGCGGCAGCCGTGGCGGCCCGCACCAGGCGCGTCGGCATCATCATCGCGGCACTGCTGGCGCCGCTGCATGACCCGGTCCGCCTCGCGGAGCAGCTCGCGACCGTCCAGATCATCTCGGGCGGCCGCCTGTCGGTCACGATGGGCCTGGGATACCGCGAATCCGAATACGCCATGATGGGCGTCGACTGGAAGCGTCGCGGGCAGGTCATGGAGGAAGGGCTGGCGACGATCAAGCGGGCGCTGGCGGGCGAAACGTTCGAGCACGACGGCCGGCCCGTGACCGTCACGCCGGTGCCGGACTTTCCGCCGGTCCTGCTCTACGGCGGCGGATCGATCGCGGCCGCGAAACGAGCTGCCCGACTCGACATGCCGTTCCAGCCACAACACGCCGCTGATGACATCGTGGCCGCCTACCACGCTGAACGCGAGGCGTTGGGGCTGCCACCCGGCCTGGCCCTGCAGCCGCCCAAGGGCCCCGGCACGATCTACTGCGCGGCCGATCCCGACGAATTCTGGGCGAAGGCGGGCGAGCACCTGCTGTACGAGGCCACCGTCTACAGCTCTTGGCAGCAAGGCGTGACGTCCGCCGTGCATGACTCCAGCCAGACCGTCGAGGAGATGAAGAAAGCCGGCGTGTACGCCGTGATGACGCCGGACGAACTGATCGACTACTGCCGGACCCTCACTCCCATGGATGCCGTCCCGACCCATCCGCTCTGCGGCGGGATGCCCGAGGACCTGTCGTGGTCGAGCCTCGAGCTGCTCGCCTCCAGGGTGATCCCGGCCGTCAACGCCCCGGACTGACCGAACCCGCGGCCACTCGCGCGGGCCGGCCGACCGATTCCGGTCGCACCCGAGCTGATCGTCATTCGTTGGGTTGCGCGAGGACGGTCAACGAGGTCGTCCGTACGCTCGATCGCTGCGGGATGGGATGGACGTTCGCGGGCTGGGCCGACGCGCGTCGTGGATTCTCTGCGCCCTCCTGCTGGTCGCCGTCGTTGCCGATCCCGCGACCGCGCGGGCCGGCCGATCCGCCACCGAGGACGCGGTTGCCGAGGCGCTCGTCTCGATGATCAATGCCGAACGCCAGGCACGCGGCCTCCCAGGCCTGTCGTGGGCATCCGACAGCTACGCCCAACAGCGAGCGGACGGGCAGCCGCAGGGACGCACCGACCGTCACGCCGGCTACTCGGGGCATGAGTCGGCGGCGGCGCAGGGCCTCGGATCCAACTGGTTCGCCGCCGAGGTCCTCTTCCATTCGCCGATCGGGAGCGCGGGCGACGCCGTGCGCGGCTGGATGGAGTCGGACGTCCACCGCAACGTGCTGATGAACAGCGACATCACGGTGCTGTCAGTCGGGGTGGCCTGTCACGACGGCGCGCTCCACGCCGTCGGGCACGTTGGTTCCTCCTCGGGCGGGACCTACCGCGAAACGCCGCCGGGCACCGTGACGGCCGCCGAGGGTCCGGATTGCGAGTCGGCGCCGACCACGGCCCCGACGCCCGACCCGGAGCCTGTGCCGGAACCGGCGCCGATCCCCGCATCCGAGCCCGCGCCGACGCCCGACCCGGCCCGAACGCCGGAGCCCGCGCCGGAACCCTCGCCAGCGTCGCGCCCACCCGCCCCGACGCCCACAGCCATGCCGTCATCGTCCCCCGCGCCGACGCCGGTGCCCGTCGAGACAGCACTCCCACGGCGAGCGGTCAGCGAGGACCCGGCCCCGGCGAGATCACCGTCCGAGGTCCTGGCCCTCGACGAGGTCGCAGCAGCACGTGTCGGTACGTCCGCCCATTCCTCGGGCCCGTCGGGCGGCCCACAGGTGGTCATCCTGCTGGCGGGGTTAGCGACGATCGTCGCGATGGCCGAGCGGCGTCGCGCCCGAGCCCGCAGAGGCTGGCCGGGGCACGACGGCTGACGAGCGCGCCCGGCTCCCCGGTCGGGTCAGCCGCTCAGCGGGCGATCGTCATCCACGATCCCGACGTGGTCGTCGTTCCCGAACACGGCTTCCTGGAACTCCGTGAACCAGCCCTGCCGGCCGATCATGGCGATGATGGCGACGACCACGACGAGGTTGAGGAACAGCTGCATCCACTTCACGCGCGCATCCCCTCCCCCGTTGGAGCATCCCGACGAACCTAAGGGCCACTCCGAGGGGCTGCAACGCCGATCCGGGCGCTTCGCCGCACACGTCGCGCTGGGTGAGGAGGTCCTCACGGCAGGTCAGATTCCGGGACGCTCTTCGCTCAGTCGCGCGCGTACATCGCGCGACGAAGAAGGTGCCAGCGGGGCACAGCAGCCCATCTCCGAAGGACGCCGCATGCCCCGTGGTGCGCCATGGACGCCCGAGCAACAGAGGTGTAGGGTCTATTGCAGCGAGCTGGGGGGCGCGCTGTGGGGGCTTCACGACTCATTGCCACCGCGGTGACCATCATCGCGACACTCTTCGCGACAGCAGCGACGGCGACGCACGGGCACGCAACCGAAGGGCACCTCCGGGTCGCCCAAGCGCCGCTGCCGATCCTCGAGTACCAGGACGTGGACTCGCAACTGCAACTCCACGACTGCCTGCTCGCTGGCGCCATCAACCGCGACAGTGCCGCGAGGCTGCGCGACGAAGGCTGGGTTCCGGAGGGGTATCCGATCCACGACCCGTTGCTCGGGCCGTTGGACGACGCCGATGCCGTGGTCTTCGCGTGGGCGTTCGAGTGCGAGCGGTCGACGGGGGCCGTGACCAGCTCCGAGTCGATCGGGCTGGCGTACACAGGTGTGGCGCTCGACTACACGAACCCGCTCGATCCCACCCAATGGCACAACGTCATCGAACTGCCCATGCATTACATCGGGGCAACCGCGGGCCTGTGGGGGATCTATGTCGTCGGCGTCCACACGGACAACGGCGCGCTCAACGGCTTCCTCCGACGCGCCGGCTTCCCGTCCGAGCTGGTGCCTGCAATCGACATCGACGAGGAGCCCACCGGCGTCGACCTCGGCGAAATGTCGATCGAGGTCCCTGTCGAAGCAGACACCTGTGGTCCCATCGGCGACCTGCCGGGTGTGTACCACTCGCTGCCGGAGGAGCTCCGACCGCCCGAACCCGCCAAGACGTCGACGACCGCGGTCGCCTCGCGAAGGCTCGGTTCGTTCGAGTTCGTCACGACGCCATCCGGCCACCACAACACGCTCACTCACTGCCACGACCAGGTGTTCTGGTACGGACCACCGGACGATGCGGCGACGCTGCAGATGGTCATTCCGGCGGCGCGCGACCACTTCTGCCTGATGGACGTACCCACGGCGTGCGGCTCGATCAATGCCGAGGCGAACAGCGCGATGTCAGATTTCTTCCGGGCCGCTGGCGGGCCGGTCGCGTCCGATCTCACCATCGACCACGAACGGATCCCCGTCATCCACTTTGTCACCAATGGCGCAGCGGGGTCCGGGGACGCACCCGGGCCGAGCGTCGGGGCCGGCGGCAACGCGGCGGATGGCGGCGCCGGGACTCTGCCCGCCTCCGGGGGCGGCGCGGTGTTCCTGGCGATCGCGATCCTGACACTGGTCCACGTCGCGACGCGTCGCCAGGCTCGCGAGCCGGCCTGACGGGGAGGTTGCCCTGGTGAGTCAGCGGCGCGGCATGGCCATGAGGGTTCTGGCCGTCGCAGCCGTGCTCGCCGGCATCGCCGGGCCAGCCAGCGGGCAGGAGTCGCCAGTGGTCCCTCCCCCGGAGCAAGATCCCTTCTACGACGTCCCGGAGGGGATCGAGCCCTTGGCGCCCGGGACGGTCATCGATGCCCGCGAGATCCAGCCCTTGGTACTCGGCCTTCCGATGCCGGCCAATGGTTGGCAGGTCCGATACCGAACCGTTGATCAGCACGGTGATCCGAGTGCATTCATCGCGACGATCCTGACGCCTCTGACCGAGTGGGCCGGCGAGGGCCCGCGCCCGGTGCTGGTGTTCAACGCGGCGGAGGCAGGGCTCGGGCTGAAGTGCACGGCCTCGTACGCGCTCCGAGCAGGCCTGCAGGGCTACCCGGGATCCGGGCCGTTTGTCGAGACAACAGCGATGGCTGCGGCCATCGAACGAGGCTGGACGGTCATCGCACCGGACTTCCAGGGGCCACGGTCCGAGTACCTGGGCATGGAGGGTTATGCCACCGGCATCCTCGACGCGATCCGCGCCGCCCGGGCCTTCGGTCCAGCGGCGATCGACGCCGGCGCACCAGTCGGGATGCTGGGCTACTCGATCTCGTCGTCGGCGGCCCTGGCTGCGGCGACCGTCCCGGCGGCCGACGCCGCGGGCATCACGTTCGTCGGCGTGGTCGCCGGCGGCACGATCCCCGACTGGGACGAGACCATCCGGCTCTTCAGCGGGGACACGTTCGGCGGCGCCCTCGCGATCATCCTCGGGGGTCTTGATCGGTCCTTCCCGAATGTCGATGTCCGGCAGCTCCTCAATGACGACGGCAATGCCGCACTGGACGCCAGCGCGAGCGACTGCCTGGGCGACGCCGTGCTCCAACATCCCGGCGCGAGCCTCGACGCCTGGTCGGCCGTCCCGGACTTCCTGGCCGAACCCGCCGTCCGCAAGCTCCTCGACGAGGTCAGTCCGCTGACGCGACCAGGCACGATGTCCGCCCCCTTGCTGCTCTACCACGCCGCCGGCGACACGTACGCCCCGCTCGAGACGGTCGAGGCCCTGGCCGCGCGCTACTGCAGGGACGTTCCCGTCCAGATCGCCGTGAGTCAGGTCGGGGAGCACTTCGCCAACGCCCTCATCGCCCACCTGACCACGTTCGACTGGCTGGCCGACCGCTTCGCCGGGGTGGCGCCTCCCAACGAGTGCGCGCCGACGTCACCGGCCGACGGCCCCGACTCGTCGCACGACGCCGAGGGCGGCGTGTCGGGAGGCAGGTCGGAGCTGCCTGCGTCCGGGGGTGGCGGAGCCGCGACGATTCTCGGGGTTGCGCTGGGCCTGCTGGCCGGCTCCCTGCGACGCCACGAGGTGCCGGGGACTCGATGAGGCCCACGTCGGCCCCACGACGTTCAGTCCTCGTACATCGCGCGCATGATGCGGCCCATGAATCGGACGGCAGTTCGGCGCGGAAGCACCCGCTCCATGAGCGCCCCGGCAACCCGGTTCGCGCCCCCGGGAATCACCGTCGGGCGTTTGCCGAGCGCGCCGATGGCCTCGGCCACGACGGGACCGACCGGCATGGCGTTGGCCGTGAGCTTGGTCGGTCGTGGGTTGCTGGCCCGATAGCCGGGCGTGTCGGTCTGCGGCGGCAGCACGGCCGTCACGTGGATGCCGTGCGGCGCCAGCTCCTCCCACAATGTCTCGGCGAGATGCCGCGTGAAGGCCTTGGTGGCCGCGTACGTGCTGACCAGGGGCGTGCCCGTGAGGCTCGACATCGAGGACAGCAGGATCACGCCGCCCCGCTGGCGTTCGACCATCGCGGGCAGGAAGGCATCGAGCAGGGTCAACGGGCCGCGGACGTTGACGTCGACCATTGCCAGGTGCCGGGACAGCGGCGTGTCGAGGAACGGCGCGGTGGCCGACAGGCCGGCGTTGTAGACGAGCAGGCCGACGTCGAGGTCGGCGGTGGCCGTGATGACCTCCTTGAGGCCCTTCCGGGTCCCGAGGTCCGCGGTCAGCGCGATCGTCGAGATCCCGTGCTCGGCCTCGAGCTCGGCGGCGAGGTCGGCGAGCTCGTCGGTCTCGAGAGCGACCATGACCAGGTTGTTGCCCATCGCTGCGATCTGGCGGCAGAACTCGGCACCGAGGCCCACCCCGGCGCCGGCAACCACGGCCCACGGGCCGTAGCGGCGCACCCAGAAGTGATCCATCAGCCGGTCCTCAGACCAGGGCCGAGTCCGACCCCTCCCAGTACGGGTCGCGCAGCTTGCGCTTGTAGAGCTTGCCGTTGGGATCGCGGGGCAGCTCGTCGTGGAAGTCGATCGACCGCGGCGTCCGCATGGAACCCAGCTGCTCGCGCAGCCAGTCGGTGATCTCGGTGGCCAGCTCGTCGGACGCCTGCTCGCCCTCGAGCAGCTGGATGGCGGCCTTGACCTCCTCCCCCATGTCCTCGTTGGGGATGCCGAACACGGCGCAGTCGAGGACCTTGGGGTGCTGCAACAGCACGGACTCGATCTCGGCGGGGTAGATGTTCACGCCGCCCATGATGATCATGTCGATCTTGCGGTCGCGGAGGAACAGGAAGCCGTCCTCGTCGAGCTCGCCGACGTCGCCGACCGTGAAGAACCCCTGGTCGTTCCAGGACTTCTTGGTCTTCTCGGAGTCGCCGTGGTACTCGAAGCGGTACTCGCCCATCCGCATCCAGATCGTGCCGACCTCACCGGGCCCGAGCTGGTTGCCGTCGTCGTCGGACACGATGACCTCGCTGATCGGCCACGGCTTGCCGACCGTGCCGGGCCTGGCCTTCCAGTCCTCCGGGCTGGCGATGGTGCCGCCACCCTCGGTCGCCGCGTAGTACTCCCAGATCGAGTCGCCCCACCACTCGAGCATCGCCTGCTTGGTGGGGATCGGACACGGAGCGGCCGAGTGGATCATCCGCCGGGTCGAGCTCACGTCGTACTGCTCCCGGACCTCCTTGGGGAGCTTGAGGAGCCGGTTGAACATCGTCGGGACCATGTGGCTGGTCGTGACCCTGTACGTGTCGATGAGGCGCAACGTCTCCTCGGGGGACCACTTGTCCATGAGGACCACGCGGTGGCCGCCGTGCAACGCCGCCTGGCCGAAGTTGCTGACGGCGGTGTGGTAGAGCGGCGCGACGACCAAGTGCACGTTGTCGGGCTCGGCCATCGTGAACAGGTGGTTGAGGAACTGGCCCATCTGGGCACCCAGGTCCGGGTCGAGGCCGGTCAGGGGACGCTTGACGCCCTTGGGGCGGCCGGTCGTGCCCGACGTGTAGGTCATGATCGCGCCGGCCTGCCGGTCGGCGGGCTTGTCGGTCGGCTGGGTGTTTGTGAACTCGTCCCAGTCGGCGAAACCCTCAATCGTCCCGACCGCAAACCGTGCGCTCTCCGGCACGTTGAGGCCCTCGGCGACGGCCGCCGTCACGGGCTTGGCGAACCGTTCGTCCGCGACGAAGGCCTTGGCCTCCGAGTCGTTGACGATGTAGGCGATCTCGGGCCCGGAGAGGTGGTAGTTGAGCGGGACGATGTACCAACCGGCCTGCTGGATGGCGAGCAGCATCTCGACGTACTCGCGGCCGTTGGGGACCAGGCACGCGAGCACGTCACCGGGCTCGAACCCGAGCGAGCGCAGGGCGTGGACGACCTGGAAGGAGCGGTCGGCCATCTGGCCGGCCGTGTACTCCTCGCCGTCCGGGGTCACCAGGCACGGGCGATCGGGCTCGTGCTCGGCCCACTGCCAGAGGCTGCCGGGTGCCTGCTCGTCACTCATGGTTCCCCTCCGGGTGGCTCGCGCCGTCGTCAGGCAAAGGTGGCCGGCAGCTCGAGGATGCCGTTGATGAAGTTGGAGCGAAGCCGGACCGGGTCACCGGCCAGCGCGATGTCGGGCATGCGCGTGGCCAGCTGCTCGAACATGATCGCCACCTCGCGCTTGGCCAGGTGCGAGCCGAGGCAGAAGTGCGCGCCGCCGCCGCCGAACGAGATGTGGTCGTTCGGGCTGCGGGTGATGTCGAAGACGTAGGGGTCCGCGAAGACCTCCTCGTCGCGATTCGCGGATGCGTAGTAGATGACGACCTTCGACCCCTTGGGGATCTCGGTGCCACCGATCTCGGTGTCCTCCATGGCGGTCCGTCGGAACTGGATCACGGGATGGGCCCACCGGATGATCTCGTCGGCGGCGGTCTCGGCGTACTGCTCCGGGTCGGACTTGAGCAGCTCCCACTGTTCCGGGTGCTGCATCATCGCGACCAGGCCGTGACTGATGGCGTTGCGCGTCGTCTCGTTGCCCGCCACGTTCAGCAACAGGAAGAACAGCCCGAACTCGAGGTCGCTCAGGCCCTCACCGTCGATCTCGGCGGTCATCAGCTTGTGGACGACGTCGTCCTGGGGATCGGCCTCGTGCTCCTGCCGAAGCCGGTCCGCCAGGACGTACATCTCGGCGGCCGCGACCTTCGCGTCGGCGAGGCTGGTCTGGAACTTGGGGTCATCGAACCCGATGAGCCGGTTGGAGAGATCGAAGATGGTGTCTCGATCGCTCGGTGCGGCGCCCATGATCTCGGCGATGACGTCCAGCGGCAGCTGGGCCGACACGAGCTTGACGAAGTCCCCCGAACCGGCCGCGAGCGCGTCGTCGATCACCTTGTCGCAGAACTGGCGGATCCGTCCCTCCAGCCGATTGATCATCCGGGGGGTGAACCCGTTGTTGACGATCGAACGCAGGCGCGTGTGCTCGGGCGGGTCCATGTTGACCATCATGAGCCGCTGCTGCTCGAGGTCGGTCTCGTCGTAGGTCGGCTCGCGGAAGATCGAGGTCCGCTCGTACGACGAGAACAGGTTGGCGTTGCGGGAGACGTGCTTGACGTCGGCGTGACGCGTGACAGCCCAGAACGGGACGCCCTCGATGTCGTCCTGCAGGAAGGCGACGGGCGCGTCGCGACGCAGCTCGTCGAACCATTCGTACGGAAAGCGCTCCACGAACGAGTCCGGGTCGTGGATGCGGATGTGCGAGAGGTCGAGGGCGGTGATGGTGCTCATGGATTCCCTGTGGTCAGATACCGACGGTATTTGGTTGGGTGCGTGGTCGTCAACCGGCAGGTTCATCGGCCAGGGCGCCCTCGATCCAGCGGGCGCTGTCGGCGACCTCGTCGCGGATCGTGGCGATGATCTCGGCCACGGTGCGGGTCTGCGTGATCGAACCGACGATCTGGCCGCCCGGCGTGCCCAGCAGGTCGAACCGGTTGGCGGCACGCATCCGGTGCATCGCCTCGTTGGTGACCAGGTACTGCAAGGGCATCTGGAGTGGCGCAGGCGTGTTCGGGTCCTCCCAGAACTCGATCCAGGGCGTCTTGACCTGGCGGGCCGGCTTGCCGGTCAGGGACCGTGACCGGATCGTGTTGGAGCTGGTCGCGTTGACGACCACGTCGGTCTGGTTCGCGGGCATCTCGAGCTCCTCGGCACCCAGCCAGATCGACCCGGTCCAGGCGCCCTGCGCACCCAGCGCGAGCGCGGCGGCAAGTTGTCGACCCGAGCCGATGCCACCGGCCGCGAGCACCGGCGCCGGCGCCACGGCGTCCACCACCTCGGGGGTGAGGACCATCGTGGCGACCTCGCCCGTGTGGCCGCCGGCCTCCCACCCCTGCGCGACGATGATGTCCACGCCGTGCTCGCGCTGCTTGAGGGCCTGGTCGACCCGTCCTACCAGGGCAGCAACCGGGACGTCGCGGCTGTGGGCCTCCTGGACGGCCTCCTCGGGCGGTGGCCCGAGCGCCGAGCTGAACAGCGCGATGTCGTGGCCGAACGCCACCTCCATCTGCACGGCACCCGTCTGCGGGGTCCACCCGAGGACGCCCCGCGCGTCGTCGTCGGGCGGGACCTCGGGCACGCCCTGCGAGGCGAGGAACTCGTCGATGGCGTCCTTGTGCTCCTGCGGGATCATGGCGTCCAGCGCAGCCTCGATCTCGTCGAGGCCGGCGTCGACCTTCATGCTCGTGACGGGGACGACGACGTTCACGCCGTAGGGGCGGCCGCCGGTTTCCTTGTCGAGCCAGGTCAGGACCTCCTCCATCTCGTCGGCGTCGCCGCCGAAGCGGACGCAGCCAAGGACACCGAGGCCGCCCTCCCGGCTGATCGCGGCGACGACCTTCGGTTCGTACGAGAAGCCCCACAGCGGGATGTCCATCCCGAACTGGCGCGACAGCTCCGTCTGCATGTCAGTCGTCCTTGGAGAGGATGAGGCCGGAGGTCGGGACCCCGACACCGGCAGTGACGAGCACATTCGTGACGTCGTCGACCTGGTTCACGGACGTGCCGCGAACCTGGCGCACGGCTTCGGCAATGCCGTTCATGCCGTGGATGTAGGCCTCGGCGAACTGGCCGCCATTGGTGTTGGTGGGCAGGTCCCCGCCGCGACGCAGGTGACCGTCGTTGACGAAGTGGTGGGCCTCGCCGCGCTTGACGAACCCGTACTCCTCCAGCTGGATGAGCACGAACGGGCTGAACGGGTCGTAGATGTTGGCGACCTGGATGTCCTCGGGCCCCATCTGGGCCTGCTCCCAGATCTGGTCGGCGACGACCCGGGTCTCGAGCAGGCGCGTGATCTCGGGGCGGTAGAACGACGTCATCTGCTCCTGGCCGGCGCCGAAGCCCTCGGCCGCCGCCGTGATGATCGCGGGTGCGTGCGGCAGATCCCGCGCCCGCTCGGGCGTGGTGACCACGATCGCGACGCCGCCATCAGAGTCCAGGCAGCAGTCCAGGAGCCGCAGCGGCTCGACGATGAACTTGGAGGCCTGGTGCTCCTCCAGCGTGATCGGACGCCCGTGGAAGATGGCGGCCGGGTTGGTCGCCCCCCATTCGCGCGCGCCAATCGAGACGTTCGCCAGGTCCTCGGACGTGACGCCGAACTCGTGCATGTACCGACGCGAGTACATCGCAACCCAGGCGGCCGGGGTCATGAACCCGAACGGGAAGTACTGGCCGTAGGCGATGCCCTCGGGCGTCGGCGTCCAGCCCTTCGATCCCGAGCCATAGCGACGACCGGAGGCCTCGTTGAAGGCCCGGTAGCAGACGACGATCTCGGCCTGGCCCGTGGCGACGGCCATGGCGGCGTGGTGAACAGTGGCGCACGAGGCACCACCACCACCGTGGATCCTCGAGGTGAACGTCACCTCGCCCATGCCGAGCATGATCGCGATGTCGGTCTCGGGGTTGTTGTCCATCGTGAACGTGACGAGCCCGTCGACGTCCTTGGGGTCGATCTGGGCGTCCGCCAGGGCGGCCTTGACGGCCTCGGCGGCCAGCTGGAGCTCGGTGCGGCCGGAGTTCTTGGAGAA
>JAWWBG010000057.1:0-13112 GCA_033721095.1 Nitriliruptorales bacterium
GCCGCCAGCGCCCGCGCGTGCGCGAACGCCTCCGCCTGCGGGTCGTCGCCGGACAGGGCGATCTCGGCCAGCCCGATCGCGAGCGCCTCGTCGGCATCGACGACGCGTGCTGTCAGCACGAGCTCGGTGGCCCGCCCGAGGCCGACCAGGCGCGGGAGCCGGTGGGTGCCGCCGAGGTCGGGAATGAGCCCCCACCGCCGCTCCAGGACCGACAGGCGCGCACTCGGCGCCACCGCACGCAGATGGCAGGCAGCCGCCAGCTGGATGCCACCCCCGTAGCAGTAGCCCTCGATCGCAGCGATCGTCGGCTTGTCGATGTCCTCGTATGCCGTGAAGGAGGCCTGCAATCCCCGGATCCAGTTGCGACCCGTCCGGTCGTTCTCGCCAAGCGCGCCACCGCTGAAGATCGTGATGTCCAGCCCCGACGAGAAGCTGCCACCACGGCCCGACAGCAGGACGGCGCCGACCTCGTCGTCGGAGGCCGCCTGCTCGGCGCGCACGCGCAGCCCGTCGAACACCGCCTGGTTCATGGCATTCTTGACCTCGGGGCGTTCGATCGTGATGACGGCGACCCCTTCCCGAACCTCGTAGCTGACGGCATCGGCCGCGGCTTCCTTCACGGGGTGTCCTTGCTGTGGAAGCTCTGGAGGGTAGGTCGGCCCCGTTGGACGGCCTCCACGCGGATAGCCTCGAATCACCACCACAGGAGTCCTCGTGCCCCTCGAACGCGAGTGGGTGTCGATCGATGACCCCGACAACGACCACCTCCGCTACACCTTCGACGTCACGTTCCTGCTGTCGAGCTGGCAGTGCATCTACGGGCAGGGCTGTCCCGGCATCTCGGAGGAGTCGCCTGATCCCGCGATCGGTTGCTGCGTCCACGGGGCCTACCTCAACGAGGACGACGACCTCGCCGAGCTCGAGCGCGTCACGTACGAGGAGCTCGATGCGTCAACCATGTTCCGGTGGGAGGATGCGCGCGAGAACGGCATCGTCGAGGTGGACGAGGATGGCGAGACCCTCACCCGACAGGTCGAGGGCGGCTGCATCTTCGTGAACCCGACCGGGTTCGAGGCCGGCGCCGGCTGCGCGCTGCACCACCTGGCGCTGCGCCGGGGCGAGCACCTCATGACGCACAAGCCGACGGTCTGCTGGCAGGTGCCATTGCACCGAACCATCTCCGAGGAGGTGGCCAACGACGGCCAGCCCCTCGAGGTCCACACGATCGCGGCCTTCGAGCGGGGGACCTGGGGCGAGGGCGGGGCCGACTTCGACTGGTGGTGCACCGACACCGATCCCGCCTACTCCGGGCGGCAGCGCCTCTACCGATCGATGGAAACCGAGCTGCGCACGATGGTCGGGGACGGCGTCTACGACGAACTGGCCGACTACCTCGACGGTCGGTCGCGGCAACGCCGGGACTTCGTGCCCCTCCCGCTGGTGTCGACCCGAGGCTGACCGGCGTCCCGCGCCGGCTCAGTCGCCCGCACGGTCTTCGCGCGTTGGCCACCGGAAGCCGGCCTCCTCCTCGTCGAGGAGCGCCGCCCACCCGATCCGCTCACGACCAAACCGCTCCACCACCGCGTCGGTGGCCCGATCGAGATCCTCCCAGCGTGGATCGGCATCCAGTGACAGCTGTCGCGCTGTCGCGCCATCGGACAGGTTCGACATGCCCACACCGAGCAGGCGCACCCGGACGCGTTCGAGCCGCAGGCTGTCGAGCAGGTCGGTCGCGATGTCGACGAGGTCGTGTGTCCGGTCGGTCGGCGCCGGCAGCGTGGCCGATCGCGTGACCGTCTCGAACGACGCGAACCGCACCTTGATGGTCACGGTCCGACCTGCCAGGCCTGCCGTCCGCAAGCGCCGACCAACCTTGTCCGACAGCGCCAACAGGATGCGTGCCAGCTGCTCGGGGTCATCGATGTCCTCGTCGAACGTGACCTCGTTGGACACGGACTTTGCCGCCTCGTGCGGCACCACTGACCGCACGTCGTGGCCGCGTGCGAGCGCGTGCAGGTGGCTGCCGACGGCCGCTCCCACCACGCGCTCGAGGGTCCGCCGGTCCGCGTCCGCCAGCTGTCCCACGGTCCGGAAGCCGTAGGAGTGGAGCCGCTCGACGGTCCTGGGCCCGGCACCCCACAGGTCCCCCACGGGCAATGGGCGAAGAAAGGCCGGCAGCTCGTCGCCGGTCACGTGGAGCAGCCCGTCCGGCTTGGCCTTGGCGCTGAGCAACTTGGCGGCGAACTTGGTTGGCCCCACGCCGACCGAGCATGGCAGGTTGACCTCGTCGCGGACTCGCCGCCGGATGGCGTGGCCGATCTCGACCGGTGTGCCGAACAGGCGCACCGACCCGCCCACGTCGAGGAAGGCCTCATCGAGCGAGATTGGCTCCACCAGCGGCGTGTAGGACCGGAAGATCTCCATGACGGCCTGCGACGCTGCGCGGTACTTGTCGAAGTTGCCGCTGATGACGACCAGGTCGGGGCACTGGCGTCGCGCTCGCACCATGGGCATGGCCGAGCGGATGCCGTACTCGCGGGCCTCGTAGGAGGCCGCTGCCACCACGCCGCGGTTGCCGGCCCCGCCGACCACGACGGGCCGGCCCTGCAACGAGGGATCGTCGCGCTGCTCGACGGACGCATAGAAGGCGTCCATGTCGGCGTGGAGGATCGGCTCGGAGACCCGGGGCCGGTCGCGACGCCCGGCATCGTCCGGTTCCTGGTTGCCGTGCGGCACGCGGCTCCACCCGAACGGATGTTCGCCAGTCTACGGACCTCCTACCCTCTGCCGCGCCCGACTCGGCGAGGACGAGGATGACCCTGCGCGATGCGATGCCGGATCACGTGGCGGTGGCCGTCCCGGACTTCGACGTGGCCGATCAGCGCTGGCGCGACGTGCTCGGCGGCCGCTGGACCAGCTGGTACCACAACAAGCCAGCGGGATTTCGCAGTCGGCAGTTGCGGTACCGGGGCGGCGCGAAGCTCGAGCTCCTCCAGCCCTCCGAGATCGACCCCTCGCCGGACAACTTCGTTCGCTCCTTCCTGGCTCGTCACGGGCCGTCGGTCCACCACGTGACGCTCAAGGTCCCATCGCTGCACGATGCCATCGCCGCTGCGCGGGAACGGGAGCTTGACGTCGTCGGCATCGATGACCGACACCCCGGTTGGATGGAAGCGTTCCTGCGACCCAGCCAGATCGGCGGGCTCGTCGTCCAGCTCGCGCAGTCGAACCAGACCGACGAGGACTGGGCGGCACATCACGACTGGACCATTCCCGACCCCCCGGCCGACGGCGCACGGCTGATCGGTCCCCGGCTGACCCATCCGCGCACGGACGACGCTGCCGAGCTCTGGTCACACCTGGGCGCCGATGTGACCGAGACACCCGACGGGTTGAAGGTGCGGTGGGCCGACCATCCGCTCGTGATCGAGATCGTTCCGGACGACGGCCCGGCGAGACCGCTGGGCGTCGTGTTCGAGAACTGCGAGCCCCTTGATCCCCATCCGGAACTCGGAACGTCGGTGCTGGTCGACTCAGTCCAGCCCGGCGAGTGACAGGGCCTCGAGCAGGTCGGTCGCGACCGGCGCACCGACCTGTTCCAGCACGGTTCGCGGGTGCGAGCCGTTGTCGATGAGCACGACGCGGCACTCGTGTGCCAAAGCGGCGTCAGCGTCGTCCACGGCGTCGCCGATGAGGACCGTGTCCTCCCAGCCGTGGTCGATCCGCTCCAGGTGCACCTCGAGGTGGGGCGCCTTGCGGCCGCCTCCGGGGCCTTTCAGCCCGTCGACGAGGACGAACCGATCGGTGATTCCGAGTTCGGCGACCAGCTCGAGCAGCTCCTCGTGGCGCCACATCGACAGGATCGACTGCGTGCCGCCGATCGCGTCGATGGCATCGAGCGCGGCGGCCGCGTCCTCCCGGAGGCCGGCCTCGTGGAGCCGCCAGCGGTAGGCCTCGTGGAAGACGTGGTCGAGCTCCAGCCACTCCGCGTCGCCGATCGGACGCCCGTAGAGGTTCTCGTAGAAACGGCGCACCGGACGGGCGTAGCGGTCGCGGTAGTCCTCCATCGTGATCGGAGGCAGGTCCGCCTGGCCCATGACCTCGTTGACCGCGTCGACGACGACGTGGAGGTCGTCGAAGAGGGTGCCGTTCCAGTCCCAGACGACGTGCAGCATGCGCTGAGGCTAGGAGCCGTGGCCGGATCTCGGAGGTCGCCACGCGACACCGGCCACGTCGAGCCGCAGCCCGCGATACTGCGAGTCGCTGTGGCGCAGGAAGTAATCGGCGTCGCTCTCCCACGTGTGACCGTGTCCGTGCCGGCGCAGGACGTAGCCATAGCCGTGTGTGCGATGGATGGTCCCGCCGGATGCCAACACGTCGTCGATCAGGAACTGGTCGACGGTCCGTGGGACGTCGCGAAAGCCTCCGGCCCGCTCGAGCGCGTCGCGGCCAAACAGGAGGGTGCCCCCGGCCACGGTCCGGCTGGACGAGTCGCCTCCCTTGCGATAGCGGCGGATCGTGAGATCGAGCTCGTCAAGGTGGACGAACTCCGCACCCTTGGCGACGAGATCTGCCCCGCTGGTCGCCCATGCAAGGACCAGGTCCTGGACGTGCTTGGGTCCGTACCAGTCATCGTCGTCGATCTTGGTGAGCAACTCCCCCTCCCCGGCCGCACAGGCCTCGTTCAGCGCCGATCCGAACGACAGCGACTCGGGCAGCCGGAGAACCGTCACCGGGTTTCGCTGTGCCTTGGCGAAGCGTTCGGCAGCGCCGTCGGGGAAGCCATGGCCGTGAAGCCCGAGGACGACGTCGAAAGCCGCCTGGTCGATCGCGGCGACCTGCTCGGCCGCGAACTCCAGGAAGTCCGGCCGGTTGGTCACGAGCACACCCGTCACGGACCGCGGGGCGGGCAAGGGAAGGTCAAGCAACTCTGCGACAAGTTGCCACCGAGCCATCACGTCATGGCAGCTCAGCGCACGTCGCCTGGCCTCGACCGAGTGGAGCCCGATGGCGTCAAGGTCGTCCAGGTCCTGCGGATCCACGTGCTCGAGTGCCGGTGCGAGCAGCCCCAGCAGTTGGCGCTCGGATGGCGCGAGCTTGCCGACGGACACGGCGACACCGCCGGCCGCGACGGTCGTCAGCCATGTCGTGCGTGTCCACGGCGAGCGATGAAGGTCCGGGTGGTCGAGGACGAGCCGGTAGGGCTGGAGCCAGCGCAGCACCTGCTCCGGCGCGCCGGATTCCCGGCGGACCTCCAACTGCTGCGCCAGCTCAGGCGGCTGATCGACGACGCTGACCACGTCGACGGCGCCGACCGGAGCACGCTTGCGAAGGTCCTCGACGACCCCGAGGGCTGCCTTGTCGAGGGCTTGGTGCAGGACGATGGCGGCCCGAGGGTCTGGATCCCAGCGCCGTTCGACCGGGGTCACGGCCGCGGGTACAGGGGGCAACGAGGGCAGACCGCGGCCCCCCAGCCAGAGGTCCGCGTCGGCACACCAGCTGTCGTCGTCGTTGGCCGAGCCGACAACGACCGTACGAACTCCCTTGACCCGTGCTTCGTCCAGCGCGGCCTGCGGCGACACGGTGTCGTCGTCCGAACGTGCGGCGATCACCACGACATCCAGTTCCTCCAACCCGTCCGTCGAGCCGTTGTCGAGTCGCACGGCCTCGACGGGTCCGGCCAGCCAGCGCCACGCTCGGTCGCCAACGAACCCGGCGCGGAGGTCCACCCGGGCGCGCGACTGTCCGGCAATGTCCACGAGGCTCCTGCTTCCGAGGCCGATGTCGACTGTGCCCGACCGGCCGCTCGGCGATGAGGTCTGTGAAGGGCTCCTGCAAACCGCCACGAGTAGCGTACGACGCCCCCTGTCGGTGACTCGCGGACAGCCCTCTGTCGGGTCACACATTTTCGGTGGCCTCGGAGGCGACACGATGCCGGCCCCAGTGCTCGTCACCGGACCCGCTGGGCCAGCACTCGACGCAGTGAGCGACCAGTTCGCGGAGGCCGGGCTGATCGACGCGGCCAGGCAGGCGAAGCTCGTCGAGATCATCGGTGAGATCGAGGCGATTCGATCAGAGGGTGCCGGCCCCAACGGGATCGCAGCCGATGGGTGGCATCGCAACCCCGACCTGTTTCATCTCCAACGCCGTATCGTCAAGCTCGTCGGCGACAGCCCAGCCCTCCTCGCGCCGTCCCTCGCGCGACAAGTGCCCTTGTGGCGTCATGTCCTCGGTGCCGGCGAAGTGCTCCACCTGCTTCCCGACCGGGAAGGCGCCGACGACAATGCTGCGCTCGTCGACGCGCTGGCTGACGCTGATCGGGTGGTCTTCATCAGGTCGGACAACGTCGAGGCACTCGACTTGGTGGTTCATCGGCTGTCGGTCGGCGAGCCCCTCCCTGACGCGGACCCGGGTCCGACAGGGGGCTCCGGCGACGCCGCAATCCAGCAGTTGGCGGACGCGGCACCGGACGAACGTCGGCAGCTCGCGATCGCCTGGCGCGAGGAGCGGCGCGAAGCCAACGAGCGCGCGCGACGAGCCGAACTCGCCGTGGCCGTGCTCCCTCCCGTACCGCCCGTCTCGCCGGATCCGTCCTTCGATGCACGCGTGATCGCAGCAACGCTCCAGGACGCATCGACAACCACCGGCCCGCGGGTCTCTGTCGTGGTGCCGAATCGCGACGCCGACGAGGACCTCGCATCACTGGTGCAGGCACTCGAGCTGACTCACTACCGGCCCCTCGAGCTCGTGTTGGTTGACAACGGCTCGTCGGACGGGTCGTTGGCAGTCGCCGAGGCGGCCGATCTCGACGTCGTCATCGATGCCAGCCCTCACAACCGCAGCTTCTCGGAGTCGGTGAACGCCGGCGTGGCTGCGGCCACCGGCGAGCTCATCCTTCTGTGCAACAACGACGTCCTGCCCATCGGGAGGGACTGGCTCGGACGCCTGGTGGCGACGATGCATCACACCGGCGCAGCAGCTGTCGGCGCACGACTGGTCTACACGCCCGTCGCGGGCGGCTCCGATCGCGCACGCCGATCGCGAAGCCTCCAACACGCTGGGATCGGGTTCGTGACCATGCGTGGCATCCCGCGCCCACGGAATGTCGGTACCGGCGACGACCCTCTCGGCGTCGGATTCGGGTCGACGTCCGCGGTCGTCGGGGCCACTGCGGCCCTGCTGCTCCTCGACGCCGCGGCCCTCGATCGGGCGGGCGGGCTGCACGAGGAGTACGTGTACGGCTCCGAGGACGTCGACCTCATGCTGTCATTGCGCGAGGACGGCGAGCTGGTCGTCGTCGACGGCAGCGTGTTCGCGTGGCATCGCGAGTTTGGCACGCAGGACCGCCAGCAGGCAGCGGCCCGTCAGGAGCGCTGGGAGCACAACCACCGGGTGCTCATGCAGCGCTGGGGACCCGCCCTGGCTCGGGAGGTCTTGCAGGACAAGGTCCGTGGCCATGGACTGTTCGCCATCGAGCCGCTGCGCGTCGCGGTCGACGCCGGCGTGGACAATGGGCAGCTCGTCTCGGACCTTGAGGCCAGCGGAGTCACCGTGGTGGCCCTCGACGGGGATCCGGACGCGCTTGTGTCCACGCGACCGGTCGACGTCGCCGACAGAGCCCCGATCCATGTCGCGTGGGCGACCACCAACGACCCATGGGAAGACACCGAGTTCGACCTGTTCGACCTCGTCCTGACCGACGACATCGGAAAGGCAGCCGGTGCGCTGGCACGGTACGGCCGGGCAGCCACCATCATCGATCCACGGCAACCCGCGGCGTCCCTGCTGAGCGCTCTCGAGGAGTGGGTCGCGACCCCGAGGGCGGCGCTGCTCACCTCCTCGACAGACTGGAGCTGGGCACCCAGGTGGGGTGACACGCACGTGGCATTCGCGGTCGCACGTGCCCTCGAACAGGCCGGGGTGCCAACGCGCGTTCACGTGTTCAGCGAGCTTGACGAACCCCACGTCCTGCGCAGCGACATCGCGATCCAGCTTCAGGGACTGCGATGGTGGCCGCCAGCCCGCGGACGCCTGGATGTGCTGTGGACGATCAGCCACCCGGACCTGATGCCGGAAGAACTCGACGGATTCGCCCTCGTTGCGGTGGCATCGTCGCCGGCCGCCCGCCGACTGTCGGACGCCACGTCGAAGCAGGTCATCGCACTCCACCAGGCGACCGATCCCGACCGGTTTCGCCCGCGACCAGGAGGACGTCCGCACCAGCTGTTGATGGTCGGCAACTCGCGTGGCGTACGACGACGAATTGTCGATGACCTGCTGGCGATTGGCGCACGCCCGGCCCTCTATGGCCACGGCTGGGAGGATCCAGACACGGCGGAGCTCGTCGTCGCCGATCACCTCCCGAATGACCGACTCGCCGCCCACTACGCCGCAGCTGACATCGTCCTCAACGATCACTGGGACGACATGCGTCGGGACGGCTTTCTTTCCAACCGCCTCTACGACGCGTTGGCAGCCGGCGGGTTCGTCCTCTCGGACCGCGTCGACGGCATCGAGGAGGAGTTCGCGGGTGCCGTCATCACCTACAAGGGGCGAGAGGAACTGGCCGATCTCCTGGAGGTGTGGCTGGAGGACCCGACCGGGCGTCGTCGACGATCGACGATCGGCCGCCACCACGTGTTGGCCCACCACACGTGGCAGCACCGCGTCGACCAGCTGCTCAACGAGTTGCACGCACGGGACCTGTTCGCATCCCGCCGCTTGGCTCGCCGCCTTGCTGCTCACGCTCCGGATGCACCGGGACGCCTCCGCGTGACGGCCATCGCGGGCATGCATCGAAGTGGCACGTCGCTGGTGGCGGCAATCGCCGGTCTCCTCGGACTGGACCTGGGAGCCGAGGGGCGTCTCATGCCCGCGACGGCCGACAACCCCCTGGGCTACTGGGAGAACCAGGCACTGACGACCTTCGCAGACCAATTGCTCCGCTGGCAGCTTGGCGGCTCCTGGCACGAGGCGCCTGACCTCGGCGACGAGTGGGAGCAGTCGACTGAACTCGACTCGTGGCGAGCGCGTGCCATTCGAGTCCTGCGCGCCGAGCTGGGTGGGCGGCCCGGGTCGGTCGGCTGGAAGGACCCGAGAACGAGTCTGCTCCTGCCGTTCTGGCGTACGGTCGCCGAGGTCCATCGCGTTGTGCACGTGGTCCGTTCTCCGGATGCCGTCATCGGGAGCGTCGCCGCGCGCGACGGCCTCGACGCGGAGCACATCGCGGCGGCGTGGCTCGACCATGTCAGCGCCCTGCTGCGTGCCGCGCCGGACGCGCTCCTGATCCAGCAGGAGGACGTCCATCGCGATCCCGGCGAGGTCGCCGTCCGCCTGGCCCAGCACCTCGACCTTCCGACACCCACAGGATCTGCACTGGCCCAGGTCAACGAGCTCGTGCAGCCGAGCTTGCGACGCGCCGACGACCACCGTGCTCCCGACGGGCCGAACGTGACCGCCGCACGCGAGCTCCATCGGCTGCTGCGCGAGGATGAGCTCGCGGCAGTCATCGCAAGCGAAGATCGACATCGCACCCGCACCTGGGCCGTGTTCTCAGAGGTGCCCCCCGGGCCGCCCGTCGATCCCACCCCGGACGACGCCCTGGAGCCGGATCTCGATCAGGCGTAGCCCAAGCGCTGCGCCATGACGGTGAGATCCGATTCTCCTGGCAGCGGCTCGGAGACGCGCAGCGGGGCCCGGTCGAGTCCGGGTCGTCGATAGTCGGCGACCATCTTGGCGTTCTCGACACCGGACAGCATGTCCGTGACATAGGGCACGCCGAGATGACGACAGACCGCAGGCAGCACCCCGAGGGGCTGCAGGACGAGATCCTCGAACCGGATCCTGAGCGTCGAGGGTTCGGCCGCAAGGGTGTCCATGGCGGCGACGGCATAGCGCCAGCGCCGGACGGCCTCACTCTGTTCCATGCCCGCACGCGACATCTTCGAGCGCACGCAGGTTCGAGGGTCACGCACCACGAAGACGATCGGGATTCCACGGACGGCGTTCGCGAATGCTGCCAGGCCCGTACCCGGGTGCGGTGACGGCTCCTCCCCCGGCATGACCTCGAGTCCCGCGATCTGTTCAGTCGTGATCTTGTTGCCCCAACGCGTGGACCGGGTGGCTGCCTGCCGTCGACAGGCTGCGACGAAGGCGGCGGCACGTGCCTCGGCCGATCCCTCGACCTCGTCCGGCAGTGGACGCCCGAGCAGGATCGTGTGGGAAAAGGCCTCGAACGCCACTTCGAGGTCGGGGTGGTGATCCAGGAGTCCAGCGACGAGGCTGGTGCCACCGCGGCCAGCGCCGACGACCAGGAACGGTGTCACGCTCGGGAGCCTCTCGCCGTGCCGCCGCCTGTCGCGGCGACACCTCTAGTCTCGACTCTAGATCGGAGGACCCATGGTCAACGCGGTGGTCGGCCTGGTCGCCGGTGCGGACGTCCGGGCGATCGTCAACGCGCTGGCCGGTCAGCCGACCGTGGCGCTGCCGGGGGCGCCGGGCGAGATCGGCGCGGTCGCCGGCGAGGTGACGACGGCTGCCAGTCCCGGGCACGTCGGCAGCGTCGCCCGACCGGCAAGCCA
The DNA here is from genome assembly GCA_033721095.1 of Nitriliruptorales bacterium. GTDB lineage: Bacteria > Actinomycetota > Nitriliruptoria > Nitriliruptorales > Nitriliruptoraceae > JAWWBG01. Next base: position 10,581 of record JAWWBG010000057.1, read on the forward strand.
TTGGGAGGCCGCGCCGGAGCTGGATGCCCTTCGGGCGCGAGCGGCGGCCGCCTTGGCAGGATCCCGGCCGGATGCGCTGATCGTCGACGAGATGACGATTCCGTTCTGGCGGACCCTGCTGCCAGCGGCTGGCTTCGTCACAGTCGTCCCGCCGCTCGAGCAGGCCGTGGTTCGACGCACCGCCGAGGAGGGCATCCCGGCGGATCGGGGCCGGTCGGCTTGGCTCGCGGCCGTGGCCTGTATCGACGACGACACCCTCGTGATCGACCTGTCGGTGGCGGGCTGGCAGTCACGACTCTCGGCTGCCGTGTCGTCCTCGGGGCCCGGAGACCCAGTGCCGGCGCTTGATGCTGACGAGGCCGTCGCCCTGTGGCGCCATGCCGCGACGGAGCTGGGCGCTGCTGACCTCGCAATCGACCACTTGCTGACGCAGGTCGCGAAGGCCGAGGAGGGGGCGGCCGACGCACGCGACCGCGTGGATGCGCGCGTGCGTCGCGATCGGCAGCTGCTCCGCGACGAACGTGATGCGGCACGGGCCGCCCTGACCACGCTGGAGGCCGCCGCCGCGGAGGCCGAGTCTGCCAGGCAGCTGGCACGTGACGACCTCGCACGGCTGCGGTCCCGTCGATCAGTTCGCGCAGCAGTGCGCATCGCCCGGCTGTTCGGCCGCTGAGGATCGCTCCGTACCACAGTCAGGTGCGGACGCCCGGCATCTCGATGACGCCGTCAGCCACGAGACCTCCCAACTGCTCGCGGTAACGGGCGTCAACCCGATTTCGGAGGTCGCCCGCCAGCTCTGCCTGCCAGCGCGCAACGTTCCCGCGCGTGGGCGACATGGCGACGTCGAGGTACGCGCTGACGAGCACATCCGGTTCGAGTCGCAACCGGGCGAGCATGGACGCCAGGGCCTCGTCTCGACCGTCGCCCAGGAGATCCTCCAGCCAGAGGACGTGAGCCTGTTCCGGCGGTACCGATGCCAACGCACGGGCACCTGCGCGTACACCGTCGGCCCACCAGTCGATGGCCGAGAGGTGGTCGTCGGGCCCCCAGTCGAGCGGGACCACCGAGCAAGCCACGTCGCGACCGTCCCGGATGGTGTGGACGAACCGGGCGCCGGGGAGCATCCGGTGGAGCTCGGCCGCCATGCGAATGTTCGGGGGTGTCATCTCGACCCAGCCGAGAGCGCCACCGTCCGCAGCCACGTGGTCGAACAGGTCACGCAACAGGCCGCCGGCGGCCAGGACGGCGTCGTCCTGGGCAGCGGCACTGAAGCGGTCCAGTGCACGCTCGAGGCGGTCGCGATCTGCGATGGCGACAAGGCCCTGTGCCGGACCGAGACCGGAGCGTCGGTACCAACGACCGAGGATGGCCTCAACAACATCGGCCGCCGACACGACGCCACGAACGAGATCTGCGAGCCCGCCGGAATCCGTGTGCAGCCGTGCCTCGATCGGTATGAGCTCGAGGGCTCGGTGCTGCGCCAACAGTCGTGCGATGACCGTGGTGCCGCTGCGGCCCGTACCACCAACGAAGACCATGGGGATGGGCGATGGGTCGATCACGTGGCTGCCTCCGGCGAAGAAGGTAGATGGCCACCGCTAGCGTCCTGCGGCGAGGAGACCCATGACCGACGACGACACCGCTCGGCCACAACCCGCCGGGTGGTACGAGGATCCGCACGACCCGAACTTCCAGCGGCTGTGGGACGGAAGCGAGTGGACCGGCCAAACCCGCGTGGTGCCGCCACCCACGCGAGCCTCCACGGCTGTCCACCGACGATCGCATCTGCAGTGGCTCGTGGTCGGGATGTCACTGGCGGGCGCTGCCGCGCTCGCGCTTGACGTCACGGCGGGCGTCGGGCTGGCTGCGTTCGTGGACATCGCCATCTCCCAGGAGCTTCCGAGCGGCGCCGGCCTCCCATGGCGCCAGGCCCTGTACACCCGAGGAGCGCTCGTGGCCGTCCCAATGGCATTGATCGCGGCGACCCTGGTCTTTGCCCGGCATCCCGGATGGGGCCCTGCGCGCTTCGCCTCGTTCGTCGCAGCACTGGGCGCAGTTGCGACACTCCCCCACACCCTGGCGAACCGACCCGACGTGGATCTCGACATCTGGCTCCGAGCGCTGGGCGCCGTGTTCCTGCTTGTCATGACGGCCGCTCTCTGCCTCGTGCGAGATCGCACGGAGGGCCAGCAGGTCCTTCACAACACTGAATCGATCACCTAGGGTCCAGATCGCAATTGGGGCAACCAGGCCCTTGCTGACCGTGGAGAGACCATGCCTTCGGCACCCACCCGACTTCGCCCGCGCCTGATCTACGGCGCCCTCACCCTGGCCGTCGCCATGATCATCGGCGCACCCGGCCTCGTCTCAGCCATCAACCCCCAGGCCATGGACGGCCTCGTCACCGCTGTCGATCCCTGCCGGGCCGTGTTCAGCCCCGACTGGAACCCCGCCGCGTTCGGCGGCGACGCCAAGCCCCAGGCCGACCACACCTACAACGTCTCGCTGGGCGGCGCGGTCGACATGTCCGAC
>JAWWBG010000058.1:0-13010 GCA_033721095.1 Nitriliruptorales bacterium
CGGCCGGCTGTTCGATGCGGACGCCGATGAAACAGCGACCGCGCTCGACGAGCTCGTCGCAGCCGGACTCGTCCACGCGGATCTGCCACCACGGTTCATCCAGCCCATCGTGGCGCGGGCTGTCTACTCGAGCATTCCGCCCGGCCGACGGGCACAGCTCCACGCCCAGGCGGCACTGTCCTCGGTCGGACTCCATGACTCACCTGATCGTGTTGCGCCGCACCTGTTGGCCATCCCACCCGCCGGCGATGCGAAGGCCGTCCAGATCCTCATGGCCGCCGCCGGACAGGCAATGGCAGCGGGTGCTCCCGGCACCGCGGTGCGGTACCTCGAACGAGCGTTGGCAGAACCGCCCGCCGAGGAGCTGCGCGGCGGCGTGCTCATGATGCTGGGGTCCGTCGGAAGCATGATCGGGGCCTCGACGGCACTCGATCATCTCTCGGAGGCAATGGAGGCCGCCAGCGATCCTGGCCAGCTGGCGCAGGCGGCCTATGCCTTCGGCCTGGGCATGCTCTTCACGGGGAGGATGCCGTTCGCACTTGGCTCCCTCAATCGTGCTCTCGATCGGCTGGCGGCGGCGTCGCCGGAGGTGCGCCGCGATGTCGCCGAGTTGTTGCTCATCGCGGGCGAGACGGCGTTGCAGATTCGAGACTCACTTCGCCCCGACCTCGACGAGGCCGTGCAACGGGTTGCGTCAGACGGCCTCGACGCATCTCCCGCCCTGCTCGCCGTCGCAGCCCTCGAGTTGGCGATGTGTCACGGCGACACGGCCCGAGCGCGAGAGCTGGCAACTCGGGCAACCGACGTGGAGAGCGGACTGAGCGCCGAGACACCCCAGCTGTACCTCGCGACGGGGACGTTGAGCATCATTGGCGAGCATGGCGCCTCCGAAACACGACTGAACCTCGCCCTTGAGGAGGCACAGGCGTCGGGATCAGCCAGGGGTGTCGCCCTGGTCTCGTGCTGGCGCGCGAGGAACCGGCTGCTGCGCGGGGCCCTCAGCGAGTGTGAGGAGGATGTGGCCGCCTTCAACGATCTCGACCGGGAGCTCGATCTGGTCACGTTCCGCGCGTTGGTGAAGGCGACCCACATCGATCTGCTGATCGAGCAGGGCCGGCTGGCCGACGCGGAAGCCGTGGCGGCATCCATCGACTGGGACCGCGAAGACGATCTCACCAGCTTCTATGCCGTCGTGCGTGAGAGCATGGGACGGCTCGCGCTCGAGCGCGGACACGCCGAACAGGCACTCGAATTCCTGGAGCCGCTGGAGGGCTACGAGGAGCGGTGGGGCGACCGAGGTGCCGTCTGGACGCAGTGGCGGCCGGTTGCCGTGCGAACGCACCTGCAACTGGGGCACGCGCGCCGGGCTCACGGCCTGGCGCGCGAACACCTCGAGCAGGCCCTGGACGTCCGGGTGCCTCGCTCGATCATCCTCGGCCACCGGGCGGTTGCGGCGACGGTCGACGACGAGATGGCGGGCAAGCACCTGCGAGAAGCGGTGTCGATCGCCGATGCGTCCGGGCTCCTGTTGGAGGAGGCGCACGCTCATGCAGAGCTCGGTCGGCTGCACCAGCGAATCGGATCCACGGACGACGCCCAGCAGGAACTGCGGCAGGCCATGGACCTTGCGCATCGTTGCGGCGCCTTCGCCCTTCGCGAACGGGCCCACCGCCAGCTCCTCGACATGGGCGCACGACCGCGACGTCCACACCTGTCGGGTCCGGAGTCCCTGACGGCCTCCGAGCGGCGGGTCGTCCGCCTGGCCATGCGCGGCCTCAGCAACCGCCAGATCGGGCAGGAGCTGATGGTGACGGTCAAGACCGTCGAGACACACCTGACCAACTCCTACCGGAAGCTCTCGATCTCCTCCCGGGCGGACCTGGCGGATGCGATGGGCGAGGGCGATTGACCGGCGGCACGGTCAGTCGCGGGAGCCGGTCTCCAGCAGCGTGACGAAGGCCGCTTCGTCGACGATCGGGACGCCGAGCTGTTCGGCCTTGTCGCGCTTCGACCCCGGGTTTTCGCCGACGACGACCAGCGAGGTCTTCTTCGAGACGCTCCCCGTCACCTTGGCGCCGCGGTCCTCGAGCGCCTGCTTGGCTTCGTCGCGCGTGAAGCCCGCCAACGTCCCCGTGACGACCACGGTCCATCCGTCGAGCGGCTGATCGCCCGAGCCGGCCGGTTCGAGGTCGGTGTCCATCCTCACGCCGAGGCTCGCGAGGTCCTCGACCAGCTGGGCATTTCGCGCGACGTTGAACCAGGACCGGACGGCGGCGGCAATCGTCGGCCCCACCCCGTCGATGGCCGCGATGTCCTCCTCGGTTGCCCCCTCGAGTGCGTCCATCGTCTGGAAGTGGCGAGCCAGCAGCTTGGCGACCGATGGACCGAGATGGCGGATGTTGAGCCCGACCAGCAGCCGTTCGAGCGGTTGGTGTTTGGAGGCCGCGATCCCGGCGAGGAGGTTGTCGACCTTCTTCTCGCCGAACCGGTCGAGGGCCAGCAGCTCCTCACGGCGCTCGTGCAGCCGATAGACGTCCGCCATGTCGGCCACCAGGCCCTCGTCGAGGAACAGCTTCACGCTCTCGTAGCCCAGGCCCTCGATGTCCATCGCACCACGGCCCGCGAGGTGGACCAGCGACTCGAGCAGCCGGTTGGGGCAGTCCACGTTCTCGCAGAAGTGATGGGCCTCGCCCTCCGGGCGCACGAGCGGCGTTCCGCACGACGGACATTCGGCCGGCATGTGCCAGACCTCGGCGCCCTTCGGCCGCTTCGACAGGACGGGGCCGACGACCTCGGGGATCACGTCACCGGCCCGGCGGACCATGACGGTGTCGCCGATCCGCACGTCCTTGGCCTGGAGCTGGATCTCGTTGTGCAGGGTCGCGTGGGTGATCTGGACGCCCCCGACGACGACCGGGTCCAGCACCGCGAATGGGGTGATCTTGCCGGTGCGTCCCGTGTTGATCTCGATGCCGACCAGCGTCGTCTCCTTCTCGACGGGCGGCATCTTGAAGGCGATGGCCCAGCGGGGAGCCCGCGCCGTGAAACCGAGGACCTCCCGTTGCGCGAGGTCGTCGACCTTGACGACGACCCCGTCGATCTCGTAGGTCGGGTCGTAGCGGTGCTCGGTCCAGTGCTCGATGAAGGCCGCGACCTCCTCGATCGAGTCGACGACCGTCGTCTCGGGCGCGGTCGGCAGCCCGGCTGATCCTGCCCACTCGAGGAACGCCGAATGCGACGGCAGCGGATCTCCCGTCCACGTTCCGACGCCATGGATCCACACCGACAGCGGGCGCGTCGCGGTCACGGCCGGGTCCTTCTGCCGCAGCGCGCCGGACACCGCGTTCCGCGGGTTCATGAACGCGGCTTCGCCCGCCGCGATCCGCTCCTCGTTCATCCGGTCGAAGGCAGCCACCGGGTAGTAGACCTCGCCGCGAACCTCGACTGTCTCGGGCGCATCACCAGCGAGCCGGTACGGGACGTCGGCGATCGTCAGGACCTGCTGGGTCACGTCCTCGCCGGTCGTGCCGTCGCCGCGTGTTGCTGCCGTCGCCAGGACACCGTGGCGATACACGAGGTTGATCGCGACGCCGTCGATCTTGAGCTCGCACACCCAGCGCGGCGTGGCGCCGTCGAGCCCGTTGACAACGCGTCCGGCCCACGCGGCCAGCTCTTCGACGTCGAACGCGTTGTCCAACGACAGCATCGGCTCGAGGTGTTGGAAGGGCGGGAAGGTCTCATCGATGGGCGCGCCGACCTGCTGGCTGGGCGATGCCGGTGTGACCAGGGACGGGTGCTCGGCCTCGATGGCCTCGAGCTCACGGAGGAGCTGGTCGAACTCGGCGTCCGTCATCGGCGGATCGGACAGGACGTAGTAGCGGTAGCGAGCGTCGCGCAGGATCCGGCTCAGCTTGTCGTGGCGGGCACGGGCTGCCTCGACGTCGGGCACCTGCGCCACGAGCACTCCCCTGTCGGCCTCGCGAGACTAGGTGTGGGAGGAAGAAGTGAGTTGACTGGCGAACTCGAAACGGACGCAGTCGACACAGGTGCCCCCCATGACACTGCCTCGATGGAAGATGCTCGCGGTGCTGTCAGCGATTGCGCTGACGGCGACACTGCTTCCCGGCCTGGCCCGAGACGCGCGGGCCTTCCCGGTGGCCACCGACCCGGCCTCCTATCAGCTCTGCGGGCGGGTGTTCCCCGATCCCCACGCCTACTGGCCGAGTCCGGCGCCGCTGCCCGGCCAGTCGCCGTGGGCCAAGGGCAACGCGACCTGTCGGGCCGTGGACTTCCTCAGCTGGCAACAGACGCTGGACGGCCTCGAGTTCCTCGCGAGCGACGGGATGTTCGGCGACTTCATCGAGATCTACGACCTGTCCGACCCAGGGGGCCCGTACGCCGACGCGCTGGACTTCGACGCCGGCGAGGGCTTGACGGCCGGCCTGCCCCGGATCGACGGGAGCCGCGAACGCCACCCGATGATCTTCATCCGGGTGACCGACGAGGAGGACACCGGCATCGCCATCGAGGACCGGGAGCACTTCGTGTACACGCTGTCCCTGCACGGCATCGAGCGCGCGGGGGTCGAGGGCGGGATCCGTGCGATCGAGGATCTCGCGACGTGGGCGTCGTGCGAGAAGCACGGCGGTGCCTCGCCGGCCAACTGCGCGCAGGAGGATGCCGGACCGGACAACCCGCATCCACTGCTGGAGACCGTGCCGGACGAATCGACAACGGCTGGCGAGGCGCTCCGCCAGTCCAGCGTGTGGTTCGTGCTCTCCAACCCGGATGGCTGGGTCCGCGGGGACAAGCAGGACGGCGGCTTCTTCTACCAGCGCTACAACGGCAACGGGATGGACCTCAATCGTGACTGGCCCGCCGAGGGCTTCACGTTCCGTCCCTACACGCCGTGGTCCGAGCCCGAGAACCGCACAACCGGAAAGGCGCTCCAGGCCATCAAGGACGACTGGGCCGGCGGGGTCGACCTGCACGGCCAGCTCATCGATCGAGCGTTCAGCTTCACCCTCATCGGCGGCTCCGAGCGCCCGTTCGGCAAGGACCGGCGCGTGCTCCAGTACGTCAAGGGTGCCTGGGCCGACGCCGAGGCACGGTTGGCCTGGAACCCGCTCATCAAGGGCAACGACGAACCCGAACCGTGCGTGTTCGGCGCAGGTGGCACGAGCGACGATCCCAACTGCGACCCGACCAACCGGATGTACGGCGTCCAGTGGGGGACGATCTGGGACACGATCGACTACACCGTTTCGGGCGCAATCGGCGACTGGATGGACAACCCCCGCGGGCTCAACGCCGACGCGATCGACAACGAGATGTCGCTCTCCCACCTGGGCAACTGCGGCATCGGGACGTGCTACCTGATCGACTTCGAGCAGCTGCATGTCGACGGCAACAAGTCGCTCATCTTCGCGATGATCCACTACACGCTGACGCCTGAGGACCAGACGTTCCGGTACGACGGCCGGGCGGCGTACCTCCACAACCCCCGCGTGATCGCCGATCTCGGGGCCCCGGCGACTGCAGCCGCCGATTTCGGGCTGCCACCCCAGGCCGCGGAGGCGACGGGCACCGTGTTCCACACGGGCGGCAGCTCGGTCTACGAGTTCGCCGTCGCCGGGCCGGTCGACGGCGTGTACAACGGAGGCCTCTCTGCCGAGTTCACCTTCACGAACCTCCAGGGCGTCTCGCTCGGGACGGCCAACGAGATCGCGATCGACCGCCAGCTCGAGGACGGCGAGGAACCCGATCCCCAGCGGGGCAGCGTGGCCGACGGCTGGCAGACGATGAACAGCTACTTCAACCAGGCCGTCACGTACGCGCAGGGTGGCGCCAGGATCGACGTCAATGGCCCGCCCCCGGGCCTGTATCGCCTGCGCGTGACGGGCGAGGCACCGGTCGACTGGTCCGCGACGATCAACTTCACCGAGGAGGTCGCCTGGCCGGACCCGGGCCAGGAGCCGTTCGAAGCGACCAACATGGGCTTCTTCGACATGCTGTCCGAGTTCGTCCCGGACGCGGACGACCGCCTCGTTCGCGTCGACGTCGACGACGTCCTGTCCGGCGCCGTCGACCTGGCTCGCTTCGACACGGTCATCGCGGCGGACGACGCGTTCCTGCCGGGTTGGGAGGACCCGACGGACATTCGCGCGACTGCGCAGGAGGCCGACAGCGGGGCCGTCGCCGTCCCGGCGCCGGCCGCCGGCCAGCGAACGGACGCGAGCTCGGTCAGCTTCGAGTTCGACGTCGAGCCCGGGCACAAGCGCCTCGAGGCCGACATCTCCTACGTCCTACCCGGCGACATGGACATCTACCTGCAGCTCCAGGCCCCCGACGGCACCTGGTCAGGCGACCTGGCGTCAGGAACCTCCTTCTCCCTCAACGGTGAGTCCCTGTCGTACTCGGCTCCGGCCGCTGGCCACTATCGGCTGGTCATCGTCAACTACGCGGCTCCCCCGCAGCCGGCGGACGTCACCATCACGTACTTCGCTGGCGACGAAGAGGTGGACCCGACCACGACCATCGTGCCGTTGGACCGCTACCCCGACGACAACATCGACACCCGCGTGACCAGCTACACGGCGGCCGATCGGGACGCGATGGCCGACATCGCCCGATCGTTCGTGGAGCAGGGCGGCAACCTCGTCCTCACCGACGATGCGCTGCGAGCGCTGGAGTGGATGGAGCTCGTGCCTCCGGGCTCCGTCGCAGGACAGGCGGTCTACGCGGGTCACGTGCAGTTCGAGTACACGGACGCTGAGGGCGAGGTCGTCGTGACCTTCGACGATCCCCTGGCGGCCAACGTCGATCAGCCGGGCAGCGCAGAAGGCCCCAACCACCGCCACCAGGTCACCGAGCCGGTTCCCCTCGGGTACGCCATCGAGGACCTGACCGGCGGGGACTTCCCGACACTCCCGCAGTGGGGCGTCGACCGGCAGGCATGGGACGATGCCGGTGGCCGCATCGCCGGAACCATCGGCGCCGGGGACGTGACCCTCGGCGAGCTGCCCGTCGGCGACGGGGTCGTGAGGATCCTGGGCACGCTCCTGCCCTTCCCGACCGACGAGTTCGACCACCCGTTCGGCGTGGCCGACTACGCCCTCACCTGGACCGGCTACGAGCTCGCACAGAACCTGTTCGACTGGACCAACCCGAACGGACGGGTTGGCGGCAACACCGGCGAGGACGTCGAGACCCCGACGACGGGTCCGTCGATTCCGGTGGCGCCGATCGGGCTGGCCGCGATCTTCCTGATCGCCGGCCTCCGGCGACGACTCACGGCGCGCACCTGACTGGCCCGTGCGTCCGCTTCAGGTGCGATGGATCGGGTAGCGGATGTGCTCCAGTCGGTCGAAGGGCTGACCGCGCAGGCACGCGAACACGAGCCGGAACGTGTTGACGGTGTCGATGTCGGCCGGAACCTCGAGGTGGTCGCAGGCCGCCGGCAGGCGGATCGCGCTGAAGATCGAGAAGAACATGTCCTCCGCGTAGGTGACGCCGCCGGGCAGGCCGCGGACGACACCGAAACGGGGACCGTGGTCGCCCTGGAGGATGATCAGGGGGTCGGGATCCTCCGCAAGGATCTGGTCGACCGCGCGCAGCAGCTGCTGCTCGAGGCAGGCGTAGGCGTCGCCGTACTCGGGCCCATCTCCCCACGCCGCCAGGCGCATGTCGGCCTCCCGAAGTGAACAGTCGGCCGCACGCAGGTAGGGCGGATGTGGGTTGAGCAGATGGACGAAGTTGTACGTGGGCGACGGGAGGTCAGCCGCGAGGATCTGCCGGACGACGTGCGCCGGATCGTTCAGGTCGGCGATCTCGGCGTCGGGGTCCTGGTCGAGGAGGAACCCCAGCGGCGTGAGGTCGGCAAGGACGACCTCGGTGTCGTTGAGCGGGCCCTTGCCGCCGTAGCAGAAATCCTCGCGACCCGAGCACCGACTCCCGCGCCACAGCCCCGGGAACGTGTGGGCGTACGACCAGCCGCCGTCGAGCAGGGCGTCGACGGTCTTGTTCTCGCCCTGGAGCCGCGCGAAGTAGCTCGCTCCCCGAGGCTCCTCCAGTCCGTCGTAGACGTACTCGAGATCGAGGTTGGAACCGACCGACAGGATCGTGATCGGGTAGTTGGACTCGGCATCGGGTGAAACCGTGAATCCGAGGTCCGTGAGGGTCTCGGCGAAGGCGGACCCGTCGTGGCCCGTGTGCTCGCGGACGAAGTCGAGGCTGGCCATGCCGTCCAGGACGACGTACCAGATGCTCGGTCGCGTCACGAAGTCCGAGTCGTCGGGTGGCGGGGTGGTGACGTTCGGCGCCGAGCCGTCGCCCTCCAGCAGCCCGGAGATCCACTGGATCGACGGCGAGAGCAGCAGCAGCGGCGCGACGAGGAAGACGAACGCCTGGAAGCCCGCGAACCGGGCCAGCGCGGACACGAGCCCCAACACGGCGCCCGTGATCGCGAACCATGCCACGAGCTCGCTGGCGTTCCAGCCGATCGCGTCGCGGAGCGCGATCACGCCCGGGAGGTTGAACAGCTGGAACAGCAGGACGATCCAGACGACCGTGGCCCACCGGCGCCACCGATGGGGCAGGCGCAGGACGCCCGCCAGCACGACGAGGCTGCCGATGAGCGTCGTGGCCCACCAGGCGAGGATGTTCGCCTCGTCGAGCTCCTCGCCGACGTTGTTGGCGAAGACGGTCACGTACGGCAGCGTGGCCGTCGAGACGACGGCAACAACCAGGGGCCAGCGCGGACGGCGCTCGACGGCGTTCACGCCGAGATGGTCAGCATGGGTCGGTCGGCAGACTTGACGCGTCCGCCACCGAGGCAAACGTCGCCGTCGTAGAGGACAACGGACTGGCCACGGGCCACGCCGATCACCGGCTCGTCGAAGTGCACGACGTTCCCATCGACTCGCGCGGGGACGGGTCGACCGTGGGCCCGCACCTGGGCCGTCAGCTGCCTGTCGCCGGTGGGTCGAGTACTGATCCAGTTCGGACGGTCGAGCTCGGCCCAGCGGCATGCGAGCTGCTCGCGTGCCCCGACGACCACGGTCGCCGAGGCGGCATCGAGGTCGACGACGAACCGACGCTCGTGCGATCCGAGCCCGAGGCCTCGTCGCTGACCGATGGTGAACTGCCAGACACCGTCATGCTCGCCAACCTGTCGGCCGTCGAGGTCGACCACCGGGCCCGGAGCCGCGGGCACCCGTTCGCGCAGCCAACCCGCGGTGTCACCGGACGGGATGAAGCAGACGTCGTACGAGTCCGGCTTTGCGGCCATGCGGAGCCCGCGGGCGGCTGCGAGGGCCCGAACGGCCTCCTTGGGGTGTTCGCCGATCGGCAGCATCGTCGTCGCCAGCTGCTCCGCCGTCGCCATCCACAGGACGTACGACTGGTCCTTGGCCTGGTCACGCCCGCGGAGCAGGGCCGTCGTCCCGTCGCGGGTTCCGATCCGCGCGTGGTGACCCGTCGCCAGGGCGTCGAACCCGAGGGCCATCGCCCGCTCGTGCAGCGCCGTGTACTTGACCTTCTCGTTGCAGGTCACGCACGGGTTGGGCGTCTGGCCGGCGACGTACGCGTCGACGAAGGGCTCGAGGACCTCCTCGCGGAACAGGTCGGCCATGTCCCAGACGTAGAAGTCGATGCCGAGCACCTGCGCGGCCCGACGCGCGTCCTGGGCATCGTCGAGGGTGCAGCACCCCTGGCCGGGGACCTGTTCGGCGAGGGGCACGTCCGCCAGCTTGAGGTGCACGCCCGTGACGTCGTGGCCGGCGTCGGCGAGCAGCGCGGCAGCGACGGCGGAGTCAACGCCGCCGGACAGGGCGACCAGGACGTTCGCCATCAGGCGCCCACCGTTGTTGGGCTGTGGGGCGCTTCGACGACGGGTTCGCCGGCCCGCAGCCGGAGCACGACGTCCGTGAGGATCGCTGCGGCCTCCTCGACCTCCTCGATCGTCGTCGTGGTTCCCATCGACAGGCGAAGGGCTGCGTCGCCATGGATCCGGCAGGCCTCGACCACGTGGCTGGCCTTGCCCGCCCCGGAGACACACGCCGAGGCCGATGAAGCGTGCAGCCCGGCTCGGTCGAGTGCGAGGCCCAGGTCATCGGGGTGGACGCCGTCGATGGACAGGTGGACGTGCGACGCGAGCCGCTGCTCCTCGGCATCGGGCCCGTTGACGCGGATCCCATCGACAGCCGCAATGCGGTCGACGAGGAGCTTGCGGAAGCCCTCGAGGCGACCGTGCAACTCATCGCGTTCGGCCACCGTGGCGACAAGCGCTGCCCCGGCAGCGGCGATCAGCGCAGCCGGGAACGTTCCGGACCGCACACCTCGGTCCTGTCCCCCGCCGTGCTGGACGGGTGCGACCGCAACGCCGGACCGGAGACAGGCGACGCCCACACCCTGGGGCCCACCGAACTTGTGCGCCGACAACGCCAGCGCGTCGACGGGCCAGGCCTCGACGTCGACCGGGACCGTCGCGACGGCCTGCACAGCGTCCGTGTGGAAGGCGACGTCGCGCTCGTGCAGCACCCGGCCGATTGCGCCGATGTCGTTGCGTGCGCCGATCTCGTTGTTGGCCGCCATGACTGTCACGAGCGCCGTGTCGTCACGGATGGCGTCGAGGACGTCGCCCGCCGGGACGACGCCGTCGCGGGTCGGTGGAACCTCGGTGACCTCCCAGCCCCGCGAGGCCAGCCACCGGACGGACTCCCGCACTGCAGGATGCTCGACGGCCGTCGTGACCAGGTGTCGGCGTCCGGCTGCCGCCGCCTCGGCCAGGCCCTTGATGCCGAGGTTGTCGGCCTCGGTGCCACCGGACGTGAACACGATGTCGGCCGGCTGCGCGCCGAGACACTCGGCGACCTGCTCGCGGGCTCCCTCCACGGCCGTCCGCACGAGGTGGCCGGCCGCGTGCGTCGCGGACGGGTTGCCCGTTCGGCCGAACCATTCGTCCAGGGCAGCACGCGCCTCCGGGCGCAACGGCGCCGAGGCAGCATGGTCGAAGTACAGGGAGCCCATCGGCCAGAGGGTACGACCGGGTCAGGCGATCGAGGTCGGGGAGCGAGTCAGCGCAGGTCGACGAAGGCAGAGCCGTCCTCGGAGATCTTGGTGGCCACCACGGACGGGTCGACCGCGACGACCTTCGCCGGCCACACGCCCGTCTGGGTCGCGATCTCCTCGGTCGCGGCCACGACCTGTTCCTCGCTCAGCTCACCGGCCAGCTCGACCATGAACCGGTCGGACTTGATGCGGCTGGTCGGGCCGCGCAGCTCCGCGCGCCAGGATTCGATGGGCAGGGACTCGGCCGCCGTTGCGACACCACGAACGTCGAGCACGTGCTGGTCACCCTTGCTGCCCGTCACGGTCGGCTGCCAGGCACGCACCTGGACCCGTCCGACGAGGCGCGGGACCGTGCGCCCATCGCCACCATCGGCGTCGATTCCCTCCACGTACACGCCGGTGCGGTAACGCAGCAGCGCCGTGCCGTGCCAGCCCGCGGACGTGATCACGAGCTCGCCCGCGCCGTCGGTCGACTCGAGGGTGACGGGATCGATGACCTCGAGCACCTCGAGATCGGGATACGTCACCAGGCCGCCCTCGGCGTCCTCGGCCCACATGGCCCGACCTTCCGAGGGCGCGAAGAGCGAGCGGACCTTCAGGCTGGACGCCGACGCGCCGGCCTCGACCCAGGCGTCACGAATCGTGTCACGCACACCGACGGCCGGCGGCGGTCCGACCAGCACGATCGTGTCGACGCGGGCCACGTTGGCATCGGCGTCGGCAAGCACGCCTGCGAGCTCGACGGCCTCGCCCGGGTGCACGGCCACGACGGTCGTCGGGATCAGCGCGAACGACTCGACAACCCGCTCGAGCGGGTCACCATGGCCGCGCGGGTGCAGGGCGAGCATCGAGGATCCCAGCGCCAGGTGGTAGACGCCGAAGAAGTCAAGGGTCGGCCCCGCCGGGATCGCGGAAACCAGGTAGTCGCTGTCGTTCAGGCCGAGCACACTCGCCGCCCGCGCACCACACCGGTGGAGCCGGTCGAGGTCGGAGCGGCTGTAGGCGACAGCGAGGTCGTTCGCCGCCCCGCCGCGATGCACGTGGATCGGCTTGTACTCGGTGAGCAGCGCGTGACGCGCGCCGTCGGTGCCCTCGCGCCGGATGGCCGCGAGGAACGTCGACAGCACCGAACCGGTCGCGCGGGTCTTGACCTGCTCGATCGTCGGACGCATGAGGAGTGCGGGGGCACCGTCGCCACCGGCCCGTTGCACGTCCAGTTCGCGGACCGGAGCCAGCCGCAGCAGCGCCTCGCGGTCGCGGAAGTCGGTCGCGCCGAGCCCGATCCCGCGGACGCGCTCGCCCCAGTACGGACTGAAGTCGGCCACGGCCGGAAGCCACGACCGCAGGACGAGGTCCTCGGCCCGCTCACGTTCCTTGTCGGAACGCCGATCCCAGGGTGCTGTCACCGTTGCCCTCCGCGTCGGGCCAGGACGACCGTCGTCAGCCCTTGCGAGCCCGCAGCTCCTCGATCAGCTTGGGAACGACCTTGTAGAGGTCTCCGACGACACCGAAGTCGGCGATCTGGAAGATCGGTGCCTCCGGGTCCTTGTTGATCGCGACGATGTTCTGGGAGGTCTGCATGCCGGCGCGATGCTGGATGGCGCCCGAGATGCCCGACCCGATGTACAGCGTCGGCGAGATCGTGCGACCGGTCTGGCCGATCTGGTAGCGGTGCGGGTACCAACCCGCGTCGGTCGCCGCACGCGAGGCGCCAACACCGGCGCCCAGGACGTCGGCCAGCTCCTCCATCAGCTGGAAGCCGTCCTCGTTGCCCAGGCCGCGCCCTCCGGCCACCACGATGGCGGCCTCGGCGATGTCCGGTCGGTCGGCTGACGCCTGCTTCTCCACGCTGACGACCGTGGCCTTCTTCGCGTCGTCGGACAGGGCGACATCAACGTTGGCGACCTCGGCCGGGCCGCCGCCGCTCTCCTCGACCGGAA
>JAWWBG010000059.1:0-12871 GCA_033721095.1 Nitriliruptorales bacterium
GAAGGCCCGGAAGGAGGCAATCTCCTTCGGCAGCCTGGCGACCATGCCGCTGCTGGTGCGGTGTAGGCCCAAGGGCTTTGCGGACCGGCCTTTCGACCGGGGTGCCGTTTCGGGAGGCTGCGTGCCTCTCGTTTGGTTGTCCTTCATGACATCGGCACGTCCGCACTGCGGCTTGAGGGCCGTCTGGAGCCCCGACGGGGGGCCATTCGGCCGTTTCGATGGCTCCGCTGTGCTCTGTGCGCCCTGCCGACGTGGCGGCCGACCTCGGTAGCGTCGACCCATCCGCCAGGAGGAAGGCCATGGTCGCCGCCGTCGCCGCGGTGACGGCCAGCCTTGTCAGCGGTGTCTTCACGTTGCGGCTGGTCGCGCGAGCGCGCCGTGGGGGCCCGGGGGCGGCCGCGATGCGTGCCTGGGCAGCCGCACTCGGCATGTTCTTCGTTGCCTCGGCGGCCATGGCGGTCGGCACGCTCGGCAGCTGGTCGACCGCGACCTTCCGGGTGTTCTACCTGTTCGGCGCCGTGCTCAACGTCGTGTGGTTGGCCCACGGATCGGCGCTGGCGAACGCAGCGCGACGCGTGACGAGCCGGGTGGTCGGCGGCGTCATGCTCGTTGCTGTCCTGGTGCTGATCCGCTTCGCCATCGACGATCCCGCCCTCTACGGGCCGAGCCTCGTCGTGGGGACGGCGTGGGCGCTGGCGCACCTGCCCGGGAGCGAGCGGGCACTCGTCGTGGCCGAGTCGGTGGTCGTCTGGGTCTTCACGGCCGTGGCGGTCCCGGTGGTCCTCACCGCCGACCTGGTGGCCGTCGTGCCGCTCGAGGGCCTGCCGGAGGGCCGCGACCTGTTCGCGCCTGCCGTCCGTGGGCTGGCCGTTGCCGGCAGCTCGTTCGGGGCGCTGGCCGTCATCGTGGGAGCGATTGCGTCAAGCGCCGAGCAGGTCTGGCGCTGGCCGGACCGGTCTGCCGGCGAAAGCCTGCGCGAGCACCTCGGCCAGACAGCGCGACGTGGCCTCGTCGGCTGGGTCGACGTCGTTGCCGACTGGGTGTTCGCCGGGCGTCGAGGGATCGACCTGGCGGGGCGGGTTCGTGGCAACCTGCTGATCGCGCTCGGGGTCCTTGTTGCGGCGGCGGGCGGGATCTTCTCGTTCCTCGGTGACACGACGGGCCACGCCGTGGGACTGTCGTTGGGCGTCATCATCATGTTCGCGGGCTTCCTCGGCGCCGTCGCGCCTGCGGCGTCGGCGGCGGCCGCGGCAGTCCGGCAGGAGGCCGCTGGCGGTGCATGGGCGGAGGACCCGACCGTCGGAACGACCTCGGTGACCGTCTACACGCGCCGGGGATGCTCGCTGTGCGAGGCCGCCGAGCGTCTTGCCGCGACGGAGGCCGACACGGTGATCCTCGTCGACGTCGACGAGGATCCGTTGCTCCAGGACCGCTTCGGCACGCGCGTACCCGTCATCGAGGTCGCCGGGTCCATCGTCGCGGAGGGCGTGGTGCAGCCGGGTGACATTGCATCCGCGCTCGCGTCGTCGGGCCGCGTCGGCGCCTGAGCTCCTCGTCGTGTTGCCGGCTCGTTCCACGCGCGCCCGTGTTGTGAGCCTCGATTCTCGGCGCCCGGAACCAACTCCGTAGTCTCGACGTCCTCCCCACCCGCAGGTCATTCGAGTGTCGAAGCGCCCGCTTCCCGACGCGACGGTGGCGCGGCTGCCCCTGTACCTGCGCGTGCTCGTTGCTGCTGCCGAATCGGGACAGCGCACCGTCTCCTCCGACGAGCTCGCCACTGCTTCGGGCGTCACCTCCGCCAAAGTTCGCAAGGACCTGTCGTTCCTCCAGACGACGGGCACGCGCGGCATCGGGTACGCCGTGCCCACGCTGACCGACGAGATCAGTGCCGTCCTCGGCCTCGCCGGCGAGCGGCCGCTGGTCATCGTCGGCATCGGGAACCTGGGTCGCGCCCTCGTCACCTATGACGGCTTCAGCCGGCGCGGCTTCCGGGTCGTCGCCCTGCTCGACGTCGACCCGCGCAAGCTCGGCACGAGCATCGGCGGCCTGGTGATCGAGGACCTCGCCGACCTCGAGGGCATCGTCGCCGACCGGGGGACGACCATCGCCGTGCTCGCCACCCCTGCCCACGCGGCCCAGGCGGTTGCCGAGCGCCTCGTCGGCGCGGGTGTCACCGCCATCCTCAACTTCGCGCCCACCCACCTCGACCTGCCGGCGCACGTGACCATCCGCAAGGTCGACGTGTCCACGGAGCTGCAGATCCTGAGCTTCTACGAGCGCGCGCAGAAGGGACAGCTGGCCGCCGGGGCCTGACGGTCGCGGCACGCGTCTCGCGGCATCCTCGGCCACCAGACCCGGCCCGTTTCGGGCCACGCCGCTGGAGTATCCTGCCGGTCAACCACCACGCCTGGATCGTCGTGTCCCTGCTCGTCTTCGGTGTCGACCATGCGTCCGCCGACCTCGACATCCTCGAGCGCTGTGCCGTGCCGGCCGACGACACCCTCAAGGCACTCCAGTCCCTGGTCGAGCTCGAGCACGTGCTCGAGGCGGTGGTCCTGTCGACCTGCAACCGGCTCGAGGTCTACGCGCACCTGACCCGCTTCCACGACGGCCTCGACGAGATCAAGCACTGGATGGCCGACCATGCCGGCGTCTCGGAGGAGGCCCTGGAGGGCCCCGCGTACGCGTGGTGGGACGGCCGTGCAGCGGAGCACCTGTTCGCCGTCACGGCTGGACTCGAGTCGATGGTCGTCGGTGAGCAGCAGATCGCGACGCAGGTTCGGGACGCCATGGAGCTTGCCCGGGCCGAGGGCGCTGCGAGGGGGGTGCTGCTGCGCATGTTCGAGCAGGCGCTCAAGGCCAGTCGGCGCGTGCGTCGCGAAACGGAGATCGGCCGCGGGGCCTCCTCGATCGTGGACGTTGGCCTGGAGGTTGCGGCCCGTCACCTGGACGGTGGCTGGGCGGCGGGCCGGACCGCACTGATCGTCGGCGCCGGCGAGATCGGGGCACTGACTGCGGATCGACTGGCAGCTGACGGGATCGGCCACCTGCTCGTCTGGAATCGGTCGCCCGACAAGGCCGAACGGATCGCGCGGCGTGCCGAGGGCGACGTCGTGTTCGACCTCGACACGGGCCTGGCCGCAGCGGACCTCGTCGTGTGCACCACCGGCGCGTCCCATCCCGTCGTCGGAGCGGCGGACGTCGCTCGCGCCGTCGCTGACAGGGATGGCGGCGAACCCGTCGTCCTGCTCGACCTGGCCGTTCCACGCAACATCGACCCGGCGTGCGCGGCGCTCGAACGGGTCGTCCTCATCGACATGCGGGCCGTGCGGGACACGGTTGGCCGCACGGTCGGCGCAGACGTGATCTCGTCCGCGCGGGAGCTGGTGGCCGAGGAGGCCCGCGCCTTCGAGGCGTGGACCCGCGCCATCGAGGTCGAGCCGACGATCCGATCGCTCCGCGAGGCCGCCGACGATGTTCGTCGCGCCGAGCTCGACCGGCTGGCGGGTCGCTTCGGCGACCTCGACGACCGGCAACGTGAGGCGCTCGAGGCCCTGAGCAAGGGCATCGTCAACACGCTCCTGCACGGTCCCACGGTCAAGCTGCGGGAGCTCGCCGAGCACGGTGGGGCCGAGCACCACGCGAACGCACTGCGTGAGCTGTTCGAGCTCGATGACGACGACTGATCCCCCTGTCACCGGCCGGGGTGTCTCGGGTCGGGCCGGCCCCTGGCGTGTTGCGACGCGTCGGTCGCCGCTGGCGCGGGCCCAGGCCCAGCAGGTCGCCGACGCGCTGACCCGGCTCACGAATCGGCCGGCGGAGCTCGTCCCCATGGCGACGACCGGTGACGACCACCCCGAGCGCGCCATCGAGGCCTTCGACGTCAAGGGCCTGTTCGTCGACCGCACCCGCAATGCGGTTCTTGCCGGCGACTGCGACATCGTCGTGCACTCGCACAAGGACCTGCCCATCGGGTCGGCGCCGGGCCTGGTCGTCGGGGCCATTCCGGCTCGCGTCGACCCGCGCGACGCCCTCGTGACATCCGCGGGTCATCGCCTGGCCACCCTCCCACGCGACCGCACCGTGACAATCGGGACCAGCAGCGCACGACGTCGCGCCCAGGTTGGCCGGGCACGGCGCGACGTGCTGGTGCAACCCATCCGCGGCAACGTCGGGACGCGCCTCCGGAAGGTGCACGACGGCGCGGTCGACGGAATCGTCGTCGCCCTCGCCGGCCTCCAACGGCTGGGCGGGGCGGAGGTCGAGGCGTGGAGTGACCTCGCCCTCAAGGTCGTCCCGCTCGAGCACGGGGAGTGCCTGCATGCACCGGCACAGGGGGCCCTGGCGGTCGAGTGTCGCGAGGACGACACGGTCACGCTGGCCGCGCTGGCCGTGCTCGACGATGCCGACACGCGGGCGTGCGTCGAGGCCGAGCGCCACCTGCTGCGCGAGCTCGGGGGTGGGTGCACGGCCCCCGTCGGAGCGCACGCATCGATCCTGCCGGGCCCTTCGGGCACGCCGCGGCTGGAGTTGCTGGGCATGCTCGCGGACGAGAACGGCACCCGCATGCACCGCGCCTCCCACGAGGGCCCCGCCAGCGAGCCGCGCCTGGTCGCGGCGACGATGGCCGCATCCCTGGCGGCCGAGGCACCCGAGCTGGTCGACCGTCTCGGGGGCGAGGAGGGTCGGCGTGGTTGAGGCCGATGACGTGACCGCGGCCGATGCCGGAGCTGCCACCCCCTTGGCCGGTGTGACCGTCCTGGTCCTGCGCGCGAGACACCAGGCAGCGGGACTGGTCGATCGCCTCGAGGGCGTCGGCGCCTCGGTCGTGACCGCACCGGTCCTCCAGATCGCGCCCGGCAACACCAGTCGGCTGCGGCGCGTCGTGGGGGAGCTCGCCAGCGGCGCCCACCAGGCCGTCTGCTTCACGTCATCGAACGCCGTGACCGCGCTCGCGGATGCCCTCGAGGCCGAGGGACGTGACGCGCGCGTGTTTGCCGAGGTCTTCGTTGCCTGCGTGGGGCCGGCCACTGCCGACCGTCTCCTCGAGCGCCTCGGCCTCCGGGCAGACCTCGTGCCCGAGCGGTCGACCTCTGCGTCCCTGGGCGACGTCTTCCCGGCAGGTCCCGGCCGCGTGCTGCTGCCACGTGGCGACCTCGCCGGGGCGGACCTGCCGGCCGCGCTCCGCGCCAAGGGATGGGACGTGGACGAGGTGCTGGCCTACCGGACGCGCACCGCCACCCGCCTGCCGGGCGAGGTGCTGGACGGGCTCGCCGACGGCTCCATCGACTTCGTGGCCTTCACGTCGGCGTCGACCGTCCGCGGTTTCGATCGCCTGCTGGCCGGGCGCCCATCGCACGCGGCGGCCGTGTCCATCGGACCCATGACGTCCGAGGCCTGTCGCACCGCCGGCATCGCGGTGGCCGCCGAAGCGGAGCGCCACGACCTCGATGGCCTCGTCGAGGCGATCGTCACGCTCGTTCGTCCAACCACGGAACCGATCCGACCGCGCCGATCGGGTGCGCCGTGGCCTTCCGACACCAGCGTCGAACGCATGTTGGCCCTCGACGCTGCGCGCGCAGGCCAGCCGGTCCCCGTGCGGCATGCTGTCGGATTCGCGCTCGGCATCGGCGCGCTCGGCGGTGCGGTCGCCACCCTCAAGCCCTGGCAGTGGGACGACGACGCGTCCTGAGACCGGGCAATCCCCTCCTCGTACACTCGAGCGGCACGCGGCAGGCAGCCATGGATCACCACGAAGCCCATTTTCCGGCGGTCCGCCTGCGACGCCTGCGTCGAACCGCGGCGCTTCGGGACGCCTTTGCGGAAACGCGATTGCACCCGTCAGACCTCGTCCTCCCGGTCTTCGTGAAGGAGGGCCTGGAGGGCAATCACCCGGTCGAATCGTTGCCCGGTGTCTCCCAGCACGGCGTTGACAGCGCCGTGGACCTCGTCAAGCGCGCGGCATCTGTCGGCGTCCGCTCCTTCCTGCTCTTTGGCATTCCCGAGCGGAAGGACGCAGACGGCTCGTCGGGCTGGGATCCCTCCGGGCCAGTGCCCACGGCCACACGCGCCATCCGTGAGGCCATGGGGGACGACGTCGTCCTCTGGGCCGACGTCTGTTCCTGCGAGTACACCGATCACGGACACTGCGGTCCCCTCGGGGATGACGGGCAGGTCCTCAACGACGAAGCCGTCGTCGGCTACCTGCGCGAGTCGATCGCCTACGCGGAGGCCGGCATCAACATCGTCGCGCCGAGCGGGATGATGGACGGCCAGGTCGCCGTGATCCGCAACGGCCTCGACGACGCCGGTTTCGGCGAGGTCGCGATTGTCGCGTACGCCGCCAAGTACGCCAGCGCCTTCTACGGGCCGTTCCGGGACGTTGCCGAGTCCGGGATGACCAGCGGCGACCGGCGGTCGCACCAGATGGCCGCATCGAACCGTCGGGAGGCCATCCGCGAGATCGACCTGGACGTCCTCGAGGGTGCCGACGTCATCATGGTCAAGCCGGCCCTGCCCTGCCTGGACATCATCGCCGATGCGGCCCGCGATCACCCGCTGCCCGTTGCCGCCTACCACGTGTCCGGCGAGCACGCCATGCTGGCTGCCGCGGCCGACCGCGGCATGCTCGACCTGGACGCCGCGACGCTCGAGGCGCACGTGTCCATCAAGCGGGCCGGCGCGGACCTCGTGATCACCTACGCCGCCGAGCATGTCGCCGGATTGCTCGACCGCCCGTGAATCCTCGCGCGCCGTCCTGGCTGGTCGACGTGCCGTTTGCCCACCGGGGGCTCCATGGACCGGGCCTTCCCGAGAACTCGATGGCGGCATTCGATGCCGCCATCGACGCGGGCTACGGGATCGAGCTCGACGTCCAGCTGTCGGGTGACGGCGAGGCGGTGGTCCTCCACGACCTCGACCTGGAACGCGTGACAGGTGTCTCGGCGCGAGCGCGCGAGCTGTCGGCGGCCGAGCTTCGCGGGCTCCGGTTGGGAGGCACCTCGCATGCCGTCCCGACGCTTGCCGAGGCCCTGGAGCTGGTCGGAGATCGGGTGCCGCTCATGGTCGAGCTCAAGTCCTTCGGCCGTGCGACCGGCCGACTGGAGGCCGTCGTCGCCGACCTGCTCGACCAACATCCCGGGCCGTTCTGCGTCTCCTCGTTCCATCCGGGATCGGTCCGGTGGTTCCGCCGTCGCCGGCCCGAGTGGCTGCGCGGTCAGGCGGCCGGGACGCTGGCGGACGTGCCGATGCCGGGCTGGGTGCGACCGCCCCTGCGCCACATGGTGTGGAACCGCTGGAATCGACCCGACTTCGTGGCCTACGAGCTGGCGGCCCTGCCGCATCCGGCCGTCGAGCGAGCGCGCAGCCGGGGGGCAGCCGTGATCGCATGGACCGTGACCTCGGATGACGAGCTGGAACGAGCCCGGCGCCTGGCCGACAACATCATCTTCGAGCACGTCGCCCCGTAGGGCGCGCACCGATCAGCCGGTGACGTTCGCAGCGAGGAAGCGGCGAACGACCGCTTCATGGCGTTCGACGTCCGTGTTCCAGTTGCGGACATGGGCGCCGCCCGCGAACTCCTCGTACTCGACGGTGTCGGGAGCCAGTTCCGCGAGTGTCCGGGCCAACTCGACGGGGACGGTCTCGTCCGCGTCCCCGTGGATGAGCAGCGTCGGTCGCGTGAACGTCTCGGGGCGATCGATGTGCCGCAGTCGTTCCCAGTCGATGCCGGTCCGCGCCTTCGTCAGGGCCATCGTCGTCGGCAGGATGAGCGGGATCACCGGTGCCGGCAGCCCGCGATCCCGTGCGGCCCAGCGCAGCACGGGTCCCCATGCCAACACCGGCGCCTCCAGGATCGTCGCCACGACGTGGTCGGCCAGCTCGGACAGCCGCAGGGCGTTGACCACCATCGCCCCGCCCATCGAGAACCCGACGAGGACCAGGCGCTGGGCGCCTCGGTCGAGGGCCCAGCGCATCGCGGCCTCGAGGTCCTCCCACTCCGTGTCGCCGAGGTGCGAGCGCCCGTCGGGCGAGCGCGGGGCGTCCGGGTCGTTGCGATAGGCGATCGAGAGACAGTCGATTCCCATCTCGGTCACGGTGGGGATCATCCGGAACGCCTCGTGACGGCGTGCGGACCGGCCGTGGACGAAGATCGCCCAGGTCGGGTTGGCCTCGTGTTCGTGGCGGGCAGGTCGTGTCGCCGGGAACCACCAGGCCGGTGTCGGCCCGAGCGGCGCGTCGTAGGTCACGTCGTGGGCCGGCTGTCCCATCACGCTCGGGTCGCGCGGCCAGGCGTAGCCGTCGAGGATCGCGGCGTCGTCCTTGGTGAACATGCCCTGGAGGATCCGCGCATCGCGAACAACCCAGTCCGACTCCCGATGGTCCTCGCCGACGGTGACCGTCCCGACCTGGGCATACCCATTGGCGCCCAACAGGCCCCAGCGACCGGGCCGGGCCGCGGCCGGGCCGGTGAGCGTCAGTGTCCCGTTGCCGATCTCGAGGATCTTGCAGCGGTCCTCCCGCCTGGGGGCCGGTGGCCACAGGTCGGCAGGAGGTTCGACGAGCCGGTTGGCGTAGTACCACGAGGCCCCACCGAGCCCGGCGGCGACGAGCGCAGCCGTGCCGGACAACCCAAGGGTGCCGGCACGCGCCAGGCGGCGACGGCGGCTCATCAGGATCCCACTCCGTATCCCGAGCAGTCAGCGTACGTTCGAGCTCCGGAGCCTCCCCTGAGGCACTGTCCCTGCTGTGGACGGACCCCGGTCCCGTCCTTCCGACCGTCGGGCCGCCCCCTAGCCTCCGCTCGTTGATGGCCACGCCGCTCTCCGATGAGCTCTTCTCCCGCGCCTCCGCCGTGATTCCCGGTGGTGTGAACTCGCCCGTGCGCGCCTTCGGTTCCGTTGGGGGGACGCCTCGGTTCTTCACGCGCGCGCGAGGCGCCCACGCCTGGGACGAGGATGGCAACGAGTTCATCGACCTCGTCCAGTCCTGGGGTCCCTTGCCGCTCGGCCACGCCCACCCGGCCGTTCTGGCGGCAGCCCGCTCCGCCCTCCAGGCCGGCTCCACGTTCGGGGCCCCGACCCGGGGAGAGGCCGAGCTGGCGGAACGGATCGTGGACGCGGTCCCGTCGATAGAGCAGGTTCGTCTCGTCAGCTCCGGCACCGAGGCGGCCATGTCGGCCGTACGGCTCGCCCGCGGCGCGACCGGCCGTGCGAAGATCCTCAAGTTCGACGGGCACTACCACGGCCACAGCGACGCGCTGCTCGCGGCCGCCGGCTCGGGGGTCGCGACACTGGGCATCCCGGGGTCGCCCGGTGTGACGCCCGGCGCCGCCAGCGACACCATCGTCCTGCCCTGGAACGACCCGGACGCGGTGGACGCCGCGATTGCCGAGCACGCCGACGAGCTCGCGGCGATCATCTGCGAGCCCATCCCGGCCAACATGAACCTCGTCCCACCTGCGCCCGGGTTCCTCCAGCACCTGCGCGACGTCGCGACCAGCACAGGGGCCCTGCTGATCTTCGACGAGGTGATCAGCGGCTTTCGCGTCGGCCGCGGTGGCGCCCAGGCGGCCTACGACATCCACGCCGACCTGACCGTGCTCGGCAAGGCCATCGGCGGGGGCTTCCCGCTGGCCGCCTTCGGAGGACGTGCAGACGTGATGGCTGAGCTGGCGCCCGTCGGTCCGGTCTACCAGGCGGGCACCCTGTCGGGGAACCCCGTGGCCGTCGCCGCCGGCATCGCGCAGCTCGACCTCCTCGACCCGCCCACCTATCGGACGTTGTCCGACATCACCGCGCACGTGGTCGAGGCCATCTCGCAGCCACTGCGCGACGCAGGCGTGGGTGTGACCTGCCGCCGAGTCCGCACCCTTGCCGGGCTGTTGTTCGCCAACGATGCACCCATGGACCGATCCGGGGTCGCGGCAGCGGACCACGATCGGTACGGCGCCTTCTTCCACGCCATGCTGGCCAACGGCATCTACCTGGCGCCGTCGGGCTGGGAGGTCCTGTTCACGTGCACGGCACTGACCGAGGACGACGTTGCCGCCATCGGGCGTGCCGCCGAGCGGGCGGCGGAACACATCGCCGGGGCTGTCTCGTTCCCTGACGCATGAACCACTGGTTGCGTGCCCGACTTGCCCTCGTCACGACGGTGGCCGCCCTGGCGGCCGCCTGCGCGAGTCCTCCGCCCGTGGATGCCGCGCTGGCCCGGGACGTCGAGATCCTCGGTTCAGAGGAGACCACGACCATTGCGGCGATCCTCGATGGTCGTGCGGGGGTGGTGAACTTCTGGGCGTCCTGGTGCGAGTTCTGCATCGCCGAGATGCCCGACCTCGAAGCCGTCTGGACGGACGTCAGCGACCAGGTGATCTTCGTCGGCGTCGATCGCGAGGACCGACTCGACCTGGCCCTCGAGCTGGCCGAGGAGACCGGCGTCACCTATCCCCTCGTCGAGGATCCCGACGGGTCGTTGTTCCTCGCCGCCCGAGGGCTGGGGATGCCCACGACCCTGTTCGTGACGCCCGGGGGCCAGGTGGTCTTCCGGCATTCCGGCCCCCTGACGGAGGCGCAGCTGCGCGACCTGATCGCCGAGCACCTGGATGTCGCCGCCTGAGCAAGCCTGCGCGGGCCCCGGATGCGGCGGCCGTCGGGAAAGGTTTGTCCGCCCTTCCGGGCCGTTGATAGCCTGCGCGCCGTTGGCCCGGAACCGCTGTTTCAGGCTGATGCTGCCCGCCCGCACGGCCGTGTCGGCGGGGTCCGTTTGCCCGCCACACCCCCGTCAGCGGGGCCGACCACGAGGAACAGTTCGTGCGACTGTCCTGGTTCGGAGACTTCTTCGGCGCCTTGCCGGATGCCTTTCGAACCTGGTGGGAGTTCGGTGACCCACAGGGGCGTGGGCAGGGCTGGTGGGGGATCGTCATCCTCCTCATCTGGGGCATCGGGTTCGTCGCCGTCCCGCTGCTGATCGCCAAGCGGACGCACGGCAAGCACGAGTGGGTGTCGGCCAGCATGGGCGTCGTCGCCGGACTGGCGATCTTCTGGTGGCTCTACGGGATCCTCCCGTCCGCATGGATCTACTGGGTCGACTCCTCGAAGGAAACGCTCAAGGATGCGGTCATCCCGGCGTCGATGACGTTCACCTTCCCCAACGGGTATCGCATCGACTTCGCCTCGAACCTCTACGACGTCATCCGAGACCTCGTGGTGGTGGTCCAACACCTCATCGCCTTCGTCCTCACGTTCTGGGCTGCCCTGAAGATCCAGGAGAAGCTCCCCGACAAGCAGTTGGCACCGGGCGAGGTCAAGCCCGAAGCCGGCGGCTATCACTAGGGGCGCGCGATGGGCAAGACGGACAAGGGCGAGCACCCGCTGATCTTCGACGACTACACCGTCCAGAAGGTGGATGCCAACTGGCTCCAGGAACGGGTCAAGCCCAAGCGACACATCGGGCTGACGCCGGAGCTGTGCATCATGTGCCGCGCCTGCGAGGACGTGTGCCCGTGGGAATGCATCTACATGATGTCGCCGGACATCATCCAGGATGCCGACGACGGCTCCGTGAAGACGCTGGCCGAGCAGTCGGCCGCCGTGTTCATCATCGACGACGCCGAGTGCACGCGGTGTGCGATCTGCGTCGAACGCTGCCCATCCGATGCCCTGTGGCTCGGACGGGTCGAGGACTGACCAACGACGAGCCGACCCTGCCGCGGCGGGGCCGACCACAAGGAAGAGCGTGGCTGACGAGAAGAAGCGGAGGCTGAAGCCGCCGTCCTGGGACGACACGAAGAAGAACGTCCAGGACAACGTGATCTGGAAGTCGATCTTCCGGCCCGGCTCCATCTACCGCAAGGGCTACCGCGACACGTCGCGCGACCGTGCGCTCGCGGCGATGAACAACGTCCTCTACCACCTCCACCCGGTGAAGGTGAAGCGGCACGGCCTCAAGCTGACCTACACCTACTGCCTGGGCGGGCTGTCGTTCTTCCTGTTCATCCTGCTCACCGTCACGGGCATCTTCCTCATGTTCTTCTACCGGCCGACGGCCGGCGCCGGCACCGAGCTCGCGTACCTCGACATGCGCAACCTGCAGGCCGAGATCGCCTTCGGGAACCTCGTGCGCAACATGCATCGGTGGGGAGCCCACCTGATGGTGTTCACGGTCTTCCTGCACATGGCGCGCGTCTTCTACCACGGCGCCTACAAGCCGCCGCGCGAGTTCAACTGGGTCGTCGGCGTGATGCTGCTCATGTTCACGCTGCTGCTGAGCTTCACCGGCTACCTGCTGCCGTGGGACCAGCTGGCGATCTGGGCCGTGACCGTCGGCACCGAGATGATGGGCTTCACGCCGGTCTTCGGCAAGAGCGTCCAGTTCGTCCTGCTCGGCGGCGTCGAGATCGGACCCAACACGTTGCTGCGCTGGTACACGCTGCACGTGCTGATGCTTCCCTTCGTGACCGTGATCTTCCTGGCCGTCCACTTCTGGCGCATCCGCAAGGATGGCGGCATCTCGGGGCCGCTGTGAGCAGGGACCAGGCATGAGTGACGAGATCGCACCGGACCAGGGTGTCTACGACGCCCTGATCGCCCAGGGCGTCTCCGAGCGGATCGCCCGCGCCAAGGCCAAGGCCGCGACGCAGCGCAAGGTTCGCCAGTCCGAGGGCTGGCAGCTGGGCCCCCGCGACGCCGCCGAGGCCGCCGAGAAGCTCGCGGCCTACAAGGCCAGCGCGGGCGCCGGTGGTGGTGGCGGTGGCGCGACCGCAACGGCCACCGCCGAGGCCGCGACGGGTCGCCTGTCCCCCGAGGAGCGGGCTGCACGCGTGGCCGCGTCGCTCGGCAACGGTGGGGCGCCGGCGCAGCCGGGCGTTGCC
>JAWWBG010000060.1:0-12822 GCA_033721095.1 Nitriliruptorales bacterium
CGTCCGAGTGCGGGTTCACGGGCGGACGCTCCAGCGAGCCCGCCCTCCACCTGACCGCGTGCGGCGCGTCCCCGGGCAACGAGGCCCCGGCCGTGAGCATCACGGCCCCGGCGGACAACACGACCGTGGATGAGGGCACGGAGATCACGTTCACCGGAAGCGCCAGTGACGCCGAGGACGGCGACCTGTCGGGTGCCATCGAGTGGAGCTCGTCGCTGGACGGCGCCCTCGGCACCGGGTCGTCGGTCGCGGCGACGCTGACCGTCGGCACGCACCTCGTGACGGCGTCGGTCACCGACACGGGCGACAGCAGCTCCTCGGCTGCCGTCACCGTCATCATCGAGGGCGAACAGCCGCCCCCACCACCGCCGCCTGCCACGAGTGCGACGGTCGGCAGCATCCGCTGGGCCGACGGCTCGTTCCTGTTCTTCTCGAGCTGGGTGGACGCCTGGGTCCGCATCGACGACCAGGACGGCGATCCGATCTCCGGGGCGACCGTGACCATCCGGCTCAGCCGCAACGGATCCCTGTACGACACGTTGACGGCGACCACGGGCTCCAACGGCGAGGCCTACTTCGCCAATGACGGTGTCCCCTCCGGCGGGTGCTGGACGCTCGAGGTCACGGCCGTGGACGCGAGCGGCCACCCGTGGGACGGGCAGACACCGGCCAACGAGTACTGCACCTGAGGACCCCAGTTCCTGCTGCGGCTCAGACCAGCCCTGGCCCTCCGAGGCGCACCTGACGGGGCCGTCTGGCCGCCGAGACGGGGCCCGCGGCCCACGGCGAACGGCCGGCGGTCCCGAGCAGCGTGACCCGATTCGCCTACCGTTGTGGGCATGCACAACGGCACCGTCGACCCGGCGTTCGGCAGCGTCGCAGCCAAGTTCGGGTCCCTGTTCACCAAGCCGAGCGACGGCGGGGGCGCGCTCGCCATCCAGCGGCACGGCCAGCCCGTCGTCGACATCTGGGCCGGCTGGGCGGACCCGCACGGCACCCAGCCCTGGCAGCGCGACACCATGGCGATGTCGTTCTCGACCACCAAGGGCGTGGCCAGCACCGTCGTCCATCGGCTGGTCGAGCAGGGAATCCTCGGCTACGACGAAACGCTCGCCCACTGGTGGCCCGAGTTCGCCGAGAACGGCAAGGCCCGCATCACGGTCCGGCACCTGCTCAGCCACCGGACCGGGCTGTACGCCGCTCGCGGCATCGCCGAGGACGTCCGTGAGCTGCTGGATTGGCGCGACATGGCCGACCGGCTCGCCCGCAGTCATCCTCGGCTCCCGGTCGGGGGCCCGCCGGCCTACCACGGGATCACCTACGGCTGGCTCGTCGCCGGCCTCGTCGAACGTGCGACGGGCCGCGACTTCACCGACGTCCTCCGCGAAGAAGTCGTCGAGCCACTCGATCTCGACGGCTGTTTCATCGGCCTGCCCGATGACGAGCACGGTCGCGTCGCCCAGCTGTTCCCCGGCGTGCTGCCCCTGGGGATGACGGTCGCCGGCTTCGCGCGCCGCATGGAGAAGCGGCGGGCGACCCAGCGCTTCGTCGATGCCCTGTGTGTCGACAACTTCGACAACCTGTGCATGAGCCGGGCAATACTCCGAACGGTCATGCCGGCCGTGAACGGCGTCTTCACGGCCCGCTCGCTGGCCCGCATCTACGGCGCGATGGCCAACGGCGGCGCTGCCGAGGGCCGCCGGCTCCTCAAGGAGGACACCGTCGCCGACCTGGGCCGCATCCAGACCCGCGAGCGGGATCGCGTGCTGTTCCTCAACATGCGGTGGCGCCTCGGCTACCACCAGGCGTTCACGCTGCGCAATCGCGTCATGAAGGGGTTCGGGCACTTCGGCTACGGCGGTTCGGGCGCGTGGGCCGACCCCGAGACGGGCCTGTCGGTTGCCTTCGTCACCAACCGGCTCGGCAACGCGACCACCCCCGTCGGTGACGCGCGCCTCGTCCGGCTCGGCGACATGGCCGTCAAGGCCGCCCGGCGGACGTGACCGGTTGCGGGTCATGAGGCGGGCCCGCCAACACCTCGTCGACCGCCGCCGACGCGACGTGCACGCGGTCTCGCTCGACCCCGTCATCGGCGACCATGCGCGCTCGGGTCGCGGCACGCAGCTGCTGCTCCTGCATCCCTTCGGGACCAGCCGGCACGTCTGGGACGAGACCCTGCCTGTCCTGGCCCACCACGCCGATGTCTTTGCGCCGACCCTGCCGGGTCATGCCGGCGGGCCGGCGCTCCAGTCACCGGCGACCGCCGCGACCATGGCGCGGCAGGTGGCGGCGATGCTCGACCGCCTCGGATGGGAGCGACCCCACGTCGTCGGGAACTCGATCGGCGGCTGGATCGCCTTCGAGCTGGCCCGGATGGGCCGCGCATCCTCGGTGACCGCCATCGCCCCCGCGGGCGGCTGGGTGCCGTGGTCGCGGCCGGTGCTGACGTTGGGCGCCGGGTTCCTGGCCGTCCTGCCCTTCGTCGGCATCGCGGGGCCTCTGGTGCCGCTGGCCACGGCCCACCCACGACTGCGACGGCTGGCGATGCGGCCGCTGGTGGCCAACGGCCACCTGGTCGAGCGTCGCCGGGCCACCCGCCTGCTGCGCACGCCCGGCCGCGCGTCGGGCCTCTGGTCGATCGTCAGCGGCGCCGCCAGCAGCCCCGCGATCACGGATCTCGGCGCCATCCCCGTGCCGGTCCAGCTCGTGACCTGCGATCGCGACATCATCACGCCCGCGCACTGGTTCGCCGGTCGGTTCCTCGACGAGCTGCCGGACGTCCGACATGTCCGATTGCGTGACGTCGGTCACGTCCCGATGATCGAGGCGCCGCACCGCGTCGCCGTCGTGATCATGGAGCACGTCAACCGGGTCATGAGCTCGGCTGGCGGGCCGGGGGACGATTGACCCGGGCCGTCGGGGCCGGCGACCCTCACAGCGGTGGCCGATCGGATGGGATGATGTGGGCCATCAACGAGGGCACGGCTTCGGGCCCCTGAGGACCCACCGCGGACGGGGCGGTGGGTCGTGCCCGTTCAGGGCCGAGCCGCGGGTGCGGCCGGGCCGTTCCTCAGGCCTCCACGAGCAGGGATCGGTCGAGGTCCCCGACGTCGGCCACGCCCGACAGGGCCATCGCAAGGTCGAAATCGGCCAGCCAGTTGCGCAGCACCTCCGCAACGCCGGCCTGACCGCCCAGCGCCAGCCCCCACACCCACGGTCGGCCGAGCAGGACGGCCTGGGCGCCGAGCGCCAGGGCCTTGACCCCGTCGGAGCCCGTCCGGATGCCGCTGTCGAACAGCACGTCGATCTCGCCACCCACCTCGTCGACGACGCCCGGCAGGGCGTCCAGTGAGGCGATCGCGCCGTCGACCTGGCGGCCACCGTGGTTCGAGACGACGATGCCGTCGGCACCGGCCTCGACGGCGTGCCGGGCATCGTCGGGGTGCTGGATCCCCTTGAGGATGATCGGCAGTGTCGTCGCTGCGCGCAGCTTCTCGAGCCGCTCCCACGTGGAGGACGGGTCCGAGAAGACGGCACCGAACTGGAGGACCGCCATCGGTTGGTCCTCCTCCGGAGGCTTGGCCAGCTGGGAACGAAAGTGCGGGTCCTGGAACCAGTTGGCCACGCCGACGCCGTGGAGGAACGGCAGGTAGGCCGTCTGGAGATCGCGGGGGCGCCAGCCGATGATCAGCGTGTCGAGGGTCACCACGATGGCCGTGAACCCTGCTTCCTCGGCGCGGTGGACGAAGGAGACCGCGAGGTCGTCGTCGCGAGGCCAGTACAGCTGGAACCATCGCGGCGCATCACCGGCCTCGGCGGCAACCTCCTCCAACGTGTACGACGACGCGGTGGACAGCACCATCCCGACGCCCGTCTCGGCACAGGCACGGGCGACCGCGAGCTCCCCGTCGGGGTGGACGATCGTCTGCACGCCGATCGGAGCCGTCAGCAACGGCGAGTGGAGGTCGGTGCCGCAGACCGTCACGGCCGTCCTGCGCTCGTCGACGTCGCGGAGCATGCGCGGGACGATCCGCCAGCGAGCAAAGGCGTCACGGTTGGCGCGCATCGTGTCCTCCGATGACGCACCCCCCGCCACGTAGCCGAACGGCCCGGGTTCGAGGACGGCCTCGGCGGCCGCCTCGAGGGCGAGCAGGTCCACGGGCAGCTCGGGCACCTCGCCGGCGTAGCCGCGGAAGTAGATCTGGCTCTGCCAGTTGCCGAAGTTCTCACTCATGGTGGCGTTCGCCCTCGCGTCGGCGATGAATCGTGGACGGCACGGCAGGTCACGTCACATCACGCCATGACGCGATGCACGACGTGACGACCCGGCAGCCCCTTCAGCCGGGCCCACCGCACCCGACGCACGGCCGGTCCCGAGTCGCCCAGCCGCTCGGCGACCGGATCGCTCACCAGGATCTGGCCCGGACGCGCGAGCTCGGCCACGCGTGCCGCCAGTACCACGTGCGTCCCGAACAGGTCGTCGCGGTCGGTGATCACCTCGCCCGTGTGGATGCCGATGCGGAGGTCGAGCGTGGGCGTGGACTGCCGGGCCGCCAGGGCCGGGCTGAGCGCACGGGCACAGCCGATGGCCTGCTCGGGCTCCGGGAACGCCGCCATGAACCCATCCCCCTGCCGCTTGATGACCTTGCCGCCGTAGCGCCGGACCTGCTCGTCGACGACCTCGTCGTGGGTGCGCAGGATGTCGACCCAGAGCTCGTCTCCGAGCCGCACGTTGAGCTGCGTGGAGCCCGCGATGTCGGAGAACAGGATCGTCGTGGTGCCGTCCTCGCCGACCAGCTGGACCTGCTCGTCGCCCTTGCCCTTGCTGAAGAGCCCGGCGATGGCCCCGGCGGTCCTGGCCGCGAGCGGCACGACGCTCATGGCCAGGCCGACAAGGTCGAGCTCGGGATCCGCCTCCGGCGCCCGCCGACGGCGCCACTGGTTGGCCGTCCAGCGACCCGCGGCGATGGTGGCGAGGGCGATCAGGCACACGGCGGCCACGACGACAGCCACGAGCAGGGTCACGTCCATGCCCGGACTCTAGAGCCGGCCTGCGACCGTTCGTCCGGGAGCTGCCGCGGGCGGTGGCCATCGGCCGACAAACCGTGGACGGCTCGGCATGGGGGTCACACCCGGGTCCTAGGGTGGCGTCGCCGTCCCACGAGGGGTGCCATGGAGTCCGGATTCGAGACCCGTGCCGCCGGCCCGAGCACGCCGCCCGACGACCAGCTCGAGGTCCGCGTCATCCGCAGCCCGCGCCGCCGCAAGACCTCGCAGGCGCGACTGGTCGATGGCGTGCTCGTGGTCCGCATCCCGGCTGCGCTGACAAGGCGAGACGAGGACCGGACGGTGCAGCGGTTCGTCGAGCGCTTCGAACGGCGTCGGACCACGGCCACGATCGACCTGCCGGCCAGAGCACGCTCCCTGGCGGCCGAGCTCGGGCTCCCCGAGCCGACCTCGATCCGTTGGGTCGACAACCAGTCGACGCGGTGGGGTTCGTGCACGAGCGCGACGGGAACGATCCGACTGTCCCGGCTGATGGCCGGGTTCCCGGCCTGGGTGATCGACGGCGTCATCGTCCACGAGCTCGCGCACCTGGCCGAGCCCAACCACTCCCCGGCCTTCTGGGCGCTGGCCAACCGCTACCCGCTGATGGAACGGACCCGCGGGTTCCTCATCGCGAAGGGCCTCGAGGACTGAGGGGCGGCTGGCCGTCGTCGGCGCGGTCCTGGGCGTCGTCGGCGCGGTCCTGGGCATCGTCGGCGCGGTCCTGGGCATCGTCGGTGCCGGACCGCCCGCGTGCCATGGCCGCTGCGCCAGCCGCGACCAGCGCGGCGGCCGCCGCGCCGCCCCCGGTGGCGGGCAGCCCACCGCCACCCGTCCCGCCGACCGGCGGACTCGGCGGCCGTTCCCGTGCGGGCAGCGGTCCCACCGCCTCGGTGAGGCGATCCTCCCCGCGCCGGGACGCCAGCGACACCGCCAACGCCGACCCGCTGCCCGGGTCCGTGCGGTCGTCGAGGAACCAGAAGTCGTACTGGGCGGAGTCCTGCGTGAACTCGACCACGCCGTAGCCCTGGGAGAAGCCCTCGTGATACTGCACCCACGGGTTGGCCGTCGCGAGGTTCGTCCGGAAGATCACGTCGATCACCTCGGTGCCCGGCGCGCCCGTCAGACCCAGGGTCTCGGACAGGCCGGGTGACGTCACGGCCGGCACGAGGAACTCCACCCCGACCGAGTTGCCGTCGAGCCGGTAGCTGCTGGTGTCGATCGGGAGGTCGGTCGCGATCGCCTCGTGGTAGTCGCCGGTCAGCACGACGACGTCCGTGATCTCGGACAGCGCGCCCAGGACCACGTCCTGCTCGTACCGGTACCCATTCCAGTCGTCGACCACCAACGGCGGCGCGACCGGTGGGGCCGTCCCCGCGAGGGGATTGAAGATGGGCTCGAGCGCTGTGGCCAGCTCGGTCCCGACGTGGAACGGATACAGCGGCACCGGGTTGCCGACGACCTTCCATGCCGCGGCGCTGGTGGCCAGGCCGTCGAGGAACCACGCGAGCTGCTCGGCCCCGAGCATGGTCCGGTCGGGGCTGTCGACGGCCGGGTCGACCGTGAAATAGCTGACCAGGGCATTGGTGACCTGTTCGCTGCGGTAGCGGCGCACGTCGATGATCCACATGTCCACGAGGTCACCGAAGCGGACCCGGCGGTGGACCTGCTCGGGATCGGCCGGGTTGGGCAGCCGCAGCGGGATCCATTCGCGCCATGCCTGCCGGGCCGCCGCCTGGCGGACGCCGAAGTCCCCCTCGCTCTCGTCGTGCTGCTCGGCGCCGTCCGACCAGGCATCGTTGGCGATCTCGTGGTCGTCGTACATGACCAGGAACGGATGGGCCGCGTGCAGTGCCTGGAGATCGGGATCGGACCGGTACTGCCCGTACCGGATCCGATAGTCGGCCAGCGTGAGGATCTCGTGCGGCGGCTCGTGGTTGCGAGGAGGGTCCAGGTCGCCGCCCGGTGACGGCACGGGGCCGTAGGAGCGCCCGAACTCGTAGATGTAGTCACCGAGGTGCAGGATCGCGTCGAGGTCATCACGCTCGGCCAGGTGCCGGTAGCTGCTGAAGTAGCCGAACTCCCACTCGGCGCAGCTCACGACGCCCAGCCGGAGGCAGTCCGGGGAGGCATCGTGCGCCGGCGCCGTTCGCGTCCGGCCGACGGGTGAGTGGTGGCCCAGTGCCTCGAACCGATACCAGTGGTCGGCGCCGGCCTCCAGGTCGGAGACGTCGACCTTGACCGTGTGGTCCGTGGCGCTGGTGACCTGCTCGACACCCGCGGCCACGACGTGGTCGAACGCGGGGTCGCGGGCCACCTCCCACGCGACGGTGACGGCCGGACCGACCCCCGAGCCCGGCACGGCCTCGTTGGTGGGGGTCACCCGGGTCCAGATGACGACCGCGTCCGGCAGCGGGTCGCCGGATGCGACACCGTGGAGGAACGGCCCGTCATCGGGAAGCTCCTGGGCGAGTGCCCGCGAGGCGACCCCAGCCGTCGCGAAGGCGGCGGCCGTACCCCCGACGCCCTTGAGGAACGATCGTCGGCGCATCGTGGCCATGGCCTGCTCTCCCGTTGCGGCCGCGGGCAAGGCTATGAGCCGCGACCCTCGCGGCGTTCCCTGCGGATGACGAACTTCAGTCCCGACCAGGTCTCGTCGATGGCGCCCACCTTGACGTCGACGAGGAGCCCGGGCGGCAGGAGGACCTCGCGAGCCGGTTCTCGGTGATGTCGGTGGCCACCCCCGACGACTGCTTGGGCCACGCGGTCCAGATGGCCCCGTCGGTCGCGAGCCGGGCCTCGAGCTCGTCGACGCCGCGCTCGAGCCGTGCCATGGAGGTGGCGAACGTGACGACCAGGTCCAGCGGGGCCACGGCGCGTTGCAGGAGCTCGATGCCGTCGGGCAGCGGCGCGACGAGGTCCTCGAAGTGATCCGGCGCCCCTTCGAGGAGGACGCGCTGGCCCGGCTGGATCCCGAGCTTGCGGGCCAGTGGGGTGCCCGAGTACCCGGCGCTGCTCACCGTCCCCCTCCGATCATGCCAGCCCGATGATGACGACCGCAGCGATGGCGAGGGCGAACCCGGCCTGCTGGATCCTCGCCAACCGCTCGTGCAGGACCACGCGTGCCAGCAGGGTCGTCCCGACCGGATAGAGGCTGGCCAACGTCGCCGCCACGGCCAGGGAGCCGCCTCGCAGGGCGAACAGGTAGGCCACGTTGGCCGCGTTGTCGAGGATGCCGGTGCTCGCGATCACGTGCCAGTGGCCGCGGGCGTCGGCCGGCCGCTCGCGCCGGCGCACGACCAGGCCGACCAGCAGCAGGCTGGCGACCAGCTTCATCGGCAGGAACGGCAACAACTCGCTCGCGTCGGCGGTCGCGTTGAGAGCGATGCCGACGCCCGCGAACCCCAACCCCGCCAGGACCGCCTCGCGGATCCCGGAGCCGAGTGCCTCGTTGCCTTCCGGATGCGCGTCGTGCGGTTCGCGAGCCACGATGACGATGGCCACGACGGCCAGCACGATCCCGAGCCACGCCTGCAACCCCGGGTCCTCGCCGATGAGGGGGCTGACCCCTGCCGGCACCGCCGCGGCCAGCGCCCCCGTGACCGGCGCCACCACGCCCATGCGACCGATCCGCAACCCTCGGTACAGGAACATGACACCGAAGGCGCCCGACACGCCGGCAAGGCATGCCCACGTCAGGTCGCGGCCGGTCATCTCGCCGCCGAGGACGAGGGCGAGCGTGCCGAGGCCGAGCAGCCCGATGGCCTGCGAGGCCAGCGCGATCGTCGCCGACATGTCGCGGCCGATGCGGCGGCCCGCGAGGCCACCGAAGAAGTCGGAGGTCCCCCACGAGGCGGCGGCCAGCAGCCCCAGCCAGACGGTCAATCGTCGTCCGTCGCGCCGTCGATGTCGATGATGCAGTCGCGCAGGATCGTGAGGGCATCGTCGTGCTCCGGGTGCCAGCCCGTGGCATCCCGCAGGCGGCCGGACGAGACGCGTTCCGATCGTGCGAGCATGCGTCCGGCCTCGGGCCCGACGCGCGACAACATCGTCGGCGGGCGCCGGACGCGCTTGCGGCCGACGACGTCGGCGAAGGCCTCGGCCAGCTGGTGTCGCGTGGCGGGCTGGGCCGTGACGTTGAACACCCCGCCACGGCAGTCGAGCGCCGCGACGACGGCGGTCGCGGCATCGTCGACGTGGATCAGCGGCCACCAGGCCTGGTCCTCGCCCACGAGCGGCAGCATGCCCCTGGCGGCCAGGGCCAGCTGGGCCCGGGTGTGCGACGAATCCGGTGCCATGAAGTTGCCGAACCGCAGGACGACGCCGGTCCCGCCGCCGTCGGCGCGGTAGGTGTCGATGGCGGCCTCGGCCTCGAGGATCCCGACGCCATGGGTGGGGACGTCCAACCGGCTGTCCTCGTCCAGCCAGTGGTCACCACCGTCCGCGTAGGCGAAGGCGATCGACTCCTGGACGAGCCGGGGCACGCCGGCCTTGGCGGCTGCCGTCGCGACGGCGCCGGCCCCGACCGTCCGGATCCTGTGGTTCTCGTCCCACGCCCGCTTGCGACCCGCTCGCGACAGTGGCGGAATCGCCGTCGCGAGGTTGAGCACGGCGTCCTTGTCGGCGAACACGTCGGAAAGCGCGCCCGGATCGAACAGGGAGGCCTCGACCGGCTGGGCGCCCGCGGCACGCAGGTCGTCGGCCTTGGCCGCCGACCTGGCGATGGCGAACACGAGGTCACCACGGTCGACGAGCAGGTCGACGACGCGACGTCCCAGCACGCCCGTCGCGCCCGTCACGAAGACCTTCACCAACCGACTCCCGGATCCGGCACCGATCAGTCTGGCAAGCGTCGCCCGGCCGTGCCGAATTCCCGGGCGCCGGTGCGCACATCGCCCGCCGCCAGCTGGACGGCAAGGACCGCCCCGCACGCCCACCGCGCCCGTTTGACGCTCACGGATGCCGGTGAGACACTTGCCGCCCCTCCGTCTCAAACCTCCGAGCAACCTGTGGACACGCGAACCGTTGCCCGGCAGTGCACGCTGTGCGAAGCACACTGCGGGATCCTCGTGACCGTCACCGACGACGAGGTCACCCGCATCGAGGGTGACCCCAACGACGTCCTCTCCAAGGGGTACATCTGCCCCAAGGCGACCGCACTTGCCGACCTCCACACCGACCCCGAACGGCTGCGCCGCCCGATCCGCAAGGTCGGCGACGGCTGGGAGGAGATCGGCTGGGACGAGGCCTTCGAGCTCGTCGGCTCGAACCTCCGGCGCATCCGCCGCGAGTCCGGCAAGGACGCGATCGGCTTCTACCTCGGCAACCCCGCCGCCCACTCCCCCTCGGTGCTCTACGGCCTCGCGTTGCGGGCAGCCCTGTTCACGCGGGCGTTCTGGTCGGCGTCCTCGGTGGACCAGTTCCCCCAGGAGTTCACGGCGCTGCGGATGTTCGGTTCGAACGCGATGACGCCGATCGCCGACATCGACCGCACCGAACGGCTGGTGGTGCTCGGGGCGAACCCGGCGGTGTCGAACGGCTCGTTGACGACGATGCCCGACGCGAAGGGTCGCATCAAGGCCGTGCGCAAGCGCGGCGGCACCGTCGTCGTCGTCGACCCGCGCCGCACCGAGACGGCCCGCCTGGCCGACGAGCACGTGGCGGTCGCCCCCGGCGGTGACCCGTTCCTGTTGGCGGGGATGCTGCACGTGCTGCTGGCGGAGGGCCTGACCCCTGCGGCCCACCTGGTGCGTCGGCTGGACGGCTGGAACGAGATCGCCGACCTCGTCGCCGACTGCACGCCCGAGGCGATGGCACCGCGCGCCGGTGTGGACGCCGAGGTGATCGAGCGACTCGCCCGCGACCACGCGGCGGCGGGCTCGGCGGTCATCTACGCACGGATCGGCGTGTGCCACCAGGTGACCGGGACACTGACGCACTGGCTGGTCAACGTGATCAACGCGATGACCGGCAACCTCGATCGGCCCGGCGGCCAGATGTTCACGACGCCGCCCATCGACCTCGTCCGGCTCCTCAAGCGGATCGACATCCCCTACGGCAACTGGACCGACCGCGCCGGACGGCACAAGGCGTTCCGCTGGGAGCTGCCGGTGGCCGGCATGGCCGACGACATCCTCGCGCCCGGTGACGATCGGGTCCGTGCGTTGATCACCTACGCGGGCAACCCGGTGCTGTCGTCGCCCAATGCCGGGCGGCTCGACGAGGCACTCGAGTCGCTCGACTTCTACGTGGCCGTCGACATGTACGTGACCGAGACAACGCGACATGCCGACGTGATCCTGCCGCCGACCTCGCAGCTGGAGCGCGAGGAGTTCGACTTCCTCTTCCCGGTGTTCAGCGTGCGCAACAACGCCCGCTACAACGCGCGGGTGTTCGAACCTCCCGCGGACGCCCGAGACGACTGGGAGATCCTCCAGCAGCTCATCCTCGATATCACGCCCATGCCGGCCCGCTCACTCACGGGCGGGATCGCCGCGCGTGCGGCCCACCTCCTCGACCCGATGCGCGTGTCAGCCTTCGGCGTCATGGCCGGCCCGCACGGCGTGCTCCGGCGCGGTCCCGGCGGCCTGACGATGTCGCGGATCCGCCGGGCGGACGGCGGCATCGACCTGGGGCCGCTCGAGCCTCGCATGGACAAGCTCATCGGCACGAAGAACAAGAAGGTCCAGCTGGCTCCCGACGACATCGTCGCGGAGATGCGGCGCGTCCTGGACGAGGGCGTCGAGGAACCCGATGGCGAGTTCGACCTGCGGCTGATCGGGCGACGCCACCTGCGCTCCAACAACTCGTGGATGCACAACATCTCCTCGATGGTCAAGGGCCAGGACCGGTGCACGGTGCTGATGCATCCCGACGACGCGCGGGCGCGGGATCTCCTCGACGGCCAACGAGTCGTGGTCGCCTCGCGGATGGGCGCGATCGAGGTGCCGCTGGAGGTCTCCGACGAGATCCGCGTCGGCACCGTCGCCATCCCCCACGGCTGGGGCCATGACGAGAAGGACGTCGGCTGGTCGACGGCGGCCGCCCATCCCGGCGCCAACGTGAACCTCCTCCACGACCCCAACAAGGTCGAGACGTTCACCGGCAACGGGGCGCTCAACGGCACGTGGGTCCGCGTGGACCCGGCCGAAGCCGTCGTCGCCGTCGGCGCCTGAGCACCGGCCCCCGCCGGCCCCTCGAGGAGATTCCATGCCGCGCAACCCCGACGTCGACGAGTGGTTCGCGGCGAAGGAGCATCCGCTCGCCGACGCGATGCAGGCCGTCCGGGACGTGACGCTGGGCTTCGACGAGCGGATCACCGAGACCATCAAGTGGTCGACACCCACCTACATGTTCAACGGCAACATCTTCAGCTTCAACCCGGCCAAGAAGTTCGTGAGCCTGCTGTTCCACACGGGCGCGAAGATCCCCGGTGACTTCCCCGCCCTCGAGGGCGACGGCGACACTGCCCGCGTGATGCGGTTCGCCGATGCCGACGACGTGACATCACGTGCCGGCGACCTCGAAGCGGTCCTGGCGGCCTGGATGGACTGGAAGGGCTGAGGCGCGCTCGAGCGGCCGCGTTCAGCTGAGGCCGCGGGCGCGGCGGTCGGCCTCCATCAGCGCCATGAGGCAGTCGGTCGAGGTCAGCACGCCGACCAGCGTGTCACCGTCCACGACCGGCAACGAGTTGATGTTGTGCGACAGCATCCGCAGCGCCGCGTCCGACAGGTCCTCGTCGGCCGTGGTCGTGTGGAGCTTCGTGGACATGATCGC
>JAWWBG010000061.1:0-12760 GCA_033721095.1 Nitriliruptorales bacterium
ACACGATGAACGACGTGTTCGTGCCGCTGCTCGACACCTTCGAGCAACGGCTGGACATCATCGAGGACGAGATCCTGACGCGACCGTCCGACGACACGCGGCGTGA
The DNA here is from genome assembly GCA_033721095.1 of Nitriliruptorales bacterium. Taxonomy (GTDB): domain Bacteria; phylum Actinomycetota; class Nitriliruptoria; order Nitriliruptorales; family Nitriliruptoraceae; genus JAWWBG01. The sequence goes on from JAWWBG010000061.1 coordinate 107, forward strand.
GATCTACCGGCTCCAACGTGACGTGATCCAGCTGCGCCGCGCGGTCGTCCCGCAGGCCGAGGCCATCCGCCGCCTGGGCCGCGACCGGATCGGCATCATCTCATCCGACGACCAGCGGCTGTTTCGCGATCTCTACGACCACCTGTACCGGATCAACGAGCTGACCGGCTCCTACCTCCAGCTGGCCGACTCGGCGATGGTCGCCTACCGGTCCTCGCTGGATGACCAGCTCAACGACATGCTCCGCGTCCTCACGCTGATCTCGGCGCTGTTGCTGCCCATCACGGTCATCGGATCGATCTACGGCATGAACTTCGAGCACATGCCCGAGCTCGGGTGGCAGTGGGCCTACCCGGCCGTCTGGGGCGTCTTCATCCTGATCGTGACCGTGTTCCTGGTGTGGTTTCGGCGGCGCGGGTGGCTCCGACCGATCAAGCCGTCGCTGGCGTGGCAGGCGTTGCGCGACGTGATGGAGGTGCCGACGGAGACCGGCACGCTGCGACTGCGGGTGCCCGGAATGCCCCACCGGCGGGCGGGCGGCGGTGCCGAGCGGATCGAGGACCCGGCGAGCGAGTCGCTCAGCTCTTGACGGTGGGCTTGGTGACCTTGCCGGCCTTGAGGCAGGCGGCGCAGACGTTCACGCGCTGGACGCGACCGTCCTTGACGGCGCGGATGCGCTGGATGTTGGGGTTCCAGCGGCGACTCGAACGACGGTGCGAGTGGCTGACCTGCTTGCCGAACCACGGGCTCTTGCCGCAGTAGTCACAGGTGGAGGCAGACATCGTCGGTTCCAGTCGAGACGTGGGAGCGCCGCCCGACAACTGGGCGGCGAGGGGTGGAGTCTACCAGCGCTCGGTCACGACCGGCCACCGCGCGGGTGCCGATGATCAGGGCAACGAGAAGCGACCGAGGCCGCTCTGGGTCACGACGGCGGTCTCGAACATGGCGGCGAGGTGCCGCTTGGCGGCCTGCGCAGCCTTGGGCACGTCCTCCTGCGTCGCGAGGCACGCAGCCAGCAGTGACGCAAGGGTGCAGCCAGTGCCCCGGACCTCGAGATCGACCCGTGGGCCGGTCAACTCGCTCGTCTGCCGGCCGTCCGTGAGCAGGTCGACCGCCGCGGCCGTGTCGAGGTGGCCGCCCGTGGCCAAGACCCATGCGGGGCCCTCGACGGCCAGGGCCACGGCGGCCCGCCGGAGGCCGTCGAGGTCTTCGACCGGGGCGCCGGTCAGGTCCGCCAGCTCGGGGGCGTTCGGCGTCACGACGGTCGCGTGCGGCAGGACCAGGCGACGCCAATCGTCGTCGGTGCCCTCCGCCAGTGCGCTGCCCGAGGAGGCATGGCGCACCGGATCAGCCACGATCGGCACGTCGCGATCCTCGAGGAACCGGCCGACGACCTCGACGACCCCGACGCTGGGGAGCAGGCCGATCTTGACCGCGTCCACGGGCTCGTCAACGGCGGCCCGGAGCTGGGCCTCGACCAGCTCGCGCGGAACCGGGTGGACGGCGAGAACCTTCATCATCGTCTGGGCCGTGACGGCAGTGACGACCACCGCTGCGTCCAGCCCGAGGTGGGCGAGGGCGCGCAGGTCGGCCTGGATGCCCGCACCGCCGCTGCTGTCGGTGCCGCCGATCACGAGCACGCGGCTCATCGGTGCTCCCACCCGAGCCCGGCGACGTCCTCGCCATCGTGCAGGACGCCTGAGCCTCCTCGCACCGTGCCGACGATCGCGAACGGAAGATCAAGCGCAGCGACGGCGCCCTTGATCCGTTCCACCGCGGCGGGATCGATCGTGATGGCCAGCGCATGGTCGTCGCCGCCGCCAAGCACGAGGTCCCGAGCGGTGACGTCCAGTGCCGCCGCCGCGGCATCCACCAACGGATCCGGCGGCAGGGCTTCGAGGAGGACCTGGACACCACTGGCCGCCGCGACGTGGCCGAGGTCACGGCCGAGCCCGTCGCTGACATCGATGCCGGCAGTCACGCCCGGGTCGGCGAGGATCCCGGCGGCGCCGACGAGGGCGTGGGGCCGGCGGTGTGCCTCGGACAACTGTGGGTGCGCCTCCCGGACCCTGTCCGCCTGCCCAGCCGCAGCCTGGTGGAGGGCGAGCCCGGCGGCCGCCCGACCGACATGGCCGATGACGCCGACCAGGTCCCCCACCGCCGCCCCCGAACGTGCGCACGGCTGGTCGCCGAGCAGCCGGCCGAGCACGGTGACCGTCAGGGCCATCGTGTTGCTGGAGGTCACGTCACCGCCGACGATCGGGACGCCGGCCGCGGCGGCGCCCTCGGCAACGCCATCGAGGAGGGCCGCGACGTCCTCGCCAGCCATTCCCCCCGTCAGCTGCGCGCTGACCACCGCGGCGGTGGGACGGGCGCCCATCGCGGGGATGTCGCTGACAGCCGCGTGAACGGCCTTCCAGCCGACGTCCTCCAGGCTCGACCAGCGCCGGTCGACATGGACCCCGTCGGCCACGGTGTCGGTCGTGATGACCGTGCCATCGACGAGGACGGCGGCGTCATCCCCGGGACCGACGGCCACGCCCGGCGGACTCGATCCGAACCGTTCCTGGACGAGGCAGAGCACGTCGCGTTCACGCACGGCCGGCCTCCATCGATTCTGCAGCGAGTCAACCACCGCACGCGGACAGTCGGCGTCGTAGAGTCGACGTGGCCAGGAGGTCGCCCGTGGAATCCGTGACCGTCTACATCCTCATCCAGACCGGCATGGGCGAGGCCGGGCGCGTCGCCCGAGAGGTCCTCGAGATCGCCGGGACCGAGTCCGCGGACACCGTCACCGGTCACTACGACGTGATCGTGAAGGCCTCGGCGCCGACCATCGTGCAGCTCGGCAAGCTCGTGTCGGAGATCCAGCAGATCGACGGTGTCAAGCGCACCCTGACCAACACGGTCGTCGACCTGCCCTGACGCACACCGGCGCCGGACATCGGCCGGACAGGCGGGTCATGGTGCGTAACGGGCCTCGGCGTCGGCGGCGTCGAGCGCCAGCTGCAACAAGCGGTCGACGAGCTCGGGGTAGCCCACGCCCTCGGCCTCCCACAGGCGCGGGAACATCGAGTTGGGCGTGAAGCCGGGAATCGTGTTGATCTCGTTGAGGAACAGCTCGCCGGCCCCGGACAGGAAGAAGTCGATTCGGGCCATGCCGCGGCACCCGATGGCCAGCCACGCCTGCCGTGCAATCGACGTGATCTGTTCGGCCAGGTCCGACGGGATGTCGGCCGGCACCACCAGCTCGGATTCGTCGAGGTACTTGGCCTCGAAGTCGTAGAACTCGTGGCTGGGGCGGATCTCGCCGGGGGGGGTGATCTCGGGCTCGTCGTTGCCGATCGCGCCGACCTCGAGCTCACGTGGGCGATCGACGGCCTCCTCCACGATCGCGACGCGGTCGTAGGTGAAGGCCTCTTCGAGTCCCGCGAGCAGCCCGTCGCGGTCGTTCGCCAGCGTGATCCCGATCGAGGATCCCTGGCGGGCCGGCTTGACGAACAGTGGTGAACCCAGCGCCCCCTCGAGCTCGTCGAGGACGGCGGCGCCCTCGACCTCGAACCGTTCCCGTCGCACCGGCAGGTACGCGACCTGCGGCAGGCCCCGCGCCTTGAAGGCGTTCTTCATGGCGCGCTTGTCGATCCCGACCGAGCTGGCCGTGACGTCCGCACCGACATAGGGCACCCCGACCGTCGCCAACAGGCCCTGGACCGTCCCGTCCTCGCCGTAGGGCCCGTGCAGCACGGGGAAGGCGACGTCGATGCGGGCGATCTCGGTGAAGCCCGCATCCGTGAACTCGACGAGGATCGGTCCGCCCCGCCCGCGGACCAGCGAAACGGTCGGGCCCTCGTCGGCGACCTCCGGCAGCGCGCGGCCGGCGGGAGCCACGATGTCGCCCTCGGTCCGAATCCAACGGCCCTCGCGGGTGATCCCGACCTGCACGACGTTCCACCGGTCGCGGTCGACCGCGCGGAGCACGGACCGTGCCGACAGGCACGACACGTCGTGCTCGCTGGAGCGTCCGCCGTAGAGCACCAGGACCGTCGTCACGTGATCTCCCGCATCCGTGGACAGAGCCTACGAACCCCGGCCGTGCGCCCGCGTGGCCGAACGTCCCGATCGGGCCGGCAACTACGCTCACGCCCTCTCCCCATCCAGCCCGGAGACGCCCATGTCCGAGATCACCCACGACGGCCGCGTTGCCATCGTCACCGGCGCCGGCGGCGGCCTCGGCCGCAGCCACGCGCTCCTGCTCGCCTCGCGTGGCGCGAAGGTGGTCGTCAACGACCTCGGCGGCTCCCGTGACGGCACCGGTGCCGGTTCGGAGATGGCCGACCAGGTCGTCCAGGAGATCATCGACGCCGGCGGCGAGGCCGTCGCCAACTACGACGGTGTCCACACCTGGGAGGGCGGCGAGGCCATTGTCCAGACCGCCCTCGACGCGTTCGGGAAGGTCGACATCGTCATCAACAACGCCGGGATCCTCCGTGACGTCTCGTTCGCCAAGATGGAGGAGGCCCAGCTCGACCTGGTCCTCAAGGTGCACCTGTACGGCTCGTTCCACGTGACGCGGGCGGCGTGGCCGCACCTGCGCGAGAACAACCACGGCCGGGTCATCAACACGTCGTCGGGGTCCGGGCTGTACGGCAACTTCGGCCAGTCGAACTACTCGGCCGCGAAGCTCGGGATCTACGGGCTGACGCGGACACTCGCGATCGAGGGCGCCAAGTACAACATCACCGCCAACGTCATCGCCCCCGCCGCGCTGAGCCGCATGACCGAGGACATCTTCCCGCCGGAGCTGGGCGACAAGCTCCAGCCCGAGGCGGTGTCGCCGCTGGTCGCGTACCTCGCCTCGGACGAGTGCACGGAGACCGGTCGGTGCTTCTCCGTCGGCGGTGGCTACATCGCGCGCGTCGGGATCCTCGAGGGCGAGGGCGTGTTCCTCGGCGACAACCACACGATCGAGGACGTGGCCGCCAACTGGGACGGGGCGATGCAGCTCGGCCCGGACAGCGTCGAGTTCACCAACGGCGTCATGGAGCAGACCGCCAAGATCCTCCAGGCCATGTCCTGACGGGCGTGCCCGTCAGTCGTCGATGCCGTAGATCTCCGGCTTCGCCGGGCGGGCAAGGAGCTCTGCGAGCATCTGCTTGGGGTGCGTGCCCTCGTGCACGACGTTGACGACCCCGTCGGCGATGGGCATCTCGACGCCGGCCTTCTCGGCCAGCGCCACGATCGCACGCGAGGACTTGACGCCTTCCGCCACCATGTTCATCTGGGAGATGATGTCGTCGAGGGCCATCCCCTGACCGAGCCTGGTGCCGACGGTGCGGTTGCGGGATTTCGGTGACGTGCAGGTGGCGACGAGGTCGCCCACGCCGGCCAACCCCGAGAAGGTCAAGGGCTGACCGCCGAGCGCCACACCGAGCCGGGTCATTTCCGCGAGTCCACGCGTGATCACCGCCGCCATGGCGTTGTCGCCCAGCCCCATCCCCTCGGCCATGCCGGCGGCAAGGGCCACGACGTTCTTGACGGCACCGCCGATCTCGACGCCGACCTTGTCGGGGTTCGTGTAGACGCGGAAGTACGGGGCATTCACCGCCGCCTGGACCTGTTCGGCACGCGACTCGTCGGGCGAGGCGGCGACGGTTGCGGCCGGAAGCCGCTGGGCGCACTCCCGTGCGAGGTTGGGGCCGCTGACGACCACGACCCGGTCGGGCGCACAGTCGAGCGACTCGGTGATGACCTGGGAGCCGAAACGCAGGGTCTCGACGTCGACGCCCTTGATGAGGGACACGAGCGTGGCGTCGGTTGGGATCCTGTCACCCCACGCCTGCAGCTGGTCGGCGATTCCGACCGAGGGAACGGCGAGGACGACGATGTCGGCACCGTGCAGGGCCTGCTCGGGGTCGCTGGTGGCGTCGAGGGCTTCGGGGAGGTCGACGTCGGGGAGGTAGTCGCCGTTCGTGTGACCCTCGCGGATCTCGGCGGCGAGCTCGTCACGTCGCGCCCACATGATCGTGTTGCTGCCGGCATCGTGGGACATCACGCCATAGGCGGTTCCCCACGAGCCGGCCCCCATGACCGCCACACGTGCCATGCCAGCTCCGAACTCGGAGGACCGGACGCTAGTTGCGAACCCAGGGGTCGGCCGCCACTCCTACAGTCCGGCCACGATGAGCTCCCCTGCCACGGTCGTCCCGTTTCGCCTGAGCGGCCTCTCGCGCCTGTCCGACGTCCTCGACCCGGCACAGCGGCGCGCCCTGGCGACCGCCATGTTGTCCGACGTCGTGGCTACCGTCCGGGATGCGGGGCTGGCGCCCACGATCGCGGCCGCCGACGAGGCCTCTCGGGCTGCCGTCGCGAGCACGCTGCCCGACGTCGCCTGTGCCCTCGACCCGATCGACGGTGATCTGGACGGAGCCGTCGCGGTCCACGCAGCCGCACATCCGGACGGTTTGCTGGTGGTGATGGCCGACCTGCCGGCGCTCTCGCCCGCGGAGCTCCACGCGGTCCTCGAGCAGCCCGCGTCCGTCGTGGTCGCCGAGTCGTCCGACGGCGGCACGGGCGCGCTCCTGCGGCGGCCCGCCACGGTCATCGGCACCGCCTACGGGGCACGCTCGGCTCGACGGCACGCCGACCTTGCTGTCGCCGCCGGCGTCGCCTGGATCGGCCTGCACCTCCCGGGATTTCTCGCAGAAATCGACCGGCCCGAGGACCTCACGGCCGCAGCGGACTGGCCCCTGGGCCCATCGACGGCACAAGCCCTGCAGGACCTCCGAACCTAGGATCCTTGCGCGACGCCAGGAGCCAGCGTGCCCTTCTTCATGGACCTCCACCGGGGCAAGGAGGGCCGGACACTCGCGGACATCGAGGAGGCGCACCTGCGCGACGTCGAGGCCCAGGGTCGCTACGGGGTCAACTACATCAGCTTCTTCCACGACGAGGCGTCCGGTGCCGTCTACTGCGTGGCGGAGGCCCCCGACGCCGACGCCTGCGTCGCCGTCCACGTCGAGGCCATCGGCGACCCACCCGACGCGATCATCCCGGTCGAGCCCGTGCTTCTCGACAAGTTCTTCGGAGGCCAGCCCCCCAGCCAGACCGGCGTGATGCTCCGTCCCGGCGGCGAACCCGATCCGGGCGTCCGCACCGTCATGTTCACCGACATCGTCGACTCGACGCGCCTCACCGACGAGCTCGGCGATGCAACGGGCGTCAAGCTCGTCCGTGTCCACGACCGCATCGTCCAGGATCGACTCGCGAGCTCCGACGGCAGCATGGTCAAGCACACCGGCGACGGCCTCATGGCGGCGTTCGTCTCATGTGACGACGCGGTCACCTGCGCCATCGGTGTCCAGGAGGACCTGTCCAGCTACCGCAGCGGCGACCATGCCCTGCCCCTGGAGGTGCGCATCGGGCTGCACGTCGGCGAGCCGGTGGCGGCGCACGGCGACCTGTTCGGACTGGCGGTCAACATCGCCCGTCGCATCTGCGACGCGGGCGGTCCCGGGGAGATCCTCGTTTCCGCTGCCGTGCGTGACCAGCTCGCGGCGACGGTTGCGATCGATGCACTGGGCCCACACGAGTTCAAGGGCGTGAGCAGACCGATCGAGGTCCATCGGGTCCACTGGGGCCGCTAGACCGGGGTCAGCGGTCGCGGGCGGCCTTGCGAGCCCGCCGGGCGCGGATGCCGACGATGGTCATGCCGGTCAGCAGCCCGGTCGCGAACGCGCCGGTCAGCAGCAGGATGAGGGGGACGCCGCCCGACAGGCGATCGCCACCGGCCTCGACGACCTCGGTGCTGCCGACGATCCAGTCGAAGTCGACCCAGTGCAGGTTCGCCAGCGAGAACACGACGACCAGCACCAGCCAGACGAGCAGGAGCCCACGCAGGAACCGTTGCCGCAGGGGCGGCTTGACCTCGACGACACGCGGTTGGGACTCGCCGTCCTCGGTCGGTGTCGTCGGTTCGTCGGACACGATGGCTCCTTGCGCAGGCCTCGCCGAATGCACGCCCAGTGTCGCACGCGGCGAGGGACGGTGCGCGAACTACCCTTTGCCGCCGGACCAATCGAGGTGGCGAATGCCCCAGGGCACGATCAAGACCTTCGACGCGACGACGGGCTCCGCCGTCCTCCTCGACGACAACCTCGTCGAGCTGAGCGTTGACAAGGAGGCCTTTGCCGCCTCCGGACTGCTCGAGCTGCGGATCGGTCAACGTGTCCGGTTCGAGGTCGAGGACGACGCCGCCGGCGGCACCCGAGTCACCAACCTCAACATCGTCAGCCTCTGACAGCGCTCACGGGCTGGCCGCGGCGATCTCGTCGAGGATGAGCCCGGTGCGGGCGAAGAGTCCCGCGCCGTGGGCCACACCGTTGTCGTCGGCCCAGTCCCGCGTCTCCTCGAGTGCCGTCCGCAGGGCGGCGCTGACGTCGGGCGCCACGGTCCCGTACTCGGCGAGGGCGGCGGAGGCGATTTTGTCGGGATCGGTTTCGACGAGCTCGTCGGCGAGGCGTGGATCGTCTGCGTCATCCCGCCAGGCGAGGGCGCAGGCTGCACGGAACGCCTCGGTGTCGACCTCCCCGTCGGAGACGATCACCGCAAGGTGCATCAGGGCCTTCGCGGACAGTCGGTCCTCGTCGGCGACCGCGTTGACGAGCGGTGCCCAGTCGCCGAGGTCCTCGTCGGTCAGCAGCGGCGCGTGCAGGCGCACGTGCTTGGCGCGAACGGGGACGGGCTGGTGCACCTCCAGGTCCTCGGGGAGGTCCCCGTCGGCCAGCCAGGCCGACAGGGGCCTGGCCGACTCCCAGTAGGTGTCGGGGTCGCCGGCCCGGACGCTGGCGCGACCGGCCACGGCCTTGCCGGGGTCGACCGTGAAGGACACCAGCCCCGCGCCGTGCTCTGCAGTCGTGGTCCGTGCGTGCTCCTCGTTGGCCCATGCCGACACGCGCTTGCCGTGCGCGAAACGCCCCGTGGCCGTCAGGTCGATCCCCTCCAGCGGCCCGACGGCCTCGCCCAGGTCGGCACGCGTGCGCAGTCCCTCGCGCTCGATGAGGGGCAGGCGGGCGACGTCCGTGAGGTGGAACACCGTGATGCGCGACATCGAGGAATCCTCGGCGAGGTGGCCGGGACCGTACTCGGCGCCCGCTCAGCCGCTGGCGCCCTCGAGACGTTCGATGTCGGCTTCCAGCGTCTCCATCATCCCCAGCGCCTTCGGGATGTTGCTGGTGCCCACCTCGCTGATCGTGGCGAGCCGCTTCTCCCAACGCCGACGGTGGTTGTCTCCCTGCGTGGCGTCCGAGATGCGCCGATGCGCCTCGCGCAGTCGCTCGGTCAGCTCCAACAGGTCATCGACGTTGACCATGTTGTGCAGCGACGGCGGGCGTTCGCCCTCGGCCGGCTTGGACACCGTGTTCTCCCCCGGGTCCTGCCAGTATGCCCCAGCCGGGCCTTGCCGGGCCACGAGACGAGCACGGGTTCAGACCGGCGGGGTCCCCGGGACGTGCGGCGGCGGCGCCGTGGGCGCGTCGGGATCGCTGGCGTCGGCCCGCTCGACCTCCTCGCGGCGGATGCCCAGCAGGAAGAGGATCGCGTCGAGGTAGGGGACCGACAGCGACGCGTCGGCCGCGTCGTTGACGACCGGCTTCGCGTTGAACGCGATCCCGAGCCCCGCGACGCCAAGCATGTCGAGGTCGTTGGCGCCGTCGCCGACGGCGACGGTCTGCTCCATCGGGATGTCGTTGGCCTCGGCAATCTCCCGGAGGACCTCGGCCTTGCGCGCTCGGTCGACGATCGGTCCGGCCAGCCGCCCGGTGAGGACGCCGTCCTCCTGCTCGAGGACGTTCGCGACAGCGTGGTCGAGGCCGAGCTCGGCGGCAAGCCGGTCGGCGATGTCCTGGAACCCGCCCGACACGATGCCGACGCGATAGCCCAGGCGCTTGAGGGTCCGCACGAACGTGCGGGCCCCCGGAGTCAGCGTGAGGCGTTTCCACGCCTCGTCGAACGCCGATGTCGGCGTGCCTGCCAACAGGGCGACGCGCTGCTCGAGTGACTGCTGGAAGTCGAGTTCGCCAGCCATCGCGCGTGCAGTGATCGCACTGACCTCGGCTCCGTGACCGGCAACGTCTGCCAACAGGTCGATGACCTCGTCCTGGATGAGGGTCGAGTCGACGTCCAGCATCACCAGCCGCTTGGCGCGCCGTTCGAGCCGCTCGGGCTGGACGGCGACGTCGAGCCCGTGCGTCGCTGCCACGGCCAGCAGCTCGCGGCGCATCGTCTCGATCTCCCCGTCGACCACGACGAACTCGAACGAGATGACCGGGTAGCGCGACAGCCGCTCGATGCGATCGATGTTGCCGCCAGCCGTCGCGATCGCGCGTGTCACGGCCTCGAGCCCGGCCGCCTTCAGCGGGAGCCCGACGACCGTCACCGCATGCCGCGGCAGTCCGGCACGGGCGGATTCGGGTTCGACGTCCTCGAACTCGGCCTCGACGCCGAGCTCCCAGGCGGCGTAGAGCAGCTCCTTGAGGACGTCGTTGCCGTCATCGACACCCAGCAGGATGTCGAGAGTCAGCCGCTCGCGGACGACGACCTGCTCCATGTCGTACACCTCGACGCCGGCGCCGGCGATCACGCCCAGGAGCGTCGCCGTGATGCCGGGGCGGTCACGCCCGGAAACGCGCATGAGGATCGTTCGCAGGTCCGCCACGTCCTCACCACCTCCGGCAACGCCGCCAGCGTAGAACCCGGGGTGGCCGGTCCTAGGCTTCCGGCCGTGTCCAGCCGCATCGTCCTCGTCGTCGCGCTCGTGGCCGCGGCAGCGGCGCTCGTCGGTGGGGCAGCCTTCCTGGCCCAGTCGGTCGACGATCCCGCCGACCGGCCCGTGACCCTCCCCACCTTCGGTGAGCCGACGCCACCAGTCCTGCCGACACCGACGCCGTCCCTCGCCCCGGGCGGTCCGCTCGGCGAACCGTGGGGCCTTCCGAACGGCTTGCGCCAGTTTCGTGGCAACCCCGAGCACACGTGGTACGGCCGCGGCCCGCTGCCCGCCGCGCCGTCGATCGCCTGGTCGTTTCCCGACCGACCGATGTGCTCCACCACCACCCAGTCGGACGGGACCACCAAGCGGTGGTGCGGAACGGGTTGGACGGGCCAGCCGCTCGTGCACGAGCTCGATGGCCGGACCGAGGTGATCTTCAACAGCTACGACGGCCGCGTGTACTTCCTCGACGCCGACTCGGGCGAGCCCACACGGCCACCGTTCGTCACCGGCGAGATGGTGAAGGGCACCTGGACGCTGGACCCCGACGGCTTCCCGCTGCTGTACGGCGGTTCCCGCGACAACTTCTACCGCATCGTCGACATCGCCCATCCTGATGGCCCCACCGAACTGTGGCGCATGGGACCCCATCCCCAGGGCCAGTGGAACAACGACTGGGACGGCAACGGCTCGATCGTCGATGACGTGCTGTACGTGGGTGGCGAGGACAGCTTCTTCTACGTCATTCGGCTGAACCGCTCCGCCGCGCCTGGCGGCGTCTCGGTCGCGCCCGAGGTGCTCGTGGCGACGCCGACCTTCAACGACGAGTACGCCGCGCTCACCGGTGACCGGCAGACATCGGTCGAGTCCTCGCCGGTTGTGACCGAGGACGCCGTGTACGTCGCCAACTCGGCCGGGCGCGTGGTCGGCTGGGACCGTGGTGGCCTGCTCCGCGGCGAGGTCGAGATCGTGTTCGACTGGTGGGCCGGCGACGACGTCGACGCATCGCTCGTCCACGACGACGGGATCCTGTACGTCGGCGTCGAGTGGGACCGGAAGCTGGATCGCGGCCGGGAGGTCGGCCAGCTGCTGGCGCTGGACACTTCCCGGCCCGACGACCCGTGGCTGTGGGGCATCGACCTGTGGTCGGAGCGGACGATGCGGCCCGAGCTTCCCTCCAACGTCGATGGTGGGGTGTGGGCCACGCCGGCGCTCTACGGCGACCACCTGTACGTGACGACGCACCGCGGGGCCCTGCTGGTCGTGGACAAGCGGGGCGGCAAGATCACCCACGAGGAGCAGATCGGGTTCCACGAGTGGTCGAGCCCTGTCGTCGTCGAGTCCGACGGACGCGGCCCCGAGCTGCTCGTCGCGCTGTGCGAGGCAGGCGGCCTGCGGGCCTATTCGCTCGAGGATCCGGCCCGGCCCCGGCAGACCTGGCAGCTGCAGTTGCCGACGGGCGCGTGCATCGAGTCCACTCCGGCCGTCTGGGACGGCCGCATCCTGGTGGGGTCCCGGGACGGCTACTTCTACGGCATCCGGTGAGGAACAGCAGATGGTGACCGGCAACCCGGCGCTCGCACGCCTCGGCGGCTATCCGCTGGCGCGTCTCCAGGACCTGGCGGCTGAGCTCCGGGCGTCGGGCCACCCCGTGCACGACTTCTCGATCGGCGACCCGGACGAGCCCACCCCGGCGTTCATCCGGCTCGCCCTGATCGAGGCCGTCGGCCCGGTCAGCCGCTACCCGAGCGCCGCCGGCCAGCGCGACCTCCGGATCGCGATGAGCGGGTGGATGCAGCGTCGGCACGGCGTGGTGGTCGACCCCGACGACCACGTCCTACCGAGCGCCGGGTCGAAGGAGGCGATCTTCCACCTGCCCCTGGCGGTCATCG
>JAWWBG010000062.1:0-12582 GCA_033721095.1 Nitriliruptorales bacterium
CTGTTTCGAGGGCGGGAGCCGGTTGGATCGTGATTGGATGCCGACATGACAGGACTCGACAGCGGCTGGAGCCGCGACCGGATCTCCGGACGACGGCCCATCGAGGATCATGTCGGCGAGTCCGGCGCCGAGCTCGAGCACGCCCTGCTGGACGGCGAGCGGCCGGTCATCCTCAAGACCTTCAACTGCGACAACGACATCATGATGCGGATGACCGAGGACACCGGGCGAGCCGCCCGGCTGGTCCTCGACGGCGACCTCGACCGGCTGCCGGCCTCCGTGACGCACACGGTCCTCGACGCCTGGCCGATCGAGGGTGGGTACGCCATGGTCATGGAGGACGTGACCCAGGGACTGATCCCCCTGGACAGGATCCCGGTGCCCACGTCCGATCTGCGGCGGATCGTGACGGCCGCCGCGGAGGTGCACGCCGCCTACTGGGGGGATCCCCCGGACGGACTCGTGTCGTCGCGCCGGCGGCTGGAGATCTTCAACCCGACGTTCATCGAGGCAGCCGGTGAGGCCGAGCATCGGCTGGCTGCCTGGATCCTCGAGGGTTGGTCGCACTTCTTCGAGCTGGTCGACGTGGAGATCGCCGCTGCCGTGAGCGCCATCCATGCCAATCCGGACGCCGTCGCCCAGCGCCTCGCCACGGACGGCATCACCCTGCTGCACGGCGATCTGTGGCTGCAGAACGTGGCGCTCCTCGACGACCGCGTGGCCTTCATCGACTGGGCGATGGCAACCGCCGGCCCGGTGGCGGTCGAGTGGGCGTACTTCCTCGGGATCAACCACTGGCAGCTCGACTGCTCCCACGAGGAGGTCCTTGACCTCCTGTTCGAGCAGGAGGCGGGCCGCCTGGACCGGGGCACGATGGACGTCGCGCTGTTGTGGGGATTGTCGAGCTATGGCTGGAACAAGGCCTTCCATGCGGCGACCAGCGAGGATCCGGCCGTCCGGGCGCGGGAGGCTGCCGACCTGGACTGGTGGGTGACCCGGGCGCGATCGACCCTCGAGACCTGGTCTCCTGCCTGAGCCTCGAGGAGCGACACATGCCGGACCCACCCCACGATCGCAGGCTGGCAACGGGCACGTCCCCCTACGAGGAGACGTACGGCTTCAGCCGGGCAGTCCGAGTGGGAAACCTCGTGTCGGTCGCCGGCACCGCACCCGTCTGGCCGGATGGCGCCGTCGATCCCGACCCGGCGGTGCAGGCCCGCCGGTGCTGGTCCATCGTCGGCCAGGCGCTCGTCGACGTCGGGTCGTCGCTCGACGACGTGGTCCGCACGCGTATGTACATCACCGACCCGGACATTGCCGACGCCATCGGGGCCGTGCACAGCGAGGTCTTTGGCCACACGCGTCCGGCAGCCACGATGGTCGTCGTCGCGGGCCTGCTCGATCCGCGGTGGTACGTCGAGGTCGAAGCGGACGCCGTGGCGTGACGGCCCATTCGGTCACTCGCATCACGGACCAGCCGTCGTCGACGTCACCACCGACCCACTGCGTGCCTGTCGGCACGTGGAACCGCTTGCCGCGGCGAGGGCAGCCGGGCTGTCTAGAGGGTCGAGACGGTTGAACCGTTTCCCTGACCCAGCGCCTGCCACTCACTGAAGCTGCGCAGACGGCCATCCCAGTGCCACCGGTCGGTCCCGGCGACCTTGTACGTGTTGTGGTGGAAACGGTTGTTCCAGCTCTCGAACACCGCCTGGCTGCCGACGTCCTCCATCAGCCCGGTGTGACCGGTCTCCATGATGATGAGATTGTCATGCACGTTGACGTTCCTGAGGTCGTACGGCCCGTGTTCGCCGCTGCCCCTGTCCTGGTGGAAGAGCGTGATCCCGTGCCGGTTCCGATCGACGGTGTTGCCGTACACCTCGACGTTCTGCGAGTTGGCGATCATGATCCCGGAACTGCGCCCCCAGCTCGAGTTCCGCACGAAACCATTGCCCGACACGGTGTTGTTGCGGATGACGCCGTCGTAGCTGATCTCGTAGAAGATCCCGGCCTTGTCGTTGCCGTCGGATCGGTTCCCTTCGATCAACGCGTTGATGTTGTCGATGTCGATCCAGATCCCGTGGCCGCGGTTGTTGCGGAACACGTTGTCGCGGAGAACCAGGCCGTCGGTTCGCTGCCACTTGGATCCGCCTGCCTCCCAGCTCGTGTCGAAGCCGAGAGTGTGATTGTGCTCGACGAGGTTGCCCTCGACCAGGAGGTTCTTGCCGAATCCTGCAAGTCCCAGCTGCCCGTTGTGGTGCACATGGTTGTTGCGGACCACCGAACCGGCGTTGCCTCGGATGCCAGCCCCGTGGTTGAGCCGAACCTCGTTGTCCTCGATGACCCAGCCGGAGCCGAAGAAGCTGTCAATGGCGCCGAACTGCGCCTGGTTGCCGAACTTCTCGACGACCAGGCCCCGGACCGTGACGTTGTCCGCGTCATGCGAGTAGGAGCCGAAGGCGCGCTTGGCGACGGTCGTCTCGACCAGGTGGCCGCTTGGGTCGTCAGCGAGATAGATGCGTGAGTTGGCGTAGTCGAACCAGAATTCACCGCTGCTCAGCTCGGCGAGCGTGTCCACCTGCCACAGGGAGACATCATCGAAGAAGACGTCCTCACCGCGACTGCAGGAGTCGTAGGTGCCACTGTTCGACTGGTACTGCCCTTCGCAGACGCCATGGTCCTTCAGGCGTTGTGTCTGGCCATCTGCGACCCACCAGGCGCCTTCCTTCCGGAACTCACCCAGGACCTTGGAGCCGCTCACGACGGTCCCGGCGGTTCCGATGAAGGACTGCCCGTCCCGCGGTCGGACGGCATCCATGAAGCGGTGCACGCCGGCCGCCAGGCAGAAGGTCGTGCCCGGCGCCGAGTCGCCTGCGAGCTGGCGCAGGTCGGTACCCGGCTTGACGATCACGCCCTCGCACGACGGATCCGGTTCCGGAGCTGGGTCGGGATCGTCGACGGGGGTGGGTTCACCGGTTGGCTCCGGCTGGGAGCGGTCATTGCCATCGCCATCCGGCGCTGGGTCGGGCTCGGGCTCCTGTGTCGGGTCGTCCTGGGGGTCGCTGGCGGCAACCTCGAACGCGTGGGTGACCACGCCCACGTTCCCGGCCCGATCCCTGGCCCGGACGAGAATCGTGTGCGGCCCCGGATCAAGGTCGTCGAGCACGATCGCCCACGCCGACGGCGGCCCGTCGGCTGGCAGCGGCGACCCACCATCGAACGTGATGGTGACCTCGACCACACGATCATCGTCGGCCGCCGTGCCTGCCACGTGCACCGGCAGCTCGACGGTCGCACCGGCGGAGGGGGTTGTCACCGCCACCGTGGGCTGGGCCGTGTCGCAGACGTGGCTCTTGCACGGATGATCCCGGCCACCGGGCTTGCCGGCGTGATCCGGCTTGGCGGAGCTGCCGAGATCCGTCAGGAAGAGTGCCGTGCTGACGGCGACGAGAACAAGGGTCAGCCCGATGATGACGAGAGCGTTCTCCCGTCGCGTGGGCTTGACGGCAAGACGATGACTGGCGCGCATGATGGGGGGCTCGTGACGCGGTATGCCGTGTTCATCGGCCACTCTCAGTGATTTCTTGAGCAGGCGGCCACCGGCACGACCGGCTGTGGCTCACGCCTCCACCAACGGAGGGACTGCGCGGACCCGCGGCGCCCTTGCCAAAAGGAGGGTCCCGAGTCCGAGCCCGGCGAGCGACCACGCCCAGACCGCGGCGTGTGGGCCCTCGAGGCTCGGATCGAAGAACGCGTTGACCAGGAAACCACCCAGTGAAACCAGCACCCAGGCTCCGAGCCGAACAACCAGGGGTCGGTTCCCCTCGACGTCACGGGCCCGCGACAGTCGCCACAGGCTTGCGAGCAGGGCGATCCAGAAGAGAAGCCACAGTGCTGCAAGCAGCAGCCCGCCGCGAGTCCACATCGTCAGGTGGGTGTTGTGCGCACTGCGCAGCGGTTGACTCGAACGTCGGCCCCGGAGCCCGAGAAAGTCGTAGCGGTCCGCGAGGTTGGGGCCGAAGCCGACTCCGGTTGCCCACTGCTCGTCCTCGAGCAGGTCGTCGAGTGCGCGTGACCACAACTCGAGTCGCCACGCCACCGTCCCCTGGAGGTTGCCCTCGTCCTCGGACTCGTCGAACACCGAGAGCACGTTCGAGGTGATCTGCTCCAACGAGATCTCGCGGCGTGGCAGCTGGATCCGGACGTCGAGGAACTGGGCCGCCAGGATGATCACGACGACGAGGGACAGCCCGCTTCGCACGAGTTGCTTGCGCTGTGGCGACAGCCAGGCGGCACCGGCGAGGGTGACGACGGCCGCCACGAATCCGCTGCGGAACTGCGTTCCTGCCACGAGGACGGTGACAAGACCGAGGACCGTGATCACGATGCGACGGCGACGACTCTCCGCCGACCGGGGTTCCACGACAATCCAGAGGAAGGCGAGCGCCGTCGCCGCGTGCACGGCGATGTCCGGCGGCTTGAAGGCAACGATCGGCGTCTCTGAGTCCGGAATCAGCGGTGCGACGTCCTCGTACGCTTCCGACAGCCAGACGGCGATGGGGGCCCAGAGCAGGAAGAGCGGGATGGCGCGTCGGTACCAGGAGCTGAGCGTCTCGATCGACGTGGGCCGCGTGATCACGAGGGCGGCCAGGATCAGGGCCAGCGCGCCGTAGTACCAGGGGGCTGCGTCCCGGACGGCGTCGAGTCCGTGCGTCGGGATGTCCCAGGCGGTCCGCAGCGCCCCGACGACGATGACGGCCAACAGCAGTCGCGCGAGCGCGGAGCTGCCAACAACGGCACGCAGCGCGGCCGGGACGCGCATCGCCTGGAACAGGCCCACGGCCAAGAGCAGCTCCCCGGGGAACACCGGGACACCCGGAATGTGCACCCATGCAAAGGCCCGGTTGAAGAACAGGTACGCACCCAGGATCACCAGCAGCGTGGGGAGGAAGGCCCGGAACGGCTGGTCCCCGGGATCGTGCAGCAGCCCCACGCGCCGCCATCCATCCGGGCGGGTCGCAATCGCCGGCGCACCCGGCGCGTGGATGGACCCTGCCGTTGGCGTGGGTGCGGATTCTGCAGGCATGGCGGGCCTGGATCAGCCCGTGTCGGCGCGCCGCGCGAGCAGGAGGTAACGGCGACTCCACGAGGGAATCCGGGCAAAGATGGCGTCCGCCAGTCGCGTCAGTCTCCGGGGATACGGCGAGGTCCCCGCCACCGCCTGGACCGAAAGGTCGTGTCGTTCGACGAGTTGACGCATGGCCCGCAACGTCACGGAGTGAACGTGCCCCAAGGGCGCCAGCTGCCCGGCGTCGCGGTAGATCGGCAGGATCCCGGCAGGAGCCCGTTGCGAGACCTCCACGTCCCGCGGCTGGTAGCCGAACAGGAGCGCGAACCGGTTGATCCAGCTGCCGAGGTTGGGTGCGGCGAGGAGGAACCAACCACCCGGCCGCAGGACGCGGGCCACCTCGTCCAGGAAATGATCGAGCCAGACGAGATGCTCGATCGCTCCGAACGAGGTGACCAGGTCCACGCTTCCGTCCTCCAGGGGGACCCGGTCACGGTCAAGGTCGCAGTGGTGCGTGATGACGCCCAGTTCGGCGGCCCGCTCGAGCCTGCCGCTGTCGACGTCGACACCATGACGCCGAGGAATCTGCAGAGCCCTGGCCACGTGCGTCACGGCCGCGCCCGTACCACAACCGAGGTCCAGGACGGTCTCGATGGATCCGGGCGGGGACGAGGCCGCAATCCTTGCGGTCATTCGATCGAGCCGCGCCAGGTCCTGGAGAACCGAGGTCGCGTGGACATCGTCGAGCCAACGAGCCGACTGCGTCAGCGGCTCGCCGTGGTCGCCCTGCGCTGGCAAGGTCACGACCGTTCCCTCGGTGTCGACTCCAGGCGAGGAGGACGGGCAAGGATCCGTGCGACGAAGGCCGGGTTGTTCCGCAGGTAGCGACGCCAGAGTCGGCGAGGTTCTCGTGCCAACCGATACGCCCACTCCAGGCCTGACCGTTGGACGAAGACCGGAGCCTGGGGCAGCAGACCGGCATGCATGTCGAACGCGGCGCCGACGCCGACGAGCACCGGCGCGCGGAGCCGCCCGACGTGGGCGGCCATCCACCGTTCCTGCTTCGGCGTCGACAGGCCAACCCAGACGATGTCGGGATCGGCGTCGTTGATCATTTCGACAATCTGCTCGTCTTCCTGCGCGGTCAGTTCACGAAAGGGCGGGCTGTGGGTACCGGCCGTGCGGAAGCCCTCGAAACGATCCTCCAGGTTCCTTGCGAGGCGATCGGCCACGCCTTCTGCCCCACCATAGAAATAGGACGTCCATCCGCGCTGGGCTGCTCTGTCCGCGACCGACAGCATCAGGTCCGGTCCATAGACGCGGTCGACGTGCCGGGCACCAGCGCGGTGGGCCGCCCACACCATCGGCATGCCGTCCGGGGTCGTCAGCCCCGACTCGTTGTGAATCTTCCTGAGGTGTGGATCGCGCTGGGACTCCATGACGCCGTGGACCCCGGTCACGCACACGTAGTGCTGCTCACGGGTCTCGATCCACTCGGTGATTCTCTCGACGGCCATGGACAGGTCGATGGCACTGATTCCGACGCCCAGGACGTTGACCCGGGGGATGCTGTTCACGCTCCCACGCGCTCCCGAACCTGCTCCTCGATCCACCGATATGTCCGCGTCAGGCCGGTCCTGAGGTCGATGGCCGGCTCCCATCCGAGAACGTCACGGAGGCGGGTGTTGTCCGAATTCCGGCCTCGGACGCCCTGGGGGCCGTCGACGTGGACGATCTCCAGGCCTTCCTTCCCCGAGATCTCGATGATCGTCTCGGCCAGCTCGTTGATCGACACCATCTCGTCGCGCCCGAGGTTGAGTGGCTCGTGGTGGTCGGAATCCATCAGCCGCAGGATGCCCTCGACGCAGTCGTCCACGTGGCAGAAGGAGCGCGTCTGTTCACCATCTCCCCAGATCTCGACCGTGCCTCCGGGTTCGGCGAGTGCAACCTTCCGGCACAGGGCCGCAGGCGCCTTCTCGCGGCCGCCGTCATACGTGCCGTACTCGCCATAGATGTTGTGGAATCGGACGACTCGGGTCTCGAGTCCGAACTCATCGCGGTAGTGCGTGCACAGCTGCTCGCTGATCAGCTTCTCCCAGCCGTACGCGTCCTGTGGCTCGGCCGGGTAGGCGTCCTCTTCCTTGAGCGGCGCGATGTCCGCGGTGGACTGCCGGTACTCCGGGTAGATGCACGCTGATGAGCTGAACAGGTACCGCGAGACTCCCGCATTGCGAGCCGCCTCGATCGTGTTGATGTTGATCAGCGCGTTGTTGCGGAGGATCGTCGCATGGTTGGCCGAGATGAAGCCCATGCCGCCCATGTCCGCGGCCAGCGCATACACGTGGTCGATGCCGTCGACGGCCGCTGCCGCCGCATCGGGGTCACGCAGGTCCGCGATGAGAAATTCATCGGCGTCGACCGCCGTGTACTCCGGGCGCTTGAGATCCGCTCCGCGAACCCAATGCCCTCGCCGCTTGAGGGCGGTGACCAGGTGATGGCCGATGAAACCACCGGCGCCTGTCACCAGCACACGCGCTTGACTCGACGACATTGCCTGGCTTCTCCCTGCCCCATCCGGGACGGTCAGCGGCCCCACGTGTTGGGACACGCTGCGGCCCAACCCGGCCAGCCTACGACCTGTGACCGGAGCCTGCCATTGGAGACAGGACCCTCAGGAGGATCGGGCCTCGAACACGACAAGCCCGAGGGTCGGCTGCTCGAGCGTGGCGAGAAATCTCGCGATGCGCGCCAACGTCGGATGATCGCTCGGCTCGCGTATGACGACGACGACTCCGTCGACGCTTGACGCGAGTCGACGCACTTCCGTGGACGCGATCATGCTGGGCCCGTCGACGATCACGGGCCCCTCGGTCCTGGCGAGCAGATCGGGGAACGCGCGCCCGTGCAGTTGATCCGGCCCCAGCGTCACCGATTCGAACGCCAGGGATCCCACGGCGACCTGTCGTGGATCACCGAGCGGTCCCGTTGCCGATCGGTCCCAGCGCGCGACGAGCGCGTTCTCGCCGGTGGCCTTCACGGCGCCGGCAAGATTGATGGCAGTCGTGGACTTGCCATCACCCACCGAGGCACTCGTGACGAGGACGATGCGCAGGCCCGAGGCTTCCATCTGGCGCCGCAGGACGGAGCCCGCCAGCCGGTAGGCCGCGCCCTCGAGCGTGTCCGGCTCTGCGGCCACCGGCCCCTCGTCGCTGCGCCGCACATGGGGGACGGCGGCAAGGATCGGGGCGCCCAGCGCCCTCTCGATCTCCAGGTGGTCAGGTGCCCGCTGTCGAGCCGCCAGGCGCCACCACGCGATCGAAGCGGCCAGCGCCAGGGCCAGGACAGCGCCAGCCACGGCAAACCGCACGCTGCTCGGAAACACCTGCTCGCCCATTGTTGCGGGCTCGATCACCGTGACGACACGTGGAAGCAACAGCTGCTGCAGCTCGGCGGCGAGCTCCTGGGCCACGATCGCCTCGAGCTGCGCCGAGACGACCTGTCGATCGCGCCGAAGGGCCTCTCCGGGGGCGGCGACGAGGGCAGCATCGATCTCGGCCAGGCGTCCGACGAGTTGCTCCCGCTGTGACCCGAGGCGGGACAGCACCTCATCGAGCGCTCGTTGGGCCTGGCCGGTCACCAGTGCATCCAGTTCGGCTGCGACCGCGTTGGCGAGGTCGACGGCGTCTTCGGCGTCGTCGAGCACGGCTCGGATCTCCAGCACGTCCGTGTCCCGGATCACCGTCACCGTGACCTTCTCGCGAAGGTCCTCGATGGGCAGCTCCAACCCAACGGACTCCGCAGCTGGGAGCAGCACGGTGGCCGACTCGGCGACATCGGCCTGCGTTGCGACGAAGCGCTCGGGGCCACCCTGGTCGGAGCCGACTCCGGGCAGGTCGAATCCGGATGGCTGCGTGAGCAGGAGCGTGGACCGGGCCTCATACGAAGCAGGCACCATGGCGGCGACGACAAGTCCGATGAAGAGTCCGGCCATGGCGGCCACGAGGAGATGCGGTCCCCGGGCCCGGGCGACGTCGAGCAATCCTGGCGACTGCCGCCACACGAGCTGGTCAGGTGGCTCCAAGACCCCGCCCCCGGGTGGTCGGCGACCATCGAACGTCGCTCACGGTACCAACGACCCCGGCGCAGCCGCGGGCGTGACCGGATCACGCGACCACAGGTGCCGTCCTGCCGCCCGCCGAAAGCCAACGGCACGCACGATCCCCATCGCGGCGTAGGCCAGGGGAATGGCGAACTCCGCGGTGACTGCGGCGGTCGACGCAGCGGCCATGCGGACGATGCCGCTGACTCCCTCGATGCGCGCCAGGCGCTTCTCCTCCCGACCCGCCGTCAGCTCCAGGCGCAGGTCGACGGCAAACTGGTTGAGCGTGACGCCAACGACCACCGCGGGGACCAGACCAGCGACGATGTACGCACTGGGCAGGATCGCCGCCATGGGGTTGCCCACCCAGTCGACGGCAACCCACGCCCCGTAGCCGAGTGCCGCCAGCACGAGCGTGCCGAGAAACATCCGCTCCAGGCGACGGGCCCCCGGTCGATCTCCAAGCGTCACGGCCTGCATCAGGCGCGGACCCAGGACCGACGCGAGGGCCACGGCCACGACGGGGATCGGTCGCGACACGACCCTCGCCACCTCCGCGTGGCCAAGCGCCTCAGCGCTGGCAAGGTGCGCGACCAACACGCCGGCCACGAAAGCGCCGCCGTTGGGGATCAGGCCGACCGCGAGCAGCCAACGACCCGAGGAGACGAGCCGGGACAAGCGAAGGTCAGGCGGTTGGGGAAGCGGCGACGTGCTGCGTCGTGCCGCGACGATGCCATAACCCGCGGAGGCGAGGTTGGCAGCCACGAGGGCGCCGAAGGGGACCCATCCGGGCGACACCGGTGCCAGCCCGAGCACGAGCAGGCCAAGCGCGGTCACGGTCAGTTGCACGGCCGAGACGCCCGCAGCAGCCCACGATCGACCACCCGCGTGCAGCATCCGGCGCACATGGTCCTGGACCGGGGACACGACACCAGCCGCCAGCGCTGTCACAAGCAGCGGCGTCACGACGGACCGGTCCGCATCGTGCGGCAGCACCAGCAGGGTCACCGGCGTGACCAGCGAACCGAGCAGGGCCGGGGCCCACCCGGCCCGGAGGGTTGCCGGCAGCCACGCAAGTCGTTCGTCGACTGGCCGCTCGATCACCCGTACCTCGGCGGGAACGAACGCCAATTGCGTCGAGATGACCATGACCGCGGTGAAGAGCGCGAAGAACAACGCGTAGACGGCGAACGCGTTCGGTGCCAGCAGGCGTGCGGCCACCAGCCCGATCCCGAACGTCGCAAGAGCTGCGGCGCCCGCGTCCACCAGGCCAGCCGGGACGGCCGAGACGAGGGCGGGCTGACCGCTCGCGCCCGTTTCTGGTGACGGGCCCGTCACACGGCGCGCAGCCCGGCGTCGCCTTGGTCAGGCAGGCTCCACGGCGTCCGGGGCTCGTGGAAGGCCTCTCGGAACACGTCGATCATCGTGCGAATGGTTCGCACGGCCGCAACCGGATCCCGTCCGATGGCGGTTTCGGCCGCCAGCACGAGGCCATGCACGCCGTCCATCAGCGTGTTGGCGATGTCGTTGGCCTCCGCAAGCGTCGGATTGACGTGGTCGACCATCGTTTCCAGGAGGTTGGTGGCGACGTAGACCGGCGTGTTCGCCGCGTTCGCGCACCGAATCACCCGCTTCTGCTCGTAGGGGACGTACGGCATCGGCACTTCACGCGAGAGGTCCCCGCGGTCGATGAGGACGGATTCCGCGGCGTCGATGATCGACTCGAGGTTGGCCAGGCCGGCGCGGCTCTCGATCTTGGCGATCACGTGGGTGTCGGGGCCGGCCAGGCGGCGCACGAGCTCGACGTCCTCGGGGCGACTCGCAAACGACAGCGCCGCATGGCGCAGGCCCCGTGCGCGACCGATGGCCAGAGCCTCCCGGTCCCGGGCCGACAGGGGCGGGAGCACGGGCGCCGGCGTGACCACGACTGCCTTGTTCGAACGCACGCGACCGGGGGACGTGACGATCGCCACAACCTCCTCACCGGGTTCGGTCACCTCGAGCTCGGCACCGTCGAAGTCGATCTGGATCCGTGCCTGCTCGACAAGCGACCGGACCGCCGCTTCCGGCCGCAGCGGGATCACGTCGCGGGTGCCCACCAGGTCCTCGCCGACGACGAGGCGGACGACGTCGCCCACCCTGAGCGCAACACCCTCCTCCATGTCCCCGCATCGGATCTGGGCGCCCTCGGTGTCCAGGCAGATGGGGACGGGCGAGTGCGCCTCGATGAGGTCGATCGTTGGCTCGACCTGTTCGACACGGGTGTGGGACAGGTTGACTCGGAACAGGTCCACCCCGAGCTCGGTCAGCTCAGTGATGACGTCCGGGTTCAGGGACGACGGGCCAAGCGTGCAAAGAATCCTGATGGTCATGCTGCTCCACTCGCGAGGGGTGCCATCACGTGCACCACGGGTCCGGATTGGGCGACGGCGAACTGCCATCCCACGATGCACCGTCCGCGCTGATGTCGGTGACGACCACGCGATAGCAACCCGACGGGATGTTCTTGAACGTCAACGACAGCGTCCCGCCATCGGTCGTGCCGAACGTGGACTGGTACGCCGTGGCATCACCCATGGAGGACGAACTGCCACGCATGAGCGTCAGCGAGACCGTTGCGCCACTGACGCCAGCACCGTTGGCATCGACGACACCGATCGACACACGCAGGTGCTTGTTGGCGTTCTTGCCTCCGAAGCCCGCCTGGTCGATGGCGGAAACCGACACGCTGCCTTCGACCGTCACGGTGATGCTGTCCGTGCCCTGGCGGCCGTGGCTGTCAACGACGCTGGCCGTGATCACGTGGACGCCGTCGGACAGCACGACACTCACCGACCCTCCGGTGCCAAGCGAGCCGTCACGATCGGAGACCCACTCGATCGCGGTCGTGAGGTCGCCGTCCTCCGGATCCGTCGCCGTCCCCTCCAGCGTCACGGACGTGCCCGAGGAAACCGACGTTCCCGAGGCTGGGGCGGTGATCGTGACCGACGGTGGGGCACCGGGGAGCGTCACGACGACCTGGATCGAGTCCGAGTCGGCCCCACCTGCGGAATCGGTCACCGAGGCCGTCACCGTGTGCGTCCCCAACGACAGGGTGGTCGTGATCGACGCCCCACTGCCAAGACCTCCGTCAAGGTCAGACGACCACTGGATGCTCGACGACAGGTCGCCGTCCTCGGGATCGCTGGCCGAGCCCACAAAGGTCATCGGCGTCGCCGTGTCCGTCTCGGTGCCACTCGGCGGCGACGTGATCGAGACCGTCGGCGGGTTGCCAACGGCAGCCACGGAGACCTGGATGGAATCCACGTCGATGCCGCCCGCGGAATCGGTCACCGAGGCCGTCACCGTGTGCGTCCCCAACGACAGGGTGGTCGTGATCGACGCCCCACTGCCAAGACCTCCGTCAAGGTCAGACGAC
>JAWWBG010000063.1:0-12522 GCA_033721095.1 Nitriliruptorales bacterium
ATCGCCCACGAGCCGATGAGCGCGATGACGTAGGGGATGAAGATGCCGGTGAGCGGCTCACCCTCCTCCGGAAACTCCGGGAGCACGAAGCCCCACAGGACAACCACGGCCGTCAGGCCCGAGACGAGGATGACCTGGCGGCGCCGGGTGCCGGTGAGGGCATCGGCGAAGCGGAACAGGCACCAGGGGAACACCACGATGCCGGCCAGCAGCACCGCCGTCACGAGCCGAGGCAGCTCTGCGTCCTCGCTGAGCCCGATGGTCGACAGGATGATGGCGTCGATCACGGCGAACGTGAGCAGGAGCCAGCGGGCCGGCGGCGACTCCCGTTGCTTCCACCAGATGCGGAAGGCGGCGAGACCGGCGACGACGAACGTGATGTTCGTCACCCAGCCGATCACGTCAACGGTTTGCACCCCAATGCCTCGACTCTGCGGCGGAACGCTGCAGGGAGTATGGACCACGCCGGCCCGAGGGGACAGACCCGGACCTTGTACCGCGGCAGAAATGACCACGGATGTCCATGTCCGGGTGGTCCCAACGGACCATGCGCAGCATGGCCCGCGGAGGCCGCCCCGCGCACGCCAAGCGTGTCAGCTGCCCGCCACGAGCTGGCCAGCGGCGTCCAGGAGTCGAATCCGGTCGCCCTCGCCGAGGCCGATCTCGGCCAGCCACCCTGCCCGTACCTCGAGGGCGTGGCGGTACGCGGCGCCGTTGCTCGGCTGGTACCGGAGACAGTCGTCCGTGCGGCAGGTGGTCATCGTGGTGGTTTCGACAACGGTCCCGTCAGCGGCAATCCAGGCGATGTCGAGGTCGGTCAGGGTGCCCTTCATCCAGAAACAGCACGTTCGGTCGGTGTCGAAGACGAAGCCCATCCCCGTCGCCGCCGGCACGTCCGGCACCTCCATCAGGCCGTGCTGCCGGTGGTCGTCGGTGAGGGCGAGCAGGACGGGGATGTCCCAGTGCTCGCCACTGGCAAGGGTGAGGATGGCGCGCCCCTCGGGGTAGTGGTCGACCGACGGGTGCAACGCCGGCATGGATGTCGGGCCGCGGTGAACGACGCCCTCGGGGGGAGCGGTCGCCGCGGTCGAGCACGCAGCCACCATCGCGAGGGTCATCAGGGTGACCGCGACCCGCATGCCCGCTCCGATCACGACGGAGGCGACGCTACGTCGGCGGAGGTGACGCGTGGGACCTGGCCGTCATCCCGAGGTCCCCCGTCGGTAGGGTCGCGCCGGGAGCGAGGATCGATGGTGGGCGAAGCGCGCGACTGGCCCCCGGTGCTCGACACGGCGGGGGCGGCCGAGCTGCTCGGCGTCAACATCGACAAGATGCGGCAGATGGCCCGATCCGGTGACGTGCCGGCCCATCTGCTGCCCGGCGGCCGTGTCTACCGCTTCCTGACCGACGAGCTCCTGGACTGGCTCCGCGCCCAACCCGGCGCCCGCGCGGAACAACCCGAGGAGGCCGGCAGCTGAGTCGGGCTGTCGCACCGCCCGCCTAGCGTCCGACCGATGACTGCCATGACGATCGAGGAGGTCCCCGGGCCGCCCGGGCTCGGTCGCGGCGCCGTGCTCCGGCCCGGATCACGGATGCCCCCGGGACTGGTCGGCGCTCCCCACTACGTCGTCGACGAAGGCGTCCGGGAGCACCCCGGACCGCTCGCGACGGTCCTCCACCACCACTGGGCACGCCGCGAGCCGTTCGTGATCGAACTGGCCGCGGACAACGATGCGCTCCGCCAACCGGAGGTCTGCGAACGGCCGGTCCACGAGCTCGACGCCGGCTTCACGTTCGACCGCGAGCGTCTGCACGCGCTGGTGTGGGCGAACAACTGGGACCTGCGGTCCGGCGCGCCGGTCTGGTGGCACGGCGTCATGGCGCAACGCCGCCTGGGCGCCATCCCATCAGACGTCGCGGACGTCAGGCTGCCCGACGGCACCGACGTCTGGTGTGACGGCGGCCCCCGCGGGCCGCTCGAGCCGCTGGCACAGCCGACCATCCACCGCGAGTCGATCGCCCTCCTGTCGGCGTCGATCGCGGGCAACCCGGCTCCCGCGGACCCGCTGGCGCCCGATCAGCTGGCGGCGGTCAGCCATCACAGCGGCGCCGCCAGGGTCATTGCCCCCGCCGGGTCGGGCAAGACACGCGTGCTCACGGCGCGGCTCCGCCACCTGCTTCGCGATCGCGGCATCGAGCCCGAGCTCGTGACGGCGGTCGCGTACAACCGTCGCGCCGCCGAGCAGATGCGCACCCGCCTGGCCGACCTTCGCCACGCCAACGTCCGCACCATCCACTCGCTCGCGTGGTGGATCTGCTCGCTCGAGGAGCGGCGCGAGCTCATCGAGGAACGCGACGTCCGGGCCATCCTCGAACGTCTCGTCCGGGTCGGGCGGGTGCCCAACCAGGACCCGTTCCAGCCGTGGCTGGAAGCGCTCGGCGAGATCCGCGTGGCCCTACGCAACCCGGCGGCCGTGGAGGAGGAGCGGGGTGACGTGGATGGACTGGCGGAGGTCTATCCGCGGTTTCGCGACGAGCTGCGTCGGCGCAACGTCCTCGACTTCGACGAGCAGGTGCACCACGCAATCGAGGTGCTGCTCACCCGCCCCGACATTCGCGCGACCGTGCAACAGCGCTGCACGCACCTGCTCGTGGACGAGTTCCAGGACCTGACCCCCGCGTTCGTCCTGCTGCTGCGCCTGGCGGCCGGGCCCTTCCTCCAGGTTTTCGGCGTCGGCGACGACGACCAGGTCATCTACTCCTACGCAGGCGCCACCCCGGACTACCTGATCGACTTCGACGGGCTGTTCCCCGCGGCCGGCGAGCATGCCCTGACGGTCAACTACCGGTGTCCGCCCGACGTGGTCGCCGCGGCCGACACGCTGCTGTCGCACAACCGGCGGCGACTCCCCAAGAAGATCCTCGCCGGACGCGCCGGCAAGGACGTCGACGTCCTCACGACGCACGTGGTCCCGACGGCCGTCCTCGCCACCCGCACCGTGACGATCGTTCGGGAGCGGCTCGAGGCCGGAGTCGCGCCGGCCGATGTCGCGGTCCTGGCGCGCGTCAACAGCCAGTTGCTGCCCGTGCAGGTGGCGCTCGGCGAAGCCGGGATCCCGCGGACGTGCCCGCTCGACGCCACGGTGGTGGGTCGCACCGGCATCCGGACGGCCCTCGCGTACCTCCAGATCGCGACCCAGCCGGAGACGATTCGGCGCGAGCACGTGCTCGACACCCTCAACCGGCCCAGCCGGCGCGTGAAGCGGGCCGTCGAGCCCTTCCTCAAGGGCCGCGGCACCATGCGGCTCGACGCACTCGGCCAGATCGCCGAGAGCCTCGAGGAGCCACATCGCGAGCGATTCGCCGGGTACCTGGAGGATCTCCGGCAGCTCGTCGACAGCACGTCGGCGGGCGCCGACACCGCGACGCTCCTGCGCGTCATCCGGGACGAAATCGGGCTGGGCCAGGCGATGAGCGACCTCGACTCGTCCCGCACGCGACCGGAGGGTTCCAGCCACACCGACGACCTCGACGCCCTGTCGCAGCTTGCCCACCTCGAGCCAGACCCGCGACGCTTCCGGGCCTGGCTCGTCGAGTCACTGCGTCACCCGGGCGAGGAGGACGGGGTCGTGCTGTCGACCGTCCACCGGGTCAAGGGGATGGAGTGGCCGCACGTCATC
The DNA here is from genome assembly GCA_033721095.1 of Nitriliruptorales bacterium. Taxonomy (GTDB): domain Bacteria; phylum Actinomycetota; class Nitriliruptoria; order Nitriliruptorales; family Nitriliruptoraceae; genus JAWWBG01. Next base: position 3,681 of record JAWWBG010000063.1, read on the forward strand.
GTCTTCGGCGCCAACGACGGCCTGTTTCCCCACCGGCTCGCCGACGACATCGAGGAGGAGCGGCGCATCTTCCACGTCGCGATCACGCGCTGCCAGGAGACGGTCGACCTCGTTGCCGACGCCATCAGCCCGTCGCCGTTCCTCCCCCAGCTCCGTGAACGCGCGGCCGAGCAGCCAGTCGTGCCGGGCGCGAGAGCAACCGAGCTGCTCGAGCGCACCCCGACCTGGACGGGCGACGACGTGGTCGCCGAGGTCGGCGTGCCGGTGGTCCTGGCCGGGGGCATCGAGGGGATCGTGTCGGCCATCGGCGGACATGTCGAAGTGACGACGATGCAGGGCGTGCGAGTCCCGATCACGTGGGGCGGCGCCGTGAACGTCGAGGGCCGGGCGACCCGATTGGTCCGACGACCGGCCGTCACGGATTCCGTCCCCATCCCGAGGGTCGGGAGCGGATCGTCGAGCCACGTCCTGGAGGCGCTCAAGGCCTGGCGCCGGGAGCGGGCCCGGGCCGACGGCGTCCCCGCCTACGTCATCCTCCACGACCGACACCTCGAGGTCATCGCCTCGCGACTTCCCGCGACCCTGCGCGAGCTGGCCCCGTGCCCCGGGATCGGGCCGACCAAGCTGGAGCGCTACGGCGACGACATCCTCGAGGTCATCGAGGCGGCCAGCTGACCCTCGGTAGCGTCGCCGGCGTGAGGGGGCCTGCCATGAATCGACGCGCTGCACTGCTCTTCGCCCTGCTGATGGCGGTCGGATCCCTCGCGGCCGCACCGCCGCAGGTGTCCTGCACGACACCAGCAGAGGCCGATGAGCCACCCTGCAACCCGCACCTCGCCCAGTCGCCGTGGGCGTCGCATCACCGCAACAGCTGGGCCCTGGCCTCCTCGCCATTCCCGGGCGTGACCGGACCGGCCGACCAGGTCGATGTCGGCCATGCGTCCTTCACGTCGGTCCCGATCGTGCTGACGTTCTCGGACCCCTATCCGGACGGCGGTCGCGTCGTGTGGGCGTCCACCGTCGGCGCCACCGGTGAGGTGTTCAAGATGGACGCCGAGACGATGGCCTTCATCGACCACCACATCCCGCAGCTCGAGGAGGGTGCCGGCCCCGGCGACGTGAGCATCTCCGGCGCCTACAACCTGTTGGATCGCGACAACCACCTGATCGTCGGCCAGGTCGACCGACTCGAGGTGTACGGCGACGCCGTGCCCGGCGAACGGTCCTCGTCCATCGCCGTGCTCCAACGCTTCGTCCTGCCCGCCGCCGCCCAGTGCGGCGAGGACCGGCTGGTCGGCATCACGCTGACGTACGACGGGCATGTGGCCTTCGCGACCGAGAACGGCGTGGTGGGCGTGGTCCCGCGCCAGCCCGGGCTGATGACCGAGGACAACATGGTCGTGCTCGGCCTCAACGAGGACTGCGCCGCGGACGGGCTCGAGACCGTCAGCAACACCATCGCGAGCGACGAGGACGGCGGGATCTACGTCGTCACGTCACACGCCCAGTACCGCATCGACTGGGACGGGACGGCCCTCGGCATTGGATGGCGAGCCGAGTACGCAGGCGCCGGGTTCGCGGGCGGCGGTCGACTCGGCGCCGGGTCGGGATCGACGCCCTCGCTGATGGGTCTGTCGGGCGAGGACCAGTTCGTCGTGCTGACCGACGGCCAGGAGCTCATGCACCTGGTGTTGATGTGGCGCGACGAGATCCCCGACGACTGGGAGGGGCTCGGTGACGGCCGGGACCGCAGGATCGCCTGCGAGATCCCCGTGACCTTCGGCGATCCCACCGTCAGCGAGTCGCTGTCGGAGCAGTCGGTCCTGGTTCGAGGACACACGGCGTTCGTCGTGAACAACCTGATGCCGCTGGATCCGGTCCTCAGCCAGCTGCCTCCCCGTGCCTCGCCGCTCAGCCAGCTGGTCTCCGGCGTCCCCGGCAACACGCCGACCGGGCTCGAGCGCTTCGACTGGGATCCGGTCACGCGCACGTGCATGTCGACGTGGGCCAACCCGGACGTCGCGATTCCCAACGGGATCCCGTCCCTGTCAACCGCCACCGGCCTCGTCTACGGCATCGGCGCACGCAACGACGTCTGGACACTCGAAGGGATCGACATCGAGACGGGCGAGGTCGTCCTGACCGTGCCGTCAGCACCCTTCCCGATGGAGAACTCCTTCTATGCGGCGACGACCGTCGGGCCCGACGAGAGCGTGTGGACGGGAACGTTCGGCGGGGTCACCCGATGGCGGCAGTGCCGGGCCGACGAACCGTGCAACCCGCTCGGCGCCTTCGAGGCGCTCGTCGGGCGACCGCTGGCAGGCGACGTGAGCCGCAACCTTCTGGGGCTGCCAAACGACCAGGCCTCCGCCGACCCGCCGGGTGACCCCGGCGGCGATCCATCCATTGACGACAGGCAGGAAGGCGACGGGCTTCCGGCAACTGGCGGCGGTGCCGTGCTCGGGATCACCGCCGTCCTGGCCATGGCGCTGCTGCGTCGCAAATGGGGCTTGACCCTCACGTGACGTGAGGCCGTACGGTGCCGACGAAATCGAGAAATCGGCATCATGGCACTGACGGTCAGCGAGGTGGCACGCCTGGCGGGCGTGACCGTTCGCACGTTGCACCACTACGACGAGATCGGGCGGGTCCGCCCGTCCGGACGGACGGACGCCGGTCATCGGCTCTACGACCGCGAGGCGATCGAACGACTCCAGGCAGTGCTGCTGTATCGCGAGCTCGGGCTGGCCCTGGCCGACATCCAGCGGCTGCTCAGCGATCCCGACTGGGACCGCGAGCAGGCCCTGCTCGAACATCGCGAACAGCTCGAGAAGCAGGCCGACCGACTCGGGCACCTCATCGCCGCCGTGGACGCCGAGCTGGACGCCCTCAGGAACGGAACAACCATGAACGAAACGGACATGCTCGAGGTCTTCGGGCAGACCTACGTCGACCACCACGCGGACTGGGAGGCCGAGGCCGCCGAGCGCTGGGGCGACACGGACGCGTACGCGGAATCCCAGCGTCGCACGTCGCAGTACACCAAGGAGGACTGGCAGCGCATCGCCGAGGAAGGCTCCGCCATCGAACGCGACGCCGCTGCGCTCTTCCTCGACGGCGTCGAGCCGACCTCGGAGGCCGCCACCGAGGTCGCCGAACGGCACCGGCAGCACATCAGCGGCAGCTTCTACGACTGCACCCACGAGATCCACGTCGGCCTCGCCGACATGTACGTGGCCGACGAACGGTTTCGAGCCCACTACGACGAGCAGGCCGAGGGTTTGGCGGAATGGCTCCAGCTGGCGATCCTCGCCAACGCCGATCGGAATCGTTGACCCGGAGCAGCCGTGCGCACGTTCGTCGCGATCACGCTTCCCGACGACGTGCGTACGGCGCTCACGGACGCGTTCGTCGACGCGCCCGGCGGACTTCGGTGGGCACGGCCGGAGCAGTGGCACCTGACCCTCGCGTTCCTCGGTGAGACCGACCGAGGTGCCGAGGACGTCGCTGCAGCCGTCGGCCAGCCCGAGGGCCCCCTCGAGCTCGCCCTGACGGGTCCTGGACGTTTCGGCGATCGCGTGTTGTGGCTGGGGATCGAGGACCGTCCCGCGGGCCAGCTGCACCGCGTGGCCCGACACGTCCGCGCTGGGCTGCGCGCCGCCGGCCTGCCGTTCGACGACAAGTCGTTCCGGCCACACGTCACGGTGGCCCGAGCCGCACGCCGTGAGGTCACGCAACGAGACGTGGGGTGGACGCAGGCTCGTGCTCCCGCGATGGCCTGGACCGTCGATGCCCTCCACGTCCTGCACTCGCATCTTGGTGGCGGGCCCGCTCGGCACGAGGCCGTGGCAACCATCCCCTTCCGAACCTGAGGAGGCCGGAGGCCTCCTCCCTCCCCCGACCGGGAGGATTAGGGTCGAGCGGAGGTGGGAGGGTGGACATGCCGAACAAGACGCTGTGGGACCACGTCGCGACGATCAGCAACGGTCTGCTGGTGCTCCTCGCCCTGGTCATGCTGACGTGGGCGGCGTGCTCCGACGGGGAGCCCACGCACGAGCCCTTCGAGCCCTCGACGCTCGGCGCGTTGCCGGCCGAGGTCGGCGCATGACCGAGGACGACAGACCGCCGCTCGGCGGCTTCTCCGTCACGATCCCGACGACGCTGACCAACCCGATCGCGCTGCTGCGCCTGTTCGTCCTCGTCGTCCTCGCACTGGGGATCCTGACGGCGATCCCCGGTTTCGACGCCGGCGACTCGTACACGCGGCCGATCCTCCGCAGCGCGTTCGTCACCACCTTCCTGCTGTCGGTGCTGGTCCTGACGTTGCTCCTGCTGAACCGGCCCGCGGCGGAGCAACGCGGCGACCAACCCGACCTCGTCGACTCGGTCATCGCTGGCATCCGGCCCCAGCTGCCCCTGCTGCCCCTGATCGTCTTTGGCCTCGGCGTCCTGGACGCCCTCATCGGCTTCCCCCGATCCGACCTCGACCGCGTCCTGGTGCGCGGGCTGTCCGGCCTGTCGTGGGACCTCGCCGTGGCGCTGGCGGCGAGCGCGCTGGTCGCGGCACTGACGGCAATCGTCCTGCACCGCCAGGGCACCGGCACCGGCGACACCGTCCTGCAACCACCGAATCCGGCAGCTGCCGCAGCGCTGCTGCGCGACGGAGCCGTGGTCGTCGCCGTCCTCACCGTCGCGGCGGCCGGCCTGGCCATCCTCGACGAGCTCGACGACATCACCGACAACGTTCGCGGTTTTGCCGACACGTTCGAGAATGCCCTCTGGTTCCTCATGGCGCTGGTCGCGACCGAGGTGGTCCTGCTCGGACTCGCGTGGGCAATCGAGCAGCGGTACGGCATCGAGGACGCCGCCGAGCTCCCGCGGCTCGCGCGGCGCGTCCCCAGGTCGCGGGCCGGCTTCTGGGACGGGGCGGCACTGACTCGGCAGGCGCCCAAGGCCTTCGGCACCTTCGCGCTCCTCTACATCGTGTCCAACTTCCTGGCCTGGTCCAACATCGGGGTCCAGGGACCGCCTGCCTTCGACGGGACCCGGCAGCTGGCGGTGCTCTTGTCGGACACCCTGTGGGTGTCGGTGTTCGGCAGCGTCCTCATCACGGTCACTGCTGGGATCGTGATGCAGGTCGGCGGCCAGGACAACGTCTCGTTCATCTCGACCCAGGGTCTGTACCTGGTTGGCGCGGCCGCCTCGCTCGCGGCCATCGGCGACTTCATCCACCAGGGCAGCAGCATGGGGCTCCACGACGCCCTCGTCGGGACCCTGGCCTTCCGTTGGGGAATCGGCGCCTGCGCGCTGTCCGGCCTGGTCTCGCTGCGGGCCCTCTACTGGGATCGCACGGTCCCGATCGAGTGAGGCACGGCGGGCCGTCCGCCGCCGTCTCCTAGACTCCGGGCCGCTGTCACCTGCCCGCCGAAAGGTGCCTCGTGGAGCAGGACACGGTCCTCGCCCTCGTCCGCTGGGGCGGCGTCATCGGGATCATCGCGGTCTTCGGGACGCTCGCCGCCCAGCGCACCCTGTTCCTGGTCGGGCTTGTCCGTGCAGCCCGTCCCGAGCCCGAACTCACCACGCGCGAGGCCATCTTCGGCAACCTCAAGTACCTGGTGACCAAGGTGCTCGCCCAGCGCAAGCTGCTGCGCTGGTCGCTGCCGGGGCTCCTGCACGCCTTCGTGTTCTGGTCGTTCCTCATCACCCAGACGACGTTGCTGGAGGCCGCCGGGGAGCTGTTCGACGCCACGTTCGAGCTGCCGCTGCTCAACAGCTTCGAGGTCTCGGGTGTCACCGCCTATGACCTCCTCGGCTTCCTCCAGGACCTGCTCGGGGCGCTGGCCATCGTCGGCATCGTCGGATTCGCCGCCATGCGCCTCGCGCAGGACCCTCGCAACAAGGGGCGGGAGAGTCGCTTCGCGGGCAGCAACCTCAACCAGGGCTGGTGGGTGCTGATGGGCGAGTTCCTCGTCATCTGGACCCTGTTCGTCGCCCACGGGGTCCGGTTCGCCCTCGACCACGCGCCCACCGACGCCGCGTTCATCTCCAGCTGGTTCGGTGAGCAGCTCGCAGGCATCAGCCACGGCAACCTCGAGATCATCAACAGCGTGATGCTGGTCATCCACCTGGGGATCGTGGCCTGGTTCCTGGTCTTCACGCTCAACTCCAAGCACCTGCACGTGGCCTCGATCGCGTTCCAGGAGGTCTTCAGCCGCCAGCCCAAGCGCCTCGGGAAGCTCAAGACCGACATCATCGACATGGAGAACATGGACGAGGACACCGTCCTCGGCGTGGGGTCCATCACCGACTTCGGGTTCTCGACCTTCCTCGACCTGTACAGCTGCACGGAGTGCGGCCGCTGCCAGTCGCAGTGCCCCGCCTGGAACACCGGCAAGCCGCTGAGCCCGAAGATGCTCGTGATGGACCTGCGCGACCACCTGTTCGCCGCCGGCCCGGCGATCCTGGGCAAGGTCGACGCCGACGAGAACCCGGAGAAGGACAAGGTGCTGGTCGGCACCGCGCCCGGCCAGGAGAACGCCGTCATCGACTACGACGTGTTGTGGTCGTGCGTGGCCTGCGGCGCCTGCGTCGAGGAGTGCCCGGTCGACATCGGGCACGTCGACATGATCATGGACATGCGCCGCTACCAGACGATGATGGAGAGCTCGTTCCCGCAGGAGGCGGGCGTCATGCTCCGCAACGTGGAGAACGCCGGCGACCCGTGGGGTGTCGGGGCGCACAAGCGTGAGGAGTGGACCACCAAGCTCGACTTCGAGATCCCGCGCGCGATGCCCGGCACCGAGCTCGACCCCGAGGTCGAGTACCTGTTGTGGGTCGGCTGTGCGGGCTCGGTCGACGACCGCTCCAAGCGCATCACGGTTGACATCGCCAACCTGCTCAATGACGCCGGCGTGACCTTTGCGATCCTCGGCAACAACGAGGCCTGCACCGGCGACCCGGCCCGCCGCATCGGGATGGAGTACCTGTTCCAGATGCTCGCGCAGACCAACGTCGAGACCCTCAAGTCCGTCGGTGCGGACAAGCGCACGATCATCACCCGCTGTGCCCACTGCTTCAACGCGATCAAGAACGAGTATCCCGATTTCGACGGCCACTTCGACGTCGTCCACCACTCCGAGTTGCTCGCGAAGCTGATCGACGACGGTCGACTGATCGGGACCAAGCAGCTCGACCTCAAGGTCACCTACCACGACCCGTGCTATCTCGGCCGCCACAACGAGGTGTACGCCGACCCCCGCAAGGTCATCGACGCGGTCCCCGGCACCGAAGGCGTCGAGATGGGCCGGTGCCGTTCCAACTCCTTCTGCTGCGGCGCCGGTGGGGCGCGCATGTACATGGAGGAGGACATCGGCAAGCGGATCAACATCGAGCGCATCGACGAGGCCGTCGAGACGGGTGCCGACGTCGTTGCGACCGGCTGTCCGTTCTGCATCACGATGCTGTCCGACGGCGTCGCGCAAAAGGTCCAGGAAGGTGTCGTGGAGGACGGCGCCGTGGAGATCCTCGACATCGCTGAGCTGCTCGCCCGCGGCCGCAATGGCGGGTCCGGCGCCAACCACGATCAGGCGGACGCACCCGACGACGCCGAGGCCGCACCGGACGATGCCGAGCCGGTCACGGTCGGGGCCGAGGACGGCTGACCCTCAGGCGGCCACCGTCGGCGCCGTCGCCAACATCGCCAGTTCACGCCAACGTCCTAGCGTTCGGCCTCCCGACCCGCAGGAGACGCCGCCATGTCGCAACTCGACCAGCTGCTGGATGCCGCGAGCCGTTTCGCGGCCAGCTTCGAGGAGACCGTGGACGTCGCGTCGTTGTCGATCAGTCCCAGGCGCGGCATCGTGATGATCACGTGCGTGGACCCACGGGTGGATCCGACGCACATGTTCGGCCTCGAGGTGGGTGACGCCATCGTCGCGCGGACACCGGGCGGGCGCGTTTCCACCGAGCTCCTCGATGACCTGCACACCGCCGGTGCCGTCGGCGCTCGCAAGCCCGACATCAAGCGGACCGTCACCGACCTGTTGGTGATCCACCACACGGCCTGCGGCTTCACGGCCATCGCCGACGACGACCTGCGTGCCGAGATCTGCGCCGAGATCGGCGGCGACCCCGGGCGCATGGCTGGCCTGGCCATCGGATCGTTCGAGGAGTCGTTGGCGACCGACGTCGACCTCGTGCGTGCCGACGAGCGGTACCCGGACACGTTGACGGTGACCGGGTGGCTCTACGACGTCGCGACCGGCGGGTTGGAGATGGTGGTCGGGCCGAGCTGACCCGTCAGTCGTCACCGAGCAGCAGGTCTCGTTCACGCAGCTCGTCGATGAGGTCACCCAGTGACAGGTCCGCGAGGTGCGCCAGGGCCTCGAGGTCGTCGGTCCGCAGCGACAGGACCCGGCCGTTGTAGTCACCGCGCCGTGTCTGGATCCCCTGGACCATCCGACGCAGCATGGTCGAGATGTCGTCGTCGCCCTCGTCGGGGCTGCCGTCACCCAGGTGCTCGAGATTGACGATGAGCCCGGTGGACGCGACGGTGGCACGGCTGCCGCCCTGCGCCGGGAGGATGCCCGCCAACGGAACGCCGTAGAACTCGGCGAGCCGGGCGAGCTTGGCCACGGACACGGACCGGTCGCCGCGCTCGTAGGAGCCGACGACGACGGCCTTCCACTCGCCGCCGGATGACTCCTCCACCTGCTGGAGGGTCAGCCCCTTCTGGCGGCGGACGTCGCGCAGCCGCTGACCCAACTCCGCCTGGTAGCCGGCCACTCGACCCTCTCCTGCCCCGGTTGTTTGACAACCGAGAGTAAGCCTACGGTGCGTGACG
>JAWWBG010000064.1:0-12435 GCA_033721095.1 Nitriliruptorales bacterium
CTGTCCCTCGACTTCAACCGCGTCCAGTGCACGCCCGACCTGATGCCCACCGACATCGTCGGCACGACCGTGCTGTCCGACGACCTGTCGACGCGATTCGAGGCCGGTCCCGTCTTCACCCAGCTGCTGTTGGCAGACGAGGTCAACCGGGCCACGCCGAAGACCCAGGCCGCCCTGTTGGAGGCCATGGCAGAGCGGCGCGTCACGGTCGGTGGGACGACCCATGAGCTGCAGCGGCCCTTCTTCGTCATGGCCACGCAGAACCCGATCGAGATGGAGGGCACCTATCCGCTCCCCGAGGCGCAGCTCGACCGGTTCCTCGCCAAGGTGCTGGTGCCGTCCCCCGCGGCCGACGACCTCGTGCAGATCCTCGATCGGACCACCGGCACCTCCGTCCCCGAGCCCGAGCCCGTCGCGACTGCCGACGAGCTGCTGGCGGCCATTGCCCTCGTGCGCGAGGTCCCGATGGCCACCCATGTCACGCGTCACGTCGCCGACCTCGTCCGCGCCACCCATCCGGACGACGCTGAGGCGCCCGACATCGTGCGGACCTACGTGCGCAACGGCTCCTCCCCGCGAGGCGCGCAGTCCCTCGTCCTGCTCGCCAAGGTGCGTGCACTCCTGGACGGGCGGCTGAACGCGAGCGTCGAGGATGTCCGCGCCGCCGCCCACTCGTGCCTGCGGCATCGACTGGTGCTGGGATACGAGGCCCTGCCCGCGGGCATCACGAGCGACCAGGTCATCGACGGCGTCCTCGAGCACGTGGGTGTGCCGGTTCCTCCCGTTGCCGGCGCCGTCTGACCGTGTCGCGCCTGCTGTCCCCCGACCTGCACGCCGAGCTGTCGCGGATGCGCCTGCGCACGGGTCGGCGCATCGAAGGGCGCTTCACCGGTTCGCACGCCTCGAAGCGCCATGGCTCCTCAGTGGACTTCGCCGATCACCGCGACTACGTCCCGGGCGACGACCCGCGACGGATCGATCGCGCCGCCTGGCTGCGGACACGCAAGCTGCTGGTTCGGCTGCACGAAGCCGAGGACGAAGCCACCGTCCGGATCGTGGTCGACCTGTCGGCCTCGATGGGCTTCGGCGCGAAGCTCCCGCTGGCTCGCACCGTCGCGGCCGCCTTCGTCGCCCTGACCGCTGCCGACCAGGACCGCGTCCGCATCCTCCTCGCGGGCCCCGGTCAGCGCATCCACCCCGGCCCGTGGAGTCGCGGCCCGAGCGCGCTGGCTGCATGCGAGGCGTTGCTGACGGCCCGCGACGCCGACGCCGTCGACGAACGCAACCCCGTCGATGGCCAGGGACCGGTGGCCGACGCCGTCCGCCGGGCGGTGGGCGAGGGCGGCGCGGGCCCCGTCATCGTGATCACCGACCTGCTCCATGACGGCTGGGAGGACGTCCTGCGAGCGCTTGGTGCGGCCACCGGCGACCGGATCCTGGTGCACGTGCTGGGGCGTACCGATCTCGACCCCGCCTTCGAGGGCGACCTTCGCCTCGTGGACGCCGAGACCGGGGCGGAGGTCGAGATCGGCATCACGGACCGACTGCTGGACCGACACGCCGAGGCCGTCTCCTCCTGGCTGGCAGCCGTCGACGAGCTGGCAGGCCGGCAACGTGCCCATGTCGTCCGGCTCGTGGACGACGAGCCCGTCGGGACGCTGCCCACCGTGCTCCGTCGCCTGGGCCTGGCGGCCGGATGAGCCTCGCAGCACCGCTCGGTCTCCTCGCCGCGGCCCTGGTGGGGCCACTCGTCCTGTGGTACGTGCTGCGATCGCGACGCCCACGACGAATCGTCGCCTCGACGTTCCTGTGGCGGATGACGGACCGATCGCCGTCCGCCGCCGTCCCGTGGCAGCGGTTGCGCTCCGACGTCACGTTCTGGTTGGTGCTGCTGGCCCTGCTCGCCGCCACGCTCGCCATCGCCCAGCCCTTCGTGCGCGTCCCAGCGGCCCTCGGCGACCACACCATCCTGGTGCTCGACGTCTCGGGATCCATGCTGGCCAACGAGGACGGGCCGACCCGACTGGAGCTGGCGCGTCGACGAGCCCGGGACCTGGTCAGTGCGCGCGCGCCCGGCCAGGAGATCTCGGTCGTCGAGGCAGGGACACGCGCGCGCGTGCTGCTGAGCGCTTCGGCAGACGGTGACGCGATCGAGCGGGCACTCCTGGCGACGCGGCCGACGCATGGCCCACCCGACCTTGGGGACGCCTTCACGCTGGCAGCGTCGCTCGAGCGACCCGGCCAACAGACCGTCGTCCACCTGCTGACGGACGGTGAGGTTCCCGACGCGGACCGGGCCGGCGCCCCCGCCGACCTGTTGGTCACCGCCGTCGGGTCCGATCGACCCAATGTTGGCGTCACGCGACTCCAGGCCGTCCCTGCTGGGGCGGGCACGAACCAGGTGTTCGTCCAGGTCCGAAACCACCATGCCCTCGCGACCTCGGTCGACGTCGTGCTGGCCGTGGACGGAACCGACGTCGTCACCCAGCACGTGCGACTGGCTCCCCGCGGCATCGAGGACCTGCTGTTGACGGTCAGCGGCGACGATGGGGCAGTCCTCACCGCACGAGTCGAGGGGGCCGCTGGCGACAGCCTTGGCCTCGACGATCGCGCCCACACGGTGCTCAGCTCGCCGCGCGACGTGACCGTCCTGGCGGTCGGCGAGACGAACGTGTTCCTCGAGGCGGCGCTCGGTGCCCTGCCCGGCACCACCGTGGAGCACGCGGACACCGTCCCCGACGTCGTGACGGCCGACGTCGTCGTGGTCGAACGCACCGCAACGCCCGTCGCGCTGTCCACGCCAACGCTGCTGATCGCTCCGACAACGTGGCCGGCCGGGATCACGACGGGCCCACCGACCACGACCCCAACCGTGACCTTCCAGGCCGCACACGATGTCCTCGCTGACGTCGACCTGTCGGGCCTGGCCCTCGCGGAGGCGACACCGATCCAGGCAGCAGCGCTCGCGCCACTGGCCTCCGGACCGCAGGGCACGTGGATCGCCGCAGGGCGGCTGGATCGAACGCCGGTGGTGGCGCTCGGCTTCGACCTGACCCAGTCGAACCTGCCGTTGCAGCCGGCATGGCCGATCCTGGTCGCCAACACCATCAACTGGCTCATCGGTCCCCCCAGCGTCGTCCCGGCGACCGCTGGCCAGGCGGTGTCGCTCCGGTCGGCGGACGCGGCACGGCTGCGGATCACGCCTCCCGGCGGCCAGGCAATCGAAGTGGATGCGGCCAACGCGAACGTCGCCCTCGACCAGGTCGGCCTGTGGCGCACGATCGGCCTCGACGTCGACGGAACGCCCATCGAGGGCAGCGAGAACGTCCTCGCGGTCAACGCGGATCCTGACGAGGGAGACCTGTCTCGGCCGCTGCCGGACCTCGTGGAGGCCGGGGCACGCCAGGATCAGCCCGGCGAGGTCGTCGCCGCCGAGGGGCGCCGCTCGTTGCATCGCCCCCTGCTTGCCATTGCACTCGCGCTGCTCGTCGCCGAGGCGGTCTGGTGGTGGGTGGTCCGGCCCGCAACCCGACGACGCCGTGCCGGCGTGACGGCGTCACCGATCGGGAGCCGCCAGCAGCGGATCGCGCTGGGGGCCCGCGTCGTTGCTGGCCTCCTGCTGGTCGCCGCGCTGCTGGACTGGCGTCTCCCGGCGACCACCGACGCCGTGGACGTCGCGTTCGTCCTCGACGTGTCCGACTCCGTCGGTGTCGAGGCGCTGGCCGGCGCTGACTGGATCGACCGGGCCCTCCAGCACATGCGAGACGACGATCGCGCCTCCGTCGCGGGCGTCGGTCGCGTGGCCCGGCTGGAGCACTCCCTCCGCGACGACCCGAGCGGCGGCCCGCTCACGATCGTCGTCGACGGGAGCGGGACGGATCTCGCCGCCGGACTGCGACTCGGCCAAGGCGTGGTCGGGTCGGAGCGTCGCCGACGCGTCGTGTTGCTCACGGATGGGCACGAGAACCAGGGCGACGCCGTCTCCGTGGCGGCCCAGCTGGCCGACACCGGTGTTCGGGTGGATGTCGTCAGCCTCCGACGCGGACAGGGCGCCGATGTCCTGGTCGAGGAGGTTCGCGCCCCGAGTGCGGTCAGGGAGGGCGACGCGTTCGACGTCGAGGTCGACCTCCGCAACACCGGCGCCGCGGCCGTCGACGTCGTCCTGCGCCTGCTGCGCGATGGGGCAACCGTCGACGAACGCACGCTCACGCTGCCTCCCGGACGGACGACCATCGACGTCCCGCAGCAGGCAGGAGCCACCGGGACCGTTCGGTACGAGGCGCGGTTGTCCTCGGGCGCCTCGTCGATCCCGGAAAACGACATCGGGCGAGCCGCAGTACGCGTCGGCGACCCCGCCAGTGTCCTCGTCGTCGAAGGGCAGGCCGGTGTCGGAGAGGACCTGGCTGCAGCGCTCACGGCCGGTGGCGTGGCCGCCGAGCTCATCGGCGCCGGCGGGGGGCTGCCGCCACTGGACCTGCTGCTCGCGCATCAGGCGGTCGTGCTGGTGAACGTGCCGGCCGCGGCCATCTCCGACACCGGGATGCAGGCCCTGGACGCGTACGTGCGCGACACCGGGCGCGGCCTGGTCGCCGTCGGTGGCGACGAGTCGTTCGGCATGGGCGACTACGACGGCACGACCCTCGAGGAACTGCTGCCCGTGTTCGCCCGGGTCACGGACCCCAAGAAGCGCCCGTCGGTCGCCGAAGCACTCGTCGTCGACGTGTCGGGCTCCATGGCCGCCTGCCACTGCCGCAACGACGGCTTCGGCGGCGAGATGATCGAGGAAGGCGGCATCAACAAGACCGACATCACCAAGGAGGCCGTCTCCAGGGCCGTGCGGGCGCTCCAGTCCCAGGACATCGTCGGCGTGCTCGCCTTCAACGCAGCCCAGCGGTGGGTTGTCCCGTTGCAGCAGCTGCCGGACGCTGCCACCGTCGACAGCGCACTGGCCACGCTGCACCCGGACGGACCGACGAACGTCGTCGACGCCATCCGCGAGGCGATCACCGGGCTCAAGGCGGCGGAGGCACGACTCCGGCACATCGTCCTGTTCACGGACGGCTTCAGCGAGGACCCCGGTCTTGTCGAGGTCGCCGGCGAGGCCGCCGCAGCCGGCATCACCCTTTCGGTCGTCGCCACCGGCGAGGGCACGGGCGAGGTCCTGCGGGACATGGCGGACGCCGGCGGCGGCCGCTACTACCCGGGGCGGGACCTGCTGTCGATCCCGGACATCATCGTCTCGGAGGTGCAGTTCGCGGCCCGACCGATCATCAACGAGGGCGTCTTCACGCCGACCATCACGGCCCTCGACCCGATCACCGACGAGCTCGTGGCGAGCCCGCCGCTCCTCGGCTACCTCGCGACCACGGACAAGCCAACCGCGCGGACGCTCCTGCGGATCGGCGAGGAGTCCGACCCGCTGTTGGCTCGCTGGCAGGCAGGACTCGGGACGGCCGTCGCCTGGACGTCCGATGCCTCGCCCCGCTGGTCCCAGCACTGGGTGGACTGGGAGGGGTTCGTCGACTTCTGGACGACGACCGTCAAGTCGACCTTTGCCGGGCCCGACGACCCGTCGGTGTCGCTCGAGGCCGTCATGACCCCCACCGGGATGCGCATCACGGCCACCACCGCCGCCGAGGTGCCTGCCGACGCCGAGCTGCAGGCAACCGTGACCGGCCCGGACGGATCCCGGTCCCGGGTCACGCTGACACGTACCGCCCTCAACGAGTTCAGCGCCGAGGTACCGGCCAGCATCCAGGGCGTCCACGCTGTCAGCGCAGTGCTCACCCAGGACGGCACCCCCACCTGGCGCGGCGCAACCACCGCCATCCGGTCGTGGTCGCCCGAGTACGCCCCCGTGGATGCCGCAGCCGACATCCTCGAGCGGATCGCGGCCGCTGGTGGTGGCGTGCTCGATCCGGATCCCACCGGCGTCTTCGATCCTGCCGGCCTCGACCCCGGCGCAGCATCGCGGTCGCTGTGGCCCGTCCTGGCCCTGCTTGCAATGATCCTGCTGGTTGCCGACATCGGCCTGCGACGACTGCGCCTGGAGCGAGCCGACGTCGGACGCGCATGGGAGGCGCTGCGGGCGCGGAGCCGCCGACAGCCCGCAGCTGGGCCCGAGCCCACCGAGACGACCAGCGAGCTGTTGCGCGCGCGCGACCGGGCGCGACGCAAGCTCGAGCACGGCGACGAACTTGACGACCTGCCCGTCGAGGACGACCGAGACGCCCCGACCGAAGGCACGTGATCACCTCCTCGGTGCGGCCGGCGGGAGCCGGTACACCCTGAAGGGACCGGCGATGCATCGCCGGTTCGAGGAGGTGGAGGGATGGCGCGATCGCGTCGAACGCGCGACGTTCGCACCGATGTCGTGCGAGGCCTGCTGCTGGTCAGCGTGGGCGCGGGAATCCTCGCCGGCGTCAACAACCTGCCGTCTCCCCTCGCGCCGGCTGCGTGGGACGGCTTCGGGCTCGCGGACCTGATGGCCGGCGGCTTCCCCATCGTTGCCGGTCTCGCGATCGCCTGGCGGCCGCGGTCCCAGACACCGAAGCGGCTGGCACGTCGCCTGGTGATCCTCATGGCCGCCGGCCTGGGCGCCAGCCTCGCCGTCCACGGGCTTCCGCTGGTGCTGACCGGACCGCTGCAGCAGCTGGCCGTGGCCACCGTCGCCGTCGGGCTGTTGTCCCGGCAGCCGCAACGCCGCCGGCTGCTCACCGGGCTCGGGCTGCTGGCCGTCCACGCCTGGGTGCTCTGGGCCAGCCCGTTGGCCGGCTCGGGCTCTCTGCAGCCGGGCCACAATGCGGCGGCGACCCTCGATCAACTCGTTCTCGGGAGCGGTGGACTCGAGCCCAACGACCCCTGGGGCGTGGCCACCCTGCCGATGATGATCGTCCTCGTCCTCGTCGGTCACGAGCTCGGACAGTGGCTGCGATCACGTCCAGACGGTCCCGCGACCGCAGCGGCGCTGTTCGTCCAGTCCGCCTGGCTGGTGGTCGCAGGTCTGGGCAGCGCGGTCTTCGTCCCCGTGAACCGAACCCTGGCAACTCCGGGCTGGGCGTTGCTCAGCGCCGCGCTGGTGTTCGGGGTGTTCGGCGCCGTCCACCTGCTGCTGCACCTTCGAGCCGGCGCCGTGCTGTCCGGCCCGGCGCTCGTCGGGCGCCACGGGCTGCCCGTGATCGTGACGCTCACGGTCGTCGGCACGCTGGTTGTCGGCGACGGATCCGGCGGCCCATGGCGCGGCCTGCGCGACGGCCTGCTGCAACCGCTCGCGGGAGAGCACTGGGTCTGGATCTACGTGGCCCTCGGAGCCCTGACGGCGGTGGTGATCGCCCGCACGATCGATCGCCGCAACTGGCGGTTGTCCGCCTGACGAGCGGCCATGCCGAGCTGTCCGAGCCGGCCACCGGCCATCTCCTAGCGTCAGCCGTTCCCGAGCAGGGACATCCCGTGCGCCTGGCCATCGCGACCGAGTGGATCGACGCCCGCGCCGGCAGCGAGCAGGTCTTCGAGGCGATGGCGCAGGCATGGCCGGACGCCGACCTGTACGCGCTGACGCACGCGCCCGGCGTCGACCTCGACGTCGGCGGGCGCGAGATCACGACGACCTGGCTGGATCGAACGGGCCTGTTGCGCAACACGCGCGCAGCCACCCTGCCCCTGATGCCCCTGGCGTGGCAGGCGATCGACGCCCCCGACTACGACGTGGTAATCACGTCGTCGCACGCCTTCGCCCGCTGGTTCGCCCCGGCTCGTGCGGCGTTGCACCTGTCCTACGTCCACGCACCCGCCCGGTACCTGTGGACTCCCGAGCTCGATGCACGCACCCGGACACGACCCGGGGTGTCGCGAGTGCTCGGCGCGCCGCTCCGCGCGCTCGACCGCCGGTCGGTCAGCTGGACGGATGCCTTCGCGGCCAACTCGCGCGCCGTCGCCGAACGCATCGAGCAGTTCTACGGGCGCCCAGCCCGTGTCATCCACCCGCCCGTCGACGTCCAGCGGTTTGCACCCCTGCCCGACGACCAGGTCAAGCCGGGCAGCGCCCTGTTCGTCGGGCGGTTCATCGCCTACAAGCGCCCCGATCTGGCAATCGAAGCCTGTGCCCGAGCCGGCGTCCCGCTGACCGTGGCGGGCTATGGGCCGCTGGAGGGCCAGCTGCGGGCGCAGGCGGCCGGCACCGCCACGACCTTCGTCGTCCGACCGGATGGCTCCACGCTCGAACGGCTGTTTCGCGAGGCCACCGTCCTGCTGCATCCCGCCGAGGAGGACTTCGGCCTGGTCCCCGTCGAGGCGATCGCCTCCGGCACACCGGTACTGGCCTACGACGCCGGCGGTGCCCGCGACACGGTGACCGAGGGCGCCACCGGGCACCTCGTGGCCGAGCAGTCGGCCGAGGCGTTCGCCGCTGCCCTCGACAGCATGGACTGGGGCACCTTTCGACCCTCCGCGCTTCACGCAGCTGCTCAGCACTGGCGCCGAGACCGATTCACGAGCGAGATCCGCGCCTGGGTGGACGAGACGATGGCTTCGGCCTGACGAGTCGTTCCCCGACGGGGTCTGGTTGACTGCCGACTCGGGACATGACAGGAGCTGCTGCGTCCACGGTGCCCGCCCTCGACGACCTCGCCGACGACGAGGCCTTCGTCGTCCTCGCCAAGCAGTGGGGATCACGGCCAGCCCGGCAAGCACTGGGGGACGTGCTCACGGAGGCGCGCAACCGCGAGCGAGATGGGCGCCCGGTCCCACGTCGTGACGAGCTGATCCAGGCTGCGGCGAACCTCATCGCCAGCCGTCGCGCGGGCGATCTCGGGCACGTGATCAACGCCAGTGGGACGATCCTCCCGGGCAATCTCGGTCGGGCCCCGCTGTCGACGCTCGCGCGGGATGCCGTGGCCAAGGCCGCCGGCTACACCGCCATGGGGTTCGACGTCGAGACCGGGCGACGGGCCTCCCGAACCGACCACCTGGCCACGCTGCTCGCCGAGTTGTGCGGCACCGAAGCCGCCATGGTCGTCAACAACGGCGCGGCCGCCCTGCTCCTGGTCCTCACTGCCCTCTCGTCGGGGCGGGACGTGATCGTCTCACGCGGGGAGCTCGTCGAGGTGGGAGCGACGTTTCGGCTGCCCGATCTCGTGCCGCTCTCGGGCGCGCGACTGTGCGAGGTCGGCACGACCAACCGCACGCGGCCCGTCGACTACCGCAGCGCCATCCGGGACACGGCCGGGATGCTGCTGAAGGTGCATCCGTCGGACTATCGCTTCGTGGGCGCCGTCGAGTCCACCGGCCCGGTCGAGCTGGCCGCCATCGCCGCCGACCACGGCATCCCGTTCGTCTTCGACGTCGGCGTTGGCCTCATCGACGAGGTGGCCACGCCGACCCTGGCCGGAGAGCCGACGGTTCGGGGCGCGATCGCCGACGGCGCCGACCTCGTCGTCTTCTCGGGCGACAAGCTCATGGGCGGGCCCCAGGCGGGAATCGTGGTGGGCCGCAGCGATCTCATCATGCGTTGTCGGCGCCATCCACTGGCGCGAGCGCTGCGCATCGACAAGCTGCACCGGGCAGCCCTGGAGGCCACCGTCGCGTCCCACCTGCGCGCAGACGAGGCACCCGTCGACCTGCCGGTGTGGGCCATGCTGTCAGCAACGACCGAGACCCTGACACGGCGGGCGCGCAGCATCCATGCCGACGTCCCCAGCACCCGCATCGAGGTCGTCTCGCTCACGGCGCGGGTCGGAGGCGGAACCGGCCCTGGCGGTGAGGTCCCGTCCATCGGCCTGTCGGTCCGCGCGAGGGATCCGGAAGCACTGGCGCGACGGTTGCGTGCGGGCCGTCCCCCGATCATCGCCCGCGCGGAAGCCGGTGTCGTGCTGCTGGACCTGCGCACGGTCGCCCCATCCGATGACGGCACGGTCGCGCGCCTCCTCAAGTCGGCACTGGACGACCCGGCCAACTGACAACATCGGTGTGCCCGCGCCTAGCCCCGGACCATCCGCACCTCGAGGACCACGTCGCTGGTCACCGTGCCGGTCATGGTGACCTCGTTGTCGATGACCCGTGCGACCGGGGCGCGGTGGGCCAGGCCGTCCAGCGTCGGCTGCGCCGGGCCTCCAGAGGCCACGGCCGCGACCACGGTCCACCCGGGCGGAGGCCGGAGCCGGATGTTGAGGATGTCGTGGACGACCTTGGGTTGGCGGCGCCATCGGAGCCGATAGACGACCTCGTCACGATCCTCCTCCAGGAGGATGTCGCGGTGGTAACCCAGCCCCAGGGACCGATGTTCACCGCGCTCGAGCAGGATCGTTCCGTCGATCGCAAACAGCCCGTTGACGGTCTCCCGGTCGTATCCGCGCTCGTTGTCGGGTGACCCGCGCCAGTAGGTGTCGACCCCTTCCTTGTTCTCGATCCACCACGTCCACCAGGTCCGCATCAACCCCGTGCGCTCGTCTCGACGCAGGCCACCCTGGCCGTCGCGAAAGACGGCGTTCTGGATGAACCCATCGTGGACCTCGTCGGGCTCGAACGTGTTGGCCTGCGTGATCGTGGCGACGATGTGGCGGCGGACCCACGACTGGATGGGATGGCTCAACTGGACGTCCAGGTCGAATCGGTGGAGCGCGAAGGAGTCCGCCTTGTTGGCGGCCGAGTTGTTGGCCGTGATCAGCACGTCGTCGGTGAACGGATCCCCGTCGCGCAGCCGGCCGGCGACGCCGAGCCGTTCCAGCCGCTCCTGCTCGTCGGGCCGGCCACTCCACAACTGGACGTGGCGACTGGCCAGGGACTCGCCCAGCGACCGCGCAACCTCGGCGGCCTCCCATCCACCATCGAGGAAGGCCGAGAATGCACGGTTGGCGAGGACCGCCTGGTACTGGCGCCGAAGCCGGGTCGGGCCCCCCAGCTCGTCGTAGGCGGTGATCAGCAGGACCTCGGTGAGTTGATCCGCGGGAACGGGATTGGGCATCGTCGGGACGTACTTGGCCAGTTCCGGTGGCAGCTCCAGGGGTCCGACGTGTTCCTGGAGCCGCTGCAACCCGACGGGTGTCACGAGCACCAGCGCATCGGTGCTCACCCCGGTCAGGCGCTCGTACAGGGCGGTCATGATCGGCCCGACAACGGCCACGTCGGGGTGGACGGTCACCGATTCGAGCTCGACACCGATCTTGTTGTGGTCGTACCGAGCGGCGATCTCGGCGGGACGGTCGACGGGTTCGGTTGCCTCGCGACCTTGCAGGTCGTTGTGGAAGACGACGCCCGGTCCTTCGATACCGGCCGCGCCCCCGCTGTTCTCCTTGGTCTCCTCGGGCAAGGCGCCGGACTCGACGTCGACAGGCGGGGCGAGGCTGATCCTGCCGGACTCGACATCCAGCACGGCGAGGAACCCGACCAGTCCACCGGCGCCGCGCAGCTCCGACGGATTCTGGATGGCGATGAGGACGGACCGGGGACCCTCGGCGCCGAGCAGTCCCTGGGCCAGGGCGAGGCCGTCCTGGCCTGCCGCCAACGTCTCGAGCAGCTCATCGGCGGTGGCGACCGCCTCGTCGGCGGCGTTGCGCAACACGCCCGCGATGGTGCCGTCCGACGCCAGGGCGAGCCGGTCCCGCGCCACGCGGACAGCCTCGATCGGCAGGCCATCGAGCAGTGACCGGTACTCGGCCAGCAGCTCGAGGTCGACACGTCCGTCGTCGAACGAGAGCGGGATGGTGCCGTCGGTCGGCAGCAGCTCCGTGTCGGAGGTCAGCGCCGCCTGGGCGACCGCCACGCTTGCGTCGGCGAGCTGGACCGCGGCGTCGAGGACCTCTGGCGTGTCGGCGACCAGTGGCGTGATCCGCAGCAGCCACCAGACCGGGCCGTCGATGCGACCCGTGGCGGCGTCCACCTCGGCCCGAGCCGACGTGACGTGCTCGGTGGCACCGGGCACGTCGGCCTCGAGGATGGCTGCCTTCGCGGCCAGCAGCTCGTCCCCCGTGGCCTGCAGGTGACCGCGCAGGGCCAGGACGTCGACGATCAGCCAGGCAAGGCCAGCCAACGCTGCCGCCACGAACCCCGCAAGAAGGCGGGAACGACGCGAGCGCAGCCAGTGATGCCCAGCTGCGCTCGCGACGCTGTCGGGGTCGGGGCCCCGAGGCTCAGCTTCCGGGAGCGAGTCCGCGACCGGAGAAGCGGTAGATGCCATACGTACCCGCCAGGACGGTCGCGAGTCCGGCGAGGGCGATGCCGCTGCCGGTCTGGGGCAGCTCGTTGTCATCGACATCCTCGGTCGGGTCCTCGGTTGGCAGCTCGGTCGGGCCCTGCGTTTCCTCGACGTCCGAGACGTCCGAGACGTCGGACTGGGCGACGGCGGGCGCGATCGCCACGAGCAACACCATTGCCGTGAGACCGAACAGGATGGACAGGCGACGAATCATGAGGTCTCCCCTCGTGGGCGCCGGGCAATCCGGC
>JAWWBG010000065.1:0-12416 GCA_033721095.1 Nitriliruptorales bacterium
GGTGCGCCGGCGGGCACGCGCGGCATCTCCCTGTTCGCCGTGCCCAAGCGCCGCCCGACCGGCGACGGCGGCCTCGTCGACAACGACGTCGACGTGACCGGGATGATCCACAAGATCGGGTGGAAGGGCCTGCCGTCATTGGCGCTGTCGTTTGGTGAGCGCGGCGACTGCGTTGGTTGGCTGGTGGGCGAGCCCAATCGCGGCCTGGCGCACATGTTCCAGATGATGAACGAGGCGCGGCTGATGGTCGGCCTCAACGGCGTGGCCACAGCCGCCGTCGCCTACCACGAGTCGTTGGCCTACGCGCGCGAGCGTCCACAGGGCCGGCCGCTCGAGGATCGCGACCCGACCAGCCCGCCCGTCCCGATCATCGAGCACGCCGACGTCCGACGCATGCTGCTCCGCCAGAAGGCGATCGTCGACGGCGGCATGACGTTGGTGATGACGGCCGCGATGCAGGCTGACCTGGCTGCCCACGGTGCGTCGGAGGAGGAACGGGCGCGGGCGCAGCGGCTGCTGGACCTGCTGACGCCGATCGTCAAGAGCTTTCCGGCCGAGGCCGGCTTCGAGTCCAACGTGCTGGCCGTGCAGATTCACGGTGGCTACGGCTACTCCAGCGAGTACCTCCCCGAGGCCTGGCTGCGGGATCAGAAGCTCAACTCCATCCACGAGGGCACAACGGGGATCCAGTCGATCGACCTGCTCGGTCGTCGCGCGATGGCAGGTGAGGGCGCGGCGATCGCGACGCTGGTCGAGGCGGTCGCCGACACGATCGAGCGCGCCAGGCACGCCGAGGTCGACGACGGGCTGTGCGCGTCGCTCGAGCAGGCCGTCGAGGAACTGGCCGGACTGACTGCGGAGCTCGGCGCCATCGGCGCAGGCGGGGACGTTGAGCGGATGTTGCGCCACAGTGTCGACTACCTCGACCTGTTCTCCGTCGTCGTGGTGGCCTGGCAACACCTGCTGCGTGCCGCGGCGGCAACCGAATCCAGCTCGCTGGACGAGACGTTCCGTGACGGCGTGCTGCGAACCACGCGGTACTGGTTCGCGACGGAGTTGCCGCGGGTGACGTTGCTGGCCGAGCGAATACGCGGCGGCGAGGACTCCTTCGCAACGATGGATCCGTCGTCGTTCTGAGTCCTCGCGCGGCCGCTTCGTAGGCTGACCCGGTCCATCATCCGGGCCCGTAGCTCAATCGGTCAGAGCAGCGGACTCATAATCCGTTGGTTCCAGGTTCGATCCCTGGCGGGCCCACCGAATCCGGCTGTACGGGACTCAGGTCAGCAAGGGCAGTCCGCTAGAGGACAAGCGTTCCGGCAACGACGTCCTAGGGCTGGTTGGCCGGCAAGAAAGCGCCTTCGATTGCGAAACGAAGGTCATCGTCGTACTGCTTCCAGGTGTTGCCTACATCGATGCTCGACAACCAGCGTGGTACCTCGGCCTTGAAGCGGTCGCTCAGTGCGGCCACCACGCTGCTGTGAAAGTCCGACGCCTCTGCGCATCCCAGGCTGGCCTTGTCCGGAATTGCGTAGAGCCCGCGAAGGACGATGAGTTGGGCCTCTGAAACGTCCTCGGTGATGTAGTACGGGTCGCGATCGTCGTCTTCGATGGCTGCGAAGGTGCGGGTTTCGAGTTCGGCGGCGAAGGCCTCCGCGAGTTCGTCGCAACTCTCAGCCGCAAGCTCGGCAACTTCCTCACCGGACCCGCACGCACCGAGCGCGAGCGACATCGCGGCAGTCAACGCCACGAGAGGCCAAGTGACGTTCATGCCGAGCCCGAAACGGAAACCGGTGTACTTCATGACACCTCCCTCGTTGCGCGGATTGGGGTGGCCCGAGCCGGACCACCCCATCCGTTCATCTAGCAGCTTGTCTTGATCGTGCTGGCAGCTTCGTCGACCGTCTCCCAGGGCGTGTAGTACGTCTTGAACTGGTTTACGGTCCGCGTGCGGTGGCCCTTCCAGTAGCCGGCGATGCTGATGGTCTCCTTGGCGGCGAACTTCCACAGCTTCCAGATGCCGCCTACCGATCCCTCGCTCGTGTAGCCGTACTCGTTGTACCAAGCCTCTCGGACCCTCGTGTTCTCCCGAGCCGTGTACATGATTTGAAACTCGACCTTAGAGTCCGCGTCGTTTCGAGGGTGGTTGGATGGTTGTTGTGGGCGACCTGATGTCGCAGCTTGCGGTGGCGGGATTGGCAATTGGCTTTTCGGTTGTTCGTCCATGAGCAGAGTCCGGTGGCGTCTGCCGAGGCGCGCGGCAGCATGTGTGCTGGCACTCGGGCTGGTCTGGAGCAGCCCTTCGGTGGCGGCCGAGGGGCCCGTCACGGGAACGCCGCCGGTGCCGGATGCCGTGGCGGGCTGGCTGGAGACCTGGCTCCACCCGGACTACTGGACGGACTGGGTCAGCGACCTCGTCGAGGACGGGCATTTCAACGTTCCGTGGCCGACGGACCCGATCCGTCCGGAGCTGTTCTTCGTCGACGCGCCGGTCGCCGATGACGACGGGTACGTGTCCGCGCTGCCGGTCGATCACGTCGACCTCTCCGATTTCCACTACGAGTTCGACGGCGAGACCAAGACCATGCGGCAGTTCCTGCGGACGACCCGAACGGACGTCGTCGTCTTCGTCCACGACGGCACGGTCGTGGGGGAGTGGTACGCGAATGGCTACTCACCCGAGATCCGCCACCAGCCCTGGTCGATCACCAAGACCTTCGTCGCGGCCGTCGTCGGCATCGCCTTCCACGACGGCTTGTTCCCGTCGCTCCACGACCCCGTCGAGGTCCACCTTCCCGACCTCGCCGGCACGGCCTGGGAGGGCGTCACGATCGAGAACCTCCTCCAGATGGAGACGGGCGTCCACTGGGACGAGGAGACGCCGGTCCTCGCCCTCAACACCCAGTGGCAGCAGTGGTTCCAGATCGGTTTCGACCTGTACAGCGACGGTGCGATCGGCCAGACCCGCAACGAGTACATCGCGTCGCTGCCGCGCACCGACGACGAGCCCGGCACGGTGTTCCACTACAACTCCGCGGCCACCCAGGTCCTCGCGTGGCTGCTCGAGACGCTCCACGACAAGCCGTTCAACCAGATCCTGTCGGAGCAGTTGTGGATCCCGATGGGTGCCGAGGGCGACGCCGTGATGACCTCCGACCGTGTCGGTGACGTCATCGCCTCGCATGGCCTGTTCGCCCGACCTCACGACTTCGCCCGCTTCGGCGAGCTGTTGCGGCATCGCGGACGTACACCGGAGGGCCATCAGGTTGTCCCGTCCGCCTGGGTCGACGCAATGATCACCATGACCGACGACTCCGAGGGCTGGTACGGCTACCAGACCTGGGCGACGCGGACAGCGGGCGATGACGCATACTCGGCCTGGGGCTTCGAGGGCCAGCAGATCACGGTCGTGCCGTCGGGGTGCCTGACCGCGGTTCGCCTCAGCCATGCGCTGGGTGCGGACGGGTGGGGGGGCGACGACCCGCTCGATCCCGACGCCTGGTCCTTCACGATCGAGGACAACTCCGAGGAATGGTTCACGGTCGTGGCTGCGATGGACGCCGAGCTCGGCGGCTGCAGAGCAACCGGGCAGGTGGAGGGCGGTGTGCCCACTCCACTCGCTGCCCCGGCCGACAAGGCGCCGCTTCCGGCAACGGGTGGCGGCTCGCTTATCGGCCTGCTCAGCGCCCTGATGTTGGCTGCGCGCCGCCGGAGAATGGCCTGACGACCCCCGGCGGCGGCCCGATCGCCGGCGAGTCCGGGATTTCTCTCGATCAGCGGTCGGGGGCCTGGCTGGCCAGCGGCAAGGTGAAGAGGAAGCGCGCACCACGGGGGTGGTTGTCCTCCACCCAGATCGTGCCGCCGTGGGCCTCGACGATCTGGCGGCTCATGGCCAGGCCCAGCCCGAAGCCGACCGATGTCGACGACCGATGCGTCCAGTCGAAGATCTTGAGGCGCTCCTCCTCCGGCACGCCACGGCCGTCGTCGGCGATCGCGATCCGGGCGCGCCCCGTGTCGAGTTCGACGGCTTCGACGACGATCTCGATGTTCGGGCCGCCGTGGCGCACGGCGTTCGTCAGCAGGTTGCGGATGAGGGAACAGGCAAGCGTCCGTTCCACGTGGACGGTGACATCCACGCCCTTCTCGTGCAACACGATGCGGTCGCGGACAGGATCGGTCAGGTCGCCGAGTGCCGTCGCGACCAGCTCGGAGAAGCGCTCGTCCGTGCGGTCCAGGTCCTCCTGTCGATTGAGCGCCAGGTACGAGCCGATGAGCGCGGCCGCGCGGTCGACGTTGCGTGCCATGAGGTCCAGCAGACCGGCGGGGTCCTCGTCGAGCAGCTCGTTCAGCGAGTTGACGCCCATGGCGATGTTCGTGACGGGGCCGATCAGGTCGTGCGACACCGCGGCCGTGTAGCGACCGAGGAACTCGAGGGTTCGGTCACGTTGTTCTGCCAGCTCGTGATCCGCCGTGATGTCGATGGCAGAGACGTAGATCCGGTCGCCAACGGCGTGCGTCCTCGACCGGAACCAGCGCCACGAGCCGTCGGCCGCCCGTGCGCGCACCTCGACGGCGTTGCCCGGTTCTCCCTCTGCCATCCGTTGCATGACCCCGAGGACCAGGTGCACGTCGTCGGGATGGATCAGTTCGAGGAAGTTGATCGTCGAGGCCCGTTTGCGGTCGTACCCGAGCACGTCGGTGAACCCCAGGTTCGCCCACCGCAGGTAGCCATCGAAGCCGGCGACAACGAGCAGGTCCTGGGACACGCGCAACAACGCGTCGAGGTCCTCGCTCCCCAGCTGGTTGCCCGGCTGCGAGGGGATCGCCTTCGCCATGACTGGCGGCCTTTGACGGCTCGCGTCGTCCTTTGAGTGTCGGTCGACGTGCGGACACCGTCAAGCCGTTGCGGACGCCCGGACCAGCCAAATGGAGCCCCTCGGTGGCCGGATGGCCGGCGTGCGCGGGCTGCGCTCAGGTTGGCAGGAGCGGTCGAATCCATTGTCGAAGGACACTGGAACCGATGACCACCTTCCAAGGCCCGCGGATGACCCGTCCACACGCCACCGTTCTCCCCCCCGCCCGCATCATGGCGTGGGCCCTGCTCGCCCTGATGCTGCTGCCCAGTCCTGCCGAGGCACACGTTGCCAGCAAGGTCGCCGGCGACGTCCCGTCGATCGGGCTCCTGATCGATGCGCCGGCCGACCTCGCCCGCTTCCTGCCCGGCGTCCACTGGAGCGGCTCGGCGCCCGTCGACGACCAGTCGGCCCGGCTGGTCTACGCGGGCTCGGGGTGCACCCCGGCCTCCTACGCACCCGTCGCCGGGGAGGTCGTCGGAAACATCGCCCTGATCGACTCGCGGGTGAGCCAGACGAATCCCGGGGACCAGTGCCCGACCTACCCCTTCGCGCTGAAGGTGCTGATGGCAGAGCAGGCTGGCGCCATCGCCGTTGTCCAGATCTCCGACGACGGTGAGGAGGGCGACGGTGGCAACGCGGTGACCGGCGGCATCCCCGCCATCGAGATTGGCGGCTTCGAGCCCGCCTACGAGGTCCGCGACGCGGTCATCGGCGGCACCGAGGTGCTGGCAACGGTCGCCCGCCCCGATCCGCTGCCTGCCATGACCGACGTTCCCTGCATCGACGGCATGGCTGGGCCCTTCCCGTGTGACGGGATCGATCTGCTCAGCTTCGTGCCCGAGGAGGACTTCAACAGCGCCGGTGTGAGCGACATCTGGGGCTGGACGGATCCCGACAACGGTGACGAGTACGTGATCATCGGCAAGACGAACGGCGTCGCCTTCTTCCGCATCACCGATCCCCTGGCACCTGTCTACGTCGGGGAACTGCCGAATCCCGCCCTGCTGCATGCCACGTGGCACGACATCAAGGTGTATGCAGACCACGTGTACATCGTGAGCGAGTCGACCGGCCACGGCATGAGCGTGTTCGACCTGACACGACTGCGAGGGGTGGAGGAACCGCAGGTGTGGGATGTCGACGCCCGCTACATGCTCAACGACGCGGCCCACAACCTGGCGATCAACACGGACACGGGCTTCGCGTACCTCGTCGGCGGCAATGCCGCGCTCGTCGTGCCGGACCAGTGCCTGTCGGGCCTGCACATGATCGACCTCAATTCGCCGAAGGACCCCCAGTTCGCCGGGTGCCTCGCAGTCGCAGGTGGACCCGGGACGGCCTTTCGAACGGTCGGCCCACCGGTCATGGAGCATTCGCCCGTTGCGTACGTCCACGACACCCAGTGCGTGATCTACGAAGGACCGGACACGCGCTACACCGGCCAGGAGGTCTGCTTCAACGCATCCGAGGACGAGATCGTCATCGCCGACGTCACCAACAAGGCATCGCCCGTCGTCCTGGGTCGCCTCCCGTACGAGGACGCGGTCTACGCCCACCAGGGATGGTTGACCGAGGACCAGGCCTTCTTCATCGCGAACGACGAGCTCGACGAGCAGACCCACGAGTTCAACACGCGGACGATCGTGGTCGATGTCCGCGATCTCGAGAATCCGGTCGTGCACTACATGCACTTCCACGAAACGGCCGCGATCGACCACAACAACTATGTCGTTGGTGATCGCGTCTACCAGTCGAACTACGCGGCGGGGCTGCGTGTGCTCGACGCCTCCAACATCGAGGAAGGTCTGGAGGAGATCGCGTTCTTCGACACCTTCCCGATCCACACGGACGCCACCTTCGACGGAACCTGGTCGAACTATCCCTTCTTCGAGTCGGGGACCATCGCGGTCAGTGGCCGCACCGAGGGCCTGTTCCTGCTGCGGTTGAGCGGCGACGGCGACGTGGCTTCCTCGGGACCCGGGGACCCGGACACGCCCACGCCCACGACCGGTGCAGCAGAAGCCATCCGATCCGTCGCGCTCGCGCTCGGTGCGCTGGCGTTCGTGCTGCATTCCCGGCGCCGTCGACTGGTCTGACGACCTCGTCGATCGAGGCAACGGGTGCGGCCGCCCGGGCCAGCCGCGCTGCATGGTCACGCGCGCGGAATACCTCGCTTGTGTGACGGTTCTTGTGGCAGGCTCCCGAGGGTGTCAGCCATGGCCATGATCAGCCGGACCGCGTGGGTCCTCGCGGTCGCTGCTCTCGTGGCCGCCGCGTGTGGGGATGGCGAGGAGGGGTCGTCGGCATCCCGGTCGCCGACGGCGTCGCACCACGTCTTCGCCGACTCGTTCCTCAACGACGTGGCGGCGGCGGTGCGCCCTGCGGACGAGATTCTGAGCGGCTTCCTCCAGACCATCGAGGGGACCTATCAGGATCGCGAGGCCTACTTCGCCGCGGTGAGCGAGCTCGGGTTGCTGGATGCCATCGGTGCGCTGCAGCAACGGGCCACCACCCTGGTCCCGCCAGCGGAGCACGCAGAAAATCACGCGCTCTGGGTCGCGAATCTCCAGACCGAGGTGTCGCTGGCCGCCGAGTTCGACGCCGCGCTCCAGGCTCGCGACCTGGGTGCGTTGTCCATCGCCGCGGCTCGGCTCAATGCCGCCTTCTCCGGCCTGCTCCTGGAGGTCACGTCGAGCTCTCCCGAGTTCTGCCGGGCACTGACCCTGCGGGATCCGGGTGCTCCCGACGAGACCTGCGTCGGTCCGGGCCAGCTGCCCCCCGGCGAGTACGGGGCCGAGGCGAACCGGATTTCCCGTCGCGTCGCGGCGACCGTGTTTCCCCTGATCGGCACGCCGCCGCTGCGGTTGTTGACCGACGAGGAGGAACTCGCCGTGCTGGCCGAGGTCCAGCCGGAGGCCGAGGCCGGCTTCGCCCGGGCGCAGGCCGACCTGGAGGCGCTGACGCCGCCCGACGAGCTGGCCGAGGACCACGCGGCGGCCCTCGCCTACCTCCGTGACATCGCCGACGTCGCGCGACGCATCACCGAGGCTGCGGAGGCGCAGGACGTCGATGCGCTGGCGGCCCTGTATGAGGAGTCTGCGCGGCCGGGTCTCGTCCTGCGGCAGGCCCTCACGGAAGATGGTCAACGCGTCTTCGGGGCCCTCGTCCCCGGCTGATCCCATCTAGTGTTCCCGGGATTCGCACGGGAGCGGGATGTGGCGCAAGAGTTCATCTGGCCGCGGTCGGTGACGATGGTGCTCGCGTTGGCCGTCGCGTTGGTCCTCGTTCCGACGACGGAGTCCCGCTCGAGCCACGCTGCCGAGGGCGCGGACGTTTCTGCGGCGACCCATCGCGGCGCGACAACGTTTCTTCGGAGCCGAGAACGTCGATCCGGTGACAGGCGAGCTGCCGCGTGGGGAGCTGCATCTTTCCTGGGTGTCCGTCGCGACGTTCGCGGCCGCAATTGACGGCCACGTCGTGCTGTTCGACGCCTACATCCACAAGGAGGAGGACGAGTCCAACTACGTGCCCGCCGTGACGCAGGACCTCGTCGACCTCGACCCCGAGTACATCATCATCGGGCACGGCCATTTCGATCACGCCCTGGAGGCCGGAACGATCGCCGTCGCGACGGGCGCGACGATCGTCGGTACGCGCTCGCACTGCGACGAAGCGGAGCTGTTCGGCGGCGGCCCGGTCCAATGCCTCATCGCGTTCGAGAATGACGCCGAGTTCGGGGACCAGGTGGAGCTGTCGTTGTGGGACGGCGTCTGCACGACCGCCATCCTGCACCCCCATTCGGCATCCGAGCCACTCGACCCAGACCATGACCCAACGAACACGGTGGTGCCGGTGCCTGATCCCGGCAGCCTCCTGCTGCATCCGCTCCGTTTCGACCTCGGTGCCTCGCGCTGGGTGCTTCCGGACGATGACGTCTGTCCCGCCGCCGAAGGCGACGTTGCCGCCGGTGAACAGCCGGGCGGTGGTGGGGGCAAGAGCCCATTGCCCGCAACCGGTGCGGGCGCGATCCTCGGCGCGATCCTGGTCGTGGGCGCGACGGCGCTGGCGAGGCGACGCGCCTGAGCCGGAGGGGCCAGCAGGGCGGCGTCCCGAAGGCGTCCATCCGCTGCACGCCGGATCGGGCGCCGCGGTCGTGTTCATCAACCGCGCGGGGACGAGCGGTTGTCGCACGCAAAATGTCACGGGTCGTCATCATTTGACCACCCCTCGTGACAGGGCGTGACAACGGCGAAATTGCCCCAGATTCACGCAGGGTGGTCAGGCGTCGACGCGGAATACTTCCGGGCTCAGAGGGACAGAAGTCCTGACGGTTGGGGGCCGGGAGCCCCCCGCCGCAACACCGGGGGAAATCCATCGTGACCTTGCTTCAGCACCGTCGCCGCTCCATCCACCTGCTTGTCAGCCTTGCCATGCTGGTCGCATCGGCTGCCAGCCTCGCCGCCAAGCCGCCCGACGGTGGTGGCGGCAAGAAGGGCGGGGGCGACTCGGTGAACTGGGCCATCGAGGCCTTCGACACCGTGTCGGTCTCGTACACGCGCGGCAACACGATCCGGTTCGCCGAGGGCGACCAGGCGGCCATGCGCGTGCTTGCCGACGCCGCTCCCGGAACGTTCATCGACGAGGTCGAGACCACCTTCGACCACTCCGACGGCACGGCCCGGATGTTCGAGGACCTCCGCGGCGCGATCGAGTACTCCATCGTCGGGGGCGAGATCACCAACCAGTCCAACCCGACCCAGCACCCGTTCCTGATCTGTGAGGGCAACCGCACCGCCGCCCCCGTCGGTGCAGCCGGGTGCACGCCGATTCCTGTCGTCGACGCGGTGACCAACCAGGACCCGGGCCTGGCAACCCCCTACGTCTACGGCCCCGAGTTCCGCACCATCGGTGGCGGGGTCACCCAGGGCTTCTACACGTGGCACAACCTCACGCTGCCCGCGAGCGGCAAGCTGACCCTGGCCTACAGCGCCCTGCTCGCCCTCCCAGACGAGAACCGCCCCGACTCTGGCGGCGCATCGGACTGGAGTGGTTCCTCCGGCCACATGAACATCGGTGACGCCATCGTCAACGGCGCCGACGTCAGCGTTGGCAACAAGGACGTGCCGTTCCCGGTCAACCAGATCATCACGTCCGACATCGACAAGCAGATCGACGGCCTCGACGTCATCATGCCCGAGGACCTCGCGGTCGGCGAGACGGCCACGGTCACGTTGATCGCCACCACCTCGGGGCCCAAGCGCACGACGATGGACCTCACGATCCAGGACGTGCTGCCCTCGTGCCTGTCCTACCAGAACAGCGCGACGGTCAACGGCACACCGAAGGAGCCCACGATCAACGGCTCCACGCTCGAATGGTTCGTGCCCGACGTCAAGCTCGGCTCGTCCGTCAAGGTCGAGTTCCTCGTCAAGGCCGAGACCGAGGGCCAGTGCGAGAACCTCGGGGTCCTGATTCCCGAGTTCGGCCAGCCGTCCGAGGACGACGTCCCCATCGACATCCGCGGCATCGCCGACCTGACGATCGCCAAGGACTGTGGTGACCCGCAGGCCAGCCCGGGCGACACGATCACGCACACGATCACGTTCGGCAACATCGGCACCGGTGTCGCCCTCAACGTCGAGATCAAGGACGTCCTCGAGGACGGTCTCACCTACGTGACCGGCAGCGCAGAGCTCAACGGCAATGGCATTTCCGATCCGTCCGGCAGCGGGACGAACGCTGACCCCTACGTTTTCGACATCGGCACGTTGTCTGCCGGTGAGGCGTCCGACGAGCACACGTTGACCTATGACGTCAAGATCGCTGACGAGGGATCGCTCGACAACCAGGACCTGACCGACGGCGTCACGATCTCGACGACCAGCAACGAAGAGGTCACCGACAACAACTCGGCCTCGTGCGAGGTCAAGGTGCCGTTCGCACCCAACCTCGACCCGTCCAAGACCTGCCCCGGCACGGTCGAGGTCGGCGAGCAGGCCGAGCACAAGATCACCGTGACCAACATCGGGACGGCGCCGGCCGGCTCGACGACGGTGACGGACGTGCTCCCGGCCGGCATGAACTACGTGGACGGCAGCGCGTCGCTGACACCTGACAGCGTCACGCCAAACCCCGACGACACCACGACGATCGTCTGGACGCTCGCGAGCGTGTCGACGTCGAGCCCCGCGATGATCACCTACAAGGTGACCATTGACGCGGCCGGCCAGTACACGAACACGGTGTCCGTGAGCACGGCTGGCGACTCGAACACGTCGAACGACACAGCCGACTGCACGACCGGTGCGCTGGCCGCGGACGTCTTCGTGACGAAGACCTGCCCCGGCGTGGCGGCTCCCGGTGCGACCGTGACCCACACGCTGACCTACGGGAACGAGGGCAACACGACGGCCGAAGGTGTCAAGATCGACGACGTGCTGGAGGGCGGCCAGACCTACGTGGCCAACAGTGCGACCGGCGACTTCGCCAGCGTCAGCCAGAGCGGCAACACGCTCACGTTCACGATCGGCGATCTCGGGACGGTTGGTGACGTCGGGACCAAGCAGATCTCCTACCAGGTCAGCATCCCCGGCACGCAGCCAACCGCTGGCCAGGTGACCTTCAAGGACACGGCCACCATCTCGACGACGACCGCGGAGACGGACACGGCGGACAACTCGTCCGACCCGTGCGAGACGGTGGTCACGTACGCCCCGGTGCTGACGCTCGGGAAGAGCGACTGCCCGGAGGTCGTCGCTCCCGGTGGCATCCTGCTCTACAACCTGACCTGGAGTGTTGGAGGCTCCGCGCCTGCTGACGACCTCGTCCTCGTGGACACCCTCCCGGCCGGCGTCTCGATCCTCGACGCTGACGGCGGCACCGTCTCCGGGAACACGATCACGTGGGACCTCGGTGACCAGCCGATCGGAGCCAGCGGCAGCGAGGAGATTCGTGTCCTGGTGACGGCTGGGGACGGCACCACGCTCGTCAACACGGCGACGCTGGACACGACCTCGATCGAGGGGTCGCCGGACAAGACGGCCACGACCTCGACCGACGTGTCGCTGGCCGGTGCCAACACGACGGGTGCGGCCTACGCCCTCGACGTGGACCTGCTCGGTGCCAGCCTCATCAACGAGCTGGCCGGCGTGAGCACGAGTGCCCCGTCCGGAACGCCCGTGGCAGGGGACGTGATCCTGCCGATCGGCATCCCCGGTGTGCTCGACGCGACCATCGTCAGCACGGGGTCGTTCTCGAACGTCGGCAGCGGCATGGCGGTGAGCACGTCGACGTCCGAAGTCCTCGACCTCGACCTGCTGTCGGGTGCGATCACCGCGGACGTGGTCCGTGCAGTCTCGCAGTCGTCGGCCAACCCGTTCAACGCGGGCTTCGGCTCGGCGGGCGCGACCTTCGTCGACCTGCGGATCAACGGCATGCAGATCACGAACGTGCAGCCGAACACGACGGTGGACGTGAAGAACCCGCTGCTGCCGTCGCAGACGATCGCACGGGCCGTCCTCCTCGAGGAGACCGGCACGTCGAACGCTGCCGGCCCCGGTGGAC
>JAWWBG010000066.1:0-12347 GCA_033721095.1 Nitriliruptorales bacterium
ATGTGCTGGCGCCACAGCTCCAGGAACGCGTCACGCTTGGATGCGTCCACCGTCCCGATGAGGTCGGCGAGCTCGACCGAGTTGAGGTCGAGGGCACCTGCGGCAAGCGCGAACTCTGCCGAGTCAGGACCGGTGTGATACGCCTGCACGACGGCGATGCCTGCCAGATAGACGTGCTCCTGGAGCAGCGTCGACAGCTGGGCGTAGGTCGTTGCGGCCGGCGAGGTCACGTCGCCGTCCAAGCCGAGGGCCCGGTCCAGGGCTCCTGCGATCGCGGCCCCGGAACCGCCGTTGTTGCCGACGGCCTGGGTGGCCTCGAACAGCAGGGCGAACGGGTCACCAGCAGCCTGGGGAGGCTCGTCGGTGGTCTCGGTCGCCGATGGCGCGGGTGTGTCGACGACCTGGGGGTCGTCGTTGGTGCAGGCAACCGCCACCAGGCCCACCGCTGCGGCAGCGGCAAGCGGGCGGACGGCGCGTCGAAGCGTCTTCACGCGAATCTCCATGGTTGGGTGTTGGAGGGTTCGTTTCCCTCTTGTCGGGTGTTCGGAGCCGGGGACGCGCCGGATTGGTCATCGCTGTCCCGTCCACGTGCTTCGCCATGACGGGCGCCACGTTCCCGGCCGCATCGCTCGCCTTCGCGGCCGCCCAGCTGCAACGACCCTCAGAAGATCTTCTGCAGCCCGATCAGGTCGGGCTTGCCCAATGCGGTCCGTGGGATCGCATCGACGAAGGCAAGCCGCCGTGGTGCGGCGTGGGGACCGAGTGCTTCGGCGACGTGGGCCCGCAGCTCCTCGACGGACGGCGTCGCGGCACCGCACGTGACGGCTGCGACGACCACCGTTCCCCATTCGGGGTCAGGCAGGCCCGTGACGGCAGCGTCCTGGACGGACGGATGCTCGTTCAGCCGGTCGCGAACGGCGGTTGCGGACACGTTCTCGCCGCCCGTCACGATGACATCGTCTCGTCGGCCCAGCACGAGGAGCCTGCCGTTCTCGATCACCCCGAGGTCCTCGGTGGCGAACCAACCGTCGCCTGGCTGGTCCTCGACGCGCTCCGTGCCATCGGCGGACAGGGTCCGGATGGGTTCGAGGGGCTCGACTCGTCCCGAGCGCCCATCGCGGTAGCCGTCGGCGAGGACCGGTCCGTGCACCAGGATCCTCCCCTCGCCGTCGATGCCCACGGTCACGCCGGCGAGTGGCACACCGTCATACACGCAGCCGCCGCACGTCTCGGTCATGCCGTACGAGACCACGACGCGTGCCCCGGCAGCCCGGGCCCGGTCCACCAGCGTGACAGGTGCGGCCGCGCCGCCGAGCAGGATCCCGTCGAGCGCGCCGAGCCTGACGTCGGCATCGAGCAGGCGGACCAGCTGGGTCGGCACGAGACTCGTCCAACCGACCCGGTCGAGGTCCCGGCGCACGGCCTCGACGCCGAAGCCGGGCTGGACCACGGCCACGCCGCCGCTGGCCCGGGACCGGAGGACGGTGAGGAGCCCGGCGACGTGATGCCACGGCAAGCACGACAACCATGCGCTCGCCCGTGAGATCTCGAGGCGTTCGATGCTTGCGGCCACCGACGCAGTGATCGCGTCGTGCGACAACAGCACGCCCTTGGGTTCGCCCGTCGTGCCGGAGGTCGCGACCACCAGCGCGATGCCCGCTGGGACGTCGCGGCCACCCTCCAGGCGCACCACGCGGGTGCGGTCAGGATGTCCCGGGAGCGGGACCACCAGCGCAGCCGGAGCGAGCTCCTCGATCGTGCGTGCCACCACGGCATCCGGGGCGTCGTGCGGGAGGGGCAGCAGCGCATCGCCGGCAGACCAGATCCGGTCCCAGGCCGCGAGGAAGGCCGCCCCGGGTGGCAGCCGGACGGCAACGAGCGATCCCATGCGCTCACTAGCGTACGAATGCCGTCCTGCTGCCCGGGAGACGACGTGGTTTCCGAGATCTTCGACCAGGCTGCCTGGCAG
The DNA here is from genome assembly GCA_033721095.1 of Nitriliruptorales bacterium. GTDB lineage: Bacteria > Actinomycetota > Nitriliruptoria > Nitriliruptorales > Nitriliruptoraceae > JAWWBG01. The sequence continues at coordinate 1,970 of JAWWBG010000066.1, forward strand.
CCCGTCGCCGGCTTCGAGGATCTCGCCGACATCACCTACCACCGTGCGGTCGACGTCGCTGCGGTTCGCGTTGCGTTCGATCGGCCCGAGGTGCGCAACGCCTTCCGCCCGAGGACGGTGGATGAGCTCTACCGCGTCCTCGACCACGCGCGCCAGAGCTCGGATGTCGGGTGCGTGCTGCTGACGGGCAACGGGCCGAGTCCCAAGGACGGCGTCTGGGCGTTCTGCTCGGGCGGCGACCAGCGGATCCGCGGCCGTGACGGCTATCGGTATGCCGAGGGCGAGACGGCCGAGTCGATCGACCCGGGCCGAACGGGTCGATTGCACATCCTCGAGGTGCAGCGCCTCATCCGCACGATGCCAAAGGTCGTGGTCTGTGTCGTCGGGGGATGGGCCGTCGGCGGGGGCCACTCGCTCCACGTCGTGTGCGACCTCACGATCGCCAGCCGCGAGCACGCCCGGTTCAAGCAGACCGACGCCGACGTTGCCAGCTTCGACGGCGGTTTCGGGTCGGCCTACCTGGCGCGCCAGGTGGGACAGAAGTTTGCGCGTGAGATCTTCTTCCTGGGTGAGACCTACTCCGCCGAGGACGCGCACCGCATGGGGATGGTCAACGCCGTCGTCGACCACGCTGACCTCGAGGCCACGGCGCTGTCCTGGGCACGAACGATCTGCGGGAAGAGCCCGACCGCGCAGCGCATGCTCAAGTTCGCGTTCAACCTCGTGGACGACGGCTTGGTCGGCCAGCAGGTGTTCGCCGGCGAGGCGACGCGACTGGCCTACATGACCGACGAGGCCGCCGAGGGCCGCGACGCGTTCCTCGAGAAGCGGCAGCCGGACTGGTCGAGCTACCCCTATCACTACTGAGCACGGCGATCGCTGCTGATCGCTGTGCCGCCGACGGACCGACGATGAACCACTGGATCGAGGCAGCCCGGCCGCGCACCCTGCCGGCCGCCGTGGTCCCGGTCGCTGTCGGCACGGCTGCATCTGCGCGACCGGTGGCGGATCTCCACCTCGGTCGAGCCGCCCTGGCCCTCCTCGTGGCCTTGGCGCTGCAGGTGGCCGTCAACTTCGCCAACGACCTGTTCGACGGCGTGCGCGGCGTGGACACCGCCGCCCGACAAGGGCCGCGACGGGCCGTGGCCAGTGGGCTGATCACCCCCGCGGCCATGCGCAATGGCGTCGGGGTGGCCTTGTCCGTTGCCGGCGTGGCTGGCCTGGTGCTGGCCGCCCTGACGACCTGGTGGTTGGTCGCCGTCGGATTCGCGTGCGGCCTCGCCGCGCTGGGGTACTCGGGCGGACCAAGGCCGTATGCCAGCGCCGCCCTCGGCGAGGTCTTCGTGTTCGTCTTCTTCGGTGTCGTCGCGACCGTCGGATCCCAGTGGGTCCAGGACGAGACGCTGCTCGGACTGTCGTGGGTCGCCGCCGTGCCGGTTGGCCTGCTCGCCGTCGCGCTGCTGGTCGTCAACAACCTGCGTGACATCCCCACCGACGAGGCCGCCGGCAAGCGAACCCTTGCCGTCGTGCTCGGTGATGCACGGACGCGACGGTTGTTCGCCCTGCTCGTCCGGCTGGCAATTGCCTCCGGTGTCGCCGTGGCGTTGGCCGGGCGCGCGCCATGGGCCCTGCTCGTGATCGTGCTGGGCGTACCGGCGTGGCGGTCGGTGATCCAACCCGTGCTCGAGGGCGCAGCTGGACGGGACCTGGTGCCCGTGCTCGAGGCGACGGCGCGGCTCCACCTGGCCAACGGGCTGGTCCTCACGGTCGGCCTGCTGCTGCGGGCGCACTGATGGGCAGCGCCCTGACCGAGCTCGTTCCGTTTCGGATCCCGTTGCGGCAGTCGTTCCGGCGGGTGGCCGAGCGCAGCGGTGTGCTGTTGCACGGCCCGGCCGGGTGGGGCGAGTTCAGCCCGTTCCCCGACTACGGCCCGGCGCAGGCGGCCCGGTGGCTGGCCGCCGCGCGCGAGGCCGCCCTGGACGGCTTTCCGCCGCCCGTCCGGAGCCGGGTCGAGGTCAACGCGACCGTGCCGGCCATCGCGCCTGCTGCCGCCGCCAGCATCGTCGTCAACAGCGGCTGCCGGACCATCAAGGTCAAGGTCGCCGAATCGGGTCAGGACCTCGCCGCCGACGTCGAGCGCGTCGCCGCGGTTCGTGACGCCGCCGGTCCCGACGGGCGGATCCGGGTCGATGTGAACGGGGCCTGGGATGTCGAGACCGCCGTGCTTGCCATCAGCCGACTCGACGCCGCAGCCGGGGGACTGGAGTACGTCGAACAGCCCTGCGCCACGCTCGAGGAGCTCGCCGACGTGCGAGGGCGGGTCACGGTCCCGGTCGCGGCCGACGAGTCGATTCGGCTCGCCGGCGACGCGATTGCCGCGGCCCGCCGGGCGGCTGTCGACGTGATCGTGCTGAAGGTCCAGCCGCTCGGCGGTGTTCGCGCGTGCCTCGACGTGGCCGAGGCCGCCGACATCCCGGTCGTCGTCTCGTCGGCCGTCGAGACCTCCGTCGGGCTCGCCGCGGGGCTCGCGCTCGCCGCAGCCCTGCCTGCGCTGGACCATGCATGCGGGCTCGGCACCGCCTGGTTGTTGACGGGTGACGTCACCGACGATCCGCTCATCCCTGCCCAGGGGTTCCTCGACGTCCGCACCATCACGCCCAGCCGATCGCTTCTCGACACGTGGACACCCGCGCCCGAGATCGCCACGGAGCTGCTCGACCGGTTGGCCACGGCCGACCGCGCGAGGATCGACGCGTGAGTGCCCCGAACCTGTCGACCGCGCAAGCCCGCGTCATGGTGGAGGCCCTCGCCCAGCTGGGCGTGACCCAGGCTGTCGTCTGTCCGGGGTCACGGTCCGCCGCCATGGCGCTCGCCCTCGATGCCCACCCCGACGTGGACGTCCATGTCGCCATCGACGAACGGTCCGGCGCGTTCCTCGCGCTCGGCATTGCGCGGGTGACGGGTGTGCCCGCCCCGGTCGTCGTCACCTCCGGAACCGCGGTGGCCAACCTCCATCCCGCTGTCGTCGAGGCGGATGCTGACGGCGTCCCGTTCGTGGCCGTCACCTGCGATCGGCCGGCTCGCCTGCGCGGAACCGGCGCCAACCAGACGATCGACCAGCCGGGCATCTTCGGCCGTGCGGTCCGTGCGTCGTTCGATGTCGACGTCCTGCCCGACGAGGCCCGTTCGGTGCAGGAGTGGGTCGACGTCGTCCGCGCCGGTTGGGCGGCCGCGATCGGGGCCGGCGGCTCGCGCCCCGGGCCGGTGCAGCTCAACCTCCAGTTCGACGAGCCGACGGTTCCCGAGACCGACGACGGGCGCACCGTTGGCGTGCCCTTCGATCACGCGACCGACGTCGCCGTGGAACCCCTGCCTGCGTGGCAGCCACCGGACGTTCCTCTCTCGGAGGAGCTGTCGGCAGCAGGCCGCGTGACGCGCGGGCTGCTCATCATCGGACAGGGCGTGCCCGTCGATCCGGGCATCGTCCAGGCTGCCGCCGATCGACTGGGGTGGCCGGTCCTGGCCGATCCGCTGAGTGGTTGCCGACCGTTGTCGGCGACCATCGAGCGGGCCTCGTTGCTTGCCGGGCGCGACGAGCTGAGGCCGGACGCCGTCATCCGTGTCGGCCGGACCGTCCTGGCTCGCTCGGTCCAGGAAATGCTTGCGGCCGTGGGAACCCACGTCGTGATCGATCCGTGGGGCCGATCCCTCGATGCCGCCGGCTCGGTCACGGCCTCGCTGACTGGTGACCCGTCGACGGTGCTGGCCGCTCTGCCGGCGAACCCGCTGGCGCAACCGGCGTGGGTGGCCTCCTGGCGCGAGGCCGCCCGGGTCCTGGAGCAAGGGGGCCACCCGCGTGGCAGCCTCGAAGCCGACGTCACCCGTGCCGTCGCCGGCGCCATGGCAGCGGGCAGCACGCTGGTGATCGGCTCCTCGGCGCCCGTCCGGGACCTCGACGAGTGGGCGGACATCCCCGAGGGTGTCCGGGTCCTGGGCAATCGCGGCGCAAGCGGGATCGACGGGTTCGTGTCGGCCGCCCTGGGCATCGCGGTCGCCTCCGACGGCCCGACAGTCGGCCTGTGCGGTGACCTCAGCTTCCTCCACGACCGCAACGGCCTGCTGGTCGACCTGGCCGGTCCCCCCGCCACCCTGACGCTCGTCGTGATCGACAACGGTGGTGGCCAGCTCTTCCGCCGGCTGCCGCAGGCACGTCAACCCGGATTCGAACGGCTCTTCGTGACCCCGCCCGGGGTCGATCTTGCGGCGGTCGCCGCCACCCATCGACTGGATCTCGTCGAGGTGCACACGCCGGCCGCGGCGGCCGCGGCGGTGGGGACCCCATCTGTCGGGGTCCGCCTCGTCCGGGTGCGCGTCTGACCGCGGGGCGCGGGAGCGCTACTCGGCCTCCATCACGCCGCGCATGGCGAGCAGCTTGAGGCGAGTCTCCTCCAGCTCGTCCTCCGGCAACGAGCCTTCGACGACGCCCGCGCCGGCGAACAACCGCGCCCGCGCCCCGGACAGCTCGGCGCAGCGCAGCGCGATGGCGAACTCGCCATCACCCCGGCTGTCCAGCCAACCCACCGGGCCGGCGTACCGGCCCCGGTCCATCCCCTCGAGGCGACGCAGCAGCTCGACGGCCTCGAACCGCGGCGTCCCGCCCACGGCCGCCGTCGGGTGCAGCAGGTCCACGAGCTCGCCCACGGACGTGTCGGCCCGCAACCGGCCGGTGATCCGCGTCGCGAGGTGGTGCACGTTCGCGAGCATGCGCAACTGCGGCGTCGGCGGGACGTCGAGGTCGTCGCACAGCTCGCCAAGTGGCGTGGCCACCGATTCACGCGCGAGGGCGTGTTCCCGCAGGTTCTTGTCCGAGTGGGCCAGCTCCTGCGCGAGCCGTTCGTCGGCAGTCGCGTCGTCGCTGCGACTTGCGGTCCCGGCAAACACCTCGGACGTGATGTCGCGCCCGAAGCGCCGCACCAACAGCTCCGGGGAGGCGCCCACCAGTCCGTCGACGTGAAACGTGAAACATCCGGCGAAGCGCTCGTGCAGGCGTCGCACGAGCAGGCCCGTGTCGAAGGGCTCGTGGGACCACACGGCATGGTCCCGTGCCAAGACGACCTTGGTGACGTGGCCCCCTCGGATCTGGTCGAGGGCCTCGTGGACCGCGACCAGCCAGTGGGCGTCCGGAATCGAGGATCCCGCGAATCGCGGCCGGTCCGTGGCGACATCGGCGTCCCACGATGGAGGGTCGCGGAATGGTGGTGCGTCGATCGGGTCGATCATCGTCGTCCAGGTCACACCGTCGCGACGGCCGACAATGCGTCGCGGGATGATTCCGACCGATGCGGTCCCTTCGAGGTCGAAGGTGGCGCTGGCGAACGCGACCAGGCCGCTTCCCGGCAGCCCGACATCGTCCTCGACGGTGACCGTTGACTGGATCGCCGCCAATGCCGATGCGAACGCTCGCATTCGCAGGTCACTGACACCGATGGGCAGGCGCATGGCTTCGCCCCACGCCACCAGTCCGTCGTCGCCGTGGAGCCACACCAGCGCATCGGCCGGCGCGTGGTCGACCAGTGACCGTTCGCTGGCGAGAGGCGTGGTCGTCACCTGCCACGTGATCGGGATCTCGTCGGCGCTCACGTCCGCTCGGCTGCTCGCTGGAGTCCGGCGGCGATCAGGAGCTGGCGGACGCGGTGGCCGACGATGGTGCTCGTGGCGGGGAGCATCCGGTTGAACGCTTCGAGCATTCGTGCGGCGGCCTCCTGTTCGGACTCCGTGGCGCCGTGCGCCGGATCGCGCACGAACGTCAGGAAGGCGTCGACTGCCGACTCGGCGACGGGTCGCATCGCCTCGTCGAATCGCCGCGCCAGTGCCAGCAGGTCCCCCAGCGGCAGCCCCGCCTCGAGGAGGACGGCGCCGGCGCGGGCTGCCTCGATGTCCGCTTCCTGGTAGCCGCCGGGTCCGGGCACGAGCACGCCTTCACGTGCGAGTGCCTCGAGCACGGGCTCGGGCAGCGCTGCCTCGCGGGCGGCCTCGGCCAGCGTGAGGCCCGGCCCTGCGCCGATCGCCGACAGCAGGGCGGCGTCGGCGGGTGCGAGGTCCTCGTCGTTGCCCACGGTGAACTCCTGGGGTTTCGCGGCTGGGTGGCGTGGGGGGTTTGTAGCCTGCCACTCGACGGCCGTCCCACCGAACGGCCCGCGTCCACGTCCTCGGAGGGCATGATCGACGCCTCCGTCACCCCGCTGCCCGCCGCCGGCCAGGATGGCAAGGATGTCGCCCTGGTCCAAGCGATGTTCGATCGGGTCGCGCCACGGTACGACCTGGCCAATGCCGTCCTGTCGCTGGGCCAGGACGCCCACTGGCGACGCGTCACGGCTGCGGGGGCCCAGCCCTCCGGCGCGCTCTGCCTGGACGTGGCGAGCGGGCCGGGCAACGTTGCGCAGGCTCTGCTGGCCGCCGGCGCCGAGGCGGTCATCGCCCTCGACCTCTCACGGCAGATGCTGCGGGTGGGGGCGCAGCGCGGACTGCCCGACACCAGCTGGGTCCAGGGCAATGCCTTGGCGCTGCCCTTCGACGATGCCTCCGTCGACGTGGTGACGATCTCGTTCGGACTCCGCAACGTGCCGGATGCCCCGGCAGCGCTCGCCGAGTTCGCCCGAGTGCTCCGGCCCGGGGGACGCCTGGTGATCGCCGAGTTCGCGGCTCCGACTGCACGCTTGTTCCGCACGGTCTATCGCGAGTACCTGCTGCGGTTGCTGCCGCGGGTCGCCGACCTCGTCAGCTCGGACGGGCGCTCCTACCGGTACCTGGCCGAGTCCATCATCGCGTGGCCCGATCGCGCGGCGCTGGCCGGATGGATCGAGGAGGCCGGGTTCCTCGACGTCCGGGTCAAGGATCTCGCCGGCGGGATCGTGGCCATCCACCGAGGCTTTCGGGCCGCCTGACCCGACCGCAAGTGGGTGGTCGACAGCGGGGTTACCTTTCCCAGACCGGTCCTCCGATGCTGCATCGCAAAAGGGGTGTTCGTGGTGCGTGGCCGACTCGCCGTGGTCCTCGCGGCCCTGCTGGTGGCCGGCGGGTGCACGGGAGGCGACGCCTCCAATCCGGCGCTGGAGCTCGCACGTGCGACCGAGACCCTGTTCGAGGGCGCCTGGCAGTGGGACCTGGAGGTCGACGCCGACCAGGTGGCGCTGGAGGCACAAGGCGACCCGAATGCCGCCGAGACGGTCGAGCTCCTCAATGCCCTTCGCATCGGCGGCGTCGTTGCCGACGGCGCAACGAGTGTCACGGCGGACTGGCTCGACGTCCAGAACATCGTCGAGCTCCGGTTCCTGGGGGACAGCATCTACGCGCGGGCAGACGTTGCGGCGATCGCATCGTTCGCAGGTGCGGATCCGCCGGATGTCACGTCGCTGGTCGAGCTCGTCGAGGGTTGGGCCCTCGACGCGTCGTTCGAGGAGTTCGTTCGTGCCGCCGTCGGCGGCGAGTGGGTCGGCCTGACGGGACTCGAGGCCCTCGAGGAGGCACTCGGCGACGACCTCGGCACGCTCGTGCCCCAGGCCACCCCGTCCTCCGATCCCTCCGAGCTCGAGCGGATCTTTACCGACATCCTTGGTGCGACACCGGAGGACTTCCTGGACCGGCACACGACCGTCACCGAGGAGTCCGGTGGCGCCGAGACCGTCTACACCGTCACCATCCAGGCCAGGACGCTGGTCGAGGAAATCCTCGAGCTTGCAGACGAGCTGGTCGGCCAGCAGCTGGGTGGTCTCGGCATGATGGGGGAGGGCGGGATGCTCCCGACCGATGAGCTCGACCCGGCCGTGATCCCGGTCGACATCCCCATCCACGTCGTCGTCCGTGACGGGCTGCTCCACCAAGTCCGAATCGATGTCGTCGAGATCGCCCAGACCATGGACGAAACTGCCGCCGGGACCTTTGTCGTCACGCTCAACTTCGCTCCGCAGCCCGATCCGGTCACGGCTCCTGACGATGCCACCGTGCTCGACGGCGACGACCTCGCCGCGGCTCTGGAGGCGGCCTTCATGGACTTCTTCAATCCGTTCGGTGACCTGCCGGACGAGTTCGAGTTCTTCTCGGAGTTCCCGACGGACTTCGCGACGACGGCGTGACCGGATGAACCGGCCGGCACGGAAGCGGCATCGTGCCGTCCGGCGACCGGCCGTTGCGCTGGTTGCGGCGGCGATGGCGCTGGCCGCGTGCAGCGGCCCGCGAGGCACGCCGCCGGAGCGGTTTGCCGCGACGCTTTCCTCCTTCTTCGGCGAGCCGTTCGCCTTCGAGATCACCATCGAGGCCGACCGCCCGAGCCTCAACGAGCTCGGCGAGGGAGCCCAGGCGGCGGCGGACTTCCTCAGCGGCCTGCGGCTTGCAGGGATTGTCGACGGGGACCGTGCGACCCTCGACCTGTCCGCGTTCGGCGTCGACGACCTCGCCCAGCTGGTCGTGCTGGGCACCGAGGAACTGCACCTGCGCGCGGCACTGGCCGAGTTCGCCGTCGCGGCGGGAAGTGAGCCGCTCGACGCTCGGATCATTCGCGAGCAGTTGGAGGCCGCGGAGATCGAGGCTCCCGTTCGGGATGCGGTCGCCGGGTTCCTGGCCGGCGACTGGGTGGGTGTGACCGGCCTCGAACCCGACGACGATCCGGCCGACGACCCGACCGGTGGCGCCCAGCTCGATCTCGACGCCGCCGGTGCCGCGCTCACGGACATCTTCGGTGGCGACCTCGAGACCTTCGTCGACCGGTTCATCACGTTGACCGAGTCCGTCGACGGCGACGTTGCCCGGTGGGACGTGACGCTCGATCTCGCCGGTCTGGTGATCGCCAGTGGCGATCTCCGCGCCCGCCTCGGCCTGGGCACGACGATCCCCGCCGAGGACGCGACCGAGCTGCTGGGAAACCTGCCGGCCCGGCTGCCGGGAGTGGTGGTCGTCGAGGACGGCACCCTGACCGAGATGAGGTTCGACCTTGCGGCCGCGCTGTCCGGCGATGGCGACGACCCGCCGGGGAGCGTCCTCGTCCGGATCACCTTCGATGCCGATCCACCCGCGGTTGCGCCGCCGCCGCACGATGCGATGGTCACGCTCGAGGACATCAGCAACGCGGTCAACCGGTTCGTGACGTGGCGTGCAATCGAGTCGTTGCGCCAGCTGTCCGAGTCGCTCGACGAGCTCGCCAGCGAGCCCGAGAGCCCGCCGACAGACGGCTGAGGCCGGCTCCAATCGCCGGACGCCGCCCGACGGCGCAGGACTACACTCCCACCCGCTCGTGAAATCCTTCACAAGCGAGTCGAGGAACCCCGCCGATGCCCGCTCGCGCCGCCCGCCGCACGGCTGCTGACGTCATCGTCGTGGGGGCCGGCCCCGGTGGGACAGCCGCCGCCGCTCACCTCGCTCGCGACGGCCACGACGTCCTGGTCATCGAGAAGGACACCTTTCCGCGCGAGAAGGTCTGCGGCGACGGGCTGACGCCGCGGGTCGTCAAGGAACTGGAGCACCTGGGCCTGGACGTGGAGGCCCGAGGGGAGCCCGTCGGCTGGGCGGTCCAGAAGGGCCTGCGCATCCACGGCGGCGCGACCGTCATGGAGTTGCCCTGGCCGGAGCTCGCCGACTGGCCGTCGTACGGGATGACCTGCACGCGCCGGATCTTCGACGAGACCCTGGCGCGGCACGCCCAGGCCCAGGGCGCCCAACTGCGGGAGGGCACGCGGGTCACCGGCCCCCTGCGCCACGCCGAGCGCGACGGTCGGATCATGGGGGTCACCATCGAGACGGCGGACGGGGAGCCGGCCGAGGTCCTCGCACCGGTCGTGATCGCTGCCGACGGCGCCGGCAGCGGGCTCGGCAAGGCCATGGGCCTCCACCGGCTCGAGGATCGGCCGATGGCCGTCGCGGCCCGCAGCTACTGGGAATCACCGGCCTCCAAGGACGAGTGGATGAGCTCGTTCCTCGACCTGGAGGATCCAGACGGCAACCTGCTGCCCGGCTACGGCTGGATCTTCCCGCTGGACGACGGGACCATCAACGTCGGGCTGGGCCTGCTCAACACGGCGCGCAACTTCCAGTCAGTCAACTACCGGCGCGTCCTCGAGCAGTGGGCGGCCGGCATGGCGCCCGAGTGGGGGACCGGCACCGACACCCAGCGCGGCCGGATCGTCACCAGCCCGATCCCGATGGGCTTCAACCGCGTCCCGCTGCACAAGGACGGCCTGCTGCTCGTCGGTGACAGTGGCGGGATGGTCAACCCGTTCAACGGGGAGGGCATCAGCTATGCGATGGAGGCCGGCCGCCTGGCCGCCGAGGTGACCGCGGACGCTCTCGCCGCCTCGAACACGTCCCGGTTGGACCGCTACGACGCGGA
>JAWWBG010000067.1:0-11788 GCA_033721095.1 Nitriliruptorales bacterium
CCCGTGACGAGGCGCGACGTGCGCATGAGCTCGCGCGTGTCGAGGCCGTGGTCGACGCCGAGCAGGTCCTGGCGGGTACGGATGGCCATGACGACTTCCTCGAGCGAGCAGTTGCCCGCTCGTTCCCCGATGCCGTTGACGGCGACCTCGACCTGCCGGGCACCGTTGCGGACCGCTTCGAGCGAGTTCGCCACGGCCAGCCCGAGGTCGTTGTGGCAGTGGACGGAGACGACCACGCCCTTGCGCTCGATGTCGGGGACGCGCTCGTGCAGCTGCTTGATCCAGGCACCGAAGTCGTGCGGCAACGCATAGCCCACGGTGTCGGGGATGTTGACGGTCGTGGCACCGGCCTCAACGGCTGCGGCGACGATGTCGACGAGGAACTCGAAGTCGGTTCGGGTTGCATCCTGCGGGCTGAACTCGACGTCGTCGGTGAAGGAGCGGGCGAACTCGACGGCGCGGATCGACTGCTGGAGGATCTCGTCCTCCGATGCCTGGAGCATGTAGCGCCGGTGGATGTCCGACGTGCTCAGGAACGTGTGGATCCGGAAGTGCTCGGCGGCGCTCAGCGACTTGGCAGCCGCCTCGATGTCGCTGTCCATGGCACGTGCGAGGCCGGCGATGACCGGCGGCTTGCGGTCACCGCGGGTCGCGTTGCCGACCTGTTCGGCCACGGCCTTGACGGCGTCGAAGTCACCGGGTGACGCCGCCGGGAACCCGGCCTCGATGACGTCGACGTTGAGCCGCGCAAGCTGTTCGGCGATCTCGACCTTCTCGCGCGCATCCAGCGAGATGCCGGGCGACTGCTCGCCGTCGCGAAGGGTCGTGTCGAAGATGACGACGTCGCTGCCGAAGACCTCGGTGTCGGCGACGTCCACTGGGCTGCCCATGATGTCCTCCTGTTGTGACCTGACGGGGCGCGTGTGCCATTTCCCGGGTGGTGCCCTCCGCGGTCGCCGTCAGGATGGGAGAGGACGGCGCCGCGGCGTCACAGGAGCAGAAGGGCCAGGAGGGCCGAAGCGAGCAACGCAGGGGAGCCGGCTGAGCGCCGGCTGTCGATGATGTCCCTCGTGCTCATGGCGCGGCAGTGTGGCGGGTTCGCCCCGGGACCGCAAGTCCCGGGCAACTACCGTCCGAGCCATGAGCCTCCCCGTCAAGCCGCCGGTCGACCCGATGCTGGCGAAGCTCGCGCGTGAGCTGCCACTGGGGGAACTCCTCTACGAGCCCAAGTGGGACGGGTTTCGTTGCCTCGTGTTTCGCGACGGCGACGACGTCCATCTGCAGTCACGCAACAAGAAACCCCTGGAGCGCTACTTCCCCGAGATCCTCGACCCGCTGCGCGACGCGCTGCCCGATCGGTGTGTGCTCGACGGGGAGTTGGCCGTCCCGATCGACGGCGTACTGGACTTCGATGCCCTGTCCGAGCGCATCCACCCCGCCGAATCGCGCGTCGCGATGCTGGCGGAGAAGACGCCCTCGCACTACGTCGCGTTCGACCTGCTCGCCATCGACGGCGAGGACCTGATGGCGGCACCGTTCCGGGAGCGGCGTGACCGCCTCGAGACGGCGCTGGTCGGGATTCGGTCCCCGGTTCACGTGACGCCGGCCACGACGGATCCCGAGGTCGCTGCCGACTGGTTCCAACGCTTCGAGGGCGCCGGTCTCGACGGTGTCATGGCCAAGCCACTCGATGACCGCTATCGCCCCGGCAAGCGGGTCCTGGTGAAGGTCAAGCACGAACGGACGGCGGACGTCGTCGTCGCCGGGTTCCGGATGCACAAGGACGGGCAGGGGGTCGGGTCGCTCATGCTCGGCCTGTACGACCGCGAGGGGTTCCTGCGCCACATCGGTGTCGCGTCGAGCTTCACGGCGGACTTCCGCGAGCAACTGCTGGAGGAGCTGCAGGACCACCTCTTGCCGGAAGGCGCCGACCACCCGTGGTTCTTCGAGGGCCACGACGAGACCACGACACCACGCGGCGGCAACCGCTGGAACGCCGCCAAGGACATGAGCTGGACGCCGCTCGTCCCCGATCTGGTGATCGAGGTCCGTTACGAGCAGCTCCAGGGAGATCGCCTCCGTCACGGCGCAAGGTTCAAGTCGTGGCGGCCCGACCGGGACGCCGAATCGTGCACGTACGAGCAGCTGGAGGTTCCGCCGGCAGCCGAACTGCACGACGTCTTCGGCACATCCTGAGCTGGGGGTACCCGGGGCCGAGCGAGCGCCAACGTAGACTCCGGCCACCGCTGGGAAGAAGCCCGCATGACCGGTTACGAGTTCTGGAAGATCCTTCACGTCGTTGCCGCCGCCGCATGGTTCGGTGCCGGCGTCCTCCTGAACGTCCTGATGGGTCGCTTGTCGGCGCAGAAGCAGTTCGACACCGTCGCGGGCGTGACCAGGAACGGGCAGTTCATCGAGCGGTTCTTCGACGTTGCAGCCATCCTCACGCTGGCCTTCGGTGTGATCATGGTGCTGATCAGCGAGAGCCTCTCGTTCGGTGACCCGTTCATCTCGATCGGCTTCCTGGGCATCATCGTCACACTGGGCATCGGCCACGCGATCATCGGGCCGACCATCGACAAGCTGCGCGATGCCCTCGAGAGCGGCGACGCCGAGGCGGCACAGACGCTCGGACCCAGGATCGGCATGTTCAGCATGATCGACTCGCTGATCCTGGTCTTCGTGATCGCGATCATGGTGATCAAGCCCGCGTGGTGGTGATGGCGCAGACGATGGGGAGGGGACGATGACGGGGCGAGCATCACGGGACAAGCAGCGTGCGCAGACCCGGCAGGATCTGTTGGACGCAGCCGGTGAGATCTTCGCCCGCAAGGGCTATCACGCGGCCTCCGTCGATGACGTCGCGGAAGCGGCCGGCTTCACCAAGGGCGCCGTCTACTCGAACTTCGCCTCCAAGGAAGACCTCTTCTTCGCGCTGTACGAGCAGCACGTGGAGCGAGCCGTGCGTGTCGGGCTGCGCCTGCTGGGCTCGCCACCCGAGGAGCGCGGGGTTGCGATGGCCAACAGCCTGTCGGAGATGGGCGTGCTCGAGCGCGATTGGCACCTCCTGGAAATGGAGTTCGTCCTGTTCGCGGCACGGAACGAGCGCATGCGGGAACTGGTGGCCGAGCAGCGCCAGCGGACGCGCGAACGGGTCGCCGAAATCGTTGGCGTCCATCTCCGCGACATCGGCGGCGATGACACGGACGCCATGGCCATTGCGCGACTGATCATCGCGGCGCTCAACGGCCTGGCCGACGACGAACTGATCGAGGGCGACAGCCACGGGCACCTGATCGCCACCCTCATCGACATGGTGACGACTGCGATGACCTCGACCGGGCGGCCGGCGGTGAACGTCTCAGTCTGACGGGTCCAACAGGACGAGGCCGGGCGTCTCGCAAAGGTCCGCGACGTACGTCACGAATCGTCCGGCTTCGCCGCCGTCGCTCACGCGGTGATCGAATGCGAGCGTGAACGTGCAGGTTCGGCGGACGACCACATCGCCGTCCACGACCCAGGGTCGCGGCCGGATCGCCCCGACCCCGAGAATGCCGGCTTCGGGATGGTTGATGATCGGGTTGCCGTCGTCGTTGCCGAACGCGCCGTAGTTGCTGACCGTGAACGTGCCGCCGGTCAGCTCGGCCGGCCCGATGGAGCCGTCGCGCGCGGCCTGCGAGAGCCCTGAGATCTGCTCGGCCAGCTCGAGGACACCCAGCCGTTCCGCCGACTTGATGTTGGGGACGATGAGGCCCCGGTCGGTGTCGACCGCAAACCCGAGGTTGATGTGCTCGTGCAGCGTGATGCGGCCCGCGTCGCGGTCGATCGAGGCGTTCAGCGTCGGGAACCGCCGCAGTGCGATCACGGTCGCCCGGAGGATGTAGGCCAGCGGCGTGACCCGTATTCCGAGGCCCGCCTCCTCGGCCTGGGCATTGGTGGCGATGCGGACGTCCCACAGGGTCGTCAGATCGGCAGTGCGCGAACAGGTGGCCTCCGGGATCTCCCGGCGAGACTGCTCCATCTTTTCGATGATTCGCCGACGGATCCCGTGGACCTCCTCGATCTCGCCGGGACGCCGACCCCGAAAGCCCGACCCGTCCGGCGCTGCGGACGAGCCGGTCGGCGGGACGGGTGGTGCGGCCGCAGGCGCGGCGGCCGACCCCGAGGCAGCAGCCAGGACGTCGTCGCGTGTGATGACGCCACCCGGCCCAGTCCCGGGCGCGATGGCGGTCAACTCGACGCCGAGATCACGGGCAAGCCTGCGAACCGGCGGCTTGGTCCGCACCTGCACGGACGTCGTCGCGCTCTCGCCGTTGCCCGGCGCGCCGGCGTTGCCGCGTCGTCGTCGTCGACCCTTCGTCGAATCGCGCTCGCCGTACCCGACGAGCGTCGGGACCTCCTCGGCGTCGAGCCCGGTCGAGGCCGGCGCAGACGTCGGCGGCTCGGACTGCGTCGCGGCTCCGTCAGCGTCACGATCGATGCGCACCAGCAGCTCGCCGACCGCGAGGGTGGCGCCCACGTCCCCGTTGCGCTCAACGATGCGTCCCGCGAAGGGCGAGGGCACCTCGACCACGGCCTTGGCCGTCTCGATCTCACAGAGGACCTGGTTGAGCTCGACAACGTCGCCGACCTCGACCTGCCAGGACACGATCTCGCCGTCCTCGAGGCCCTCGCCCAGGTCTGGCAGCTTGAAGTCGACCACGCTCATCAGAACGACAACGAGCGGTCGACGGCGTCCAGGATCCGGTCGACGTCCGGCAGCCAGAACTCCTCGAGCATCGCGGGCGGGTACGGCGTGTCGAACCCGGTCACGCGCAGGACCGGCGCCTCGAGTGCCCAGAACGCCTGCTCCTGGATCCGAGCGGCCAGTTCCGCTCCCATGCCCAACGTCTGGCTGGCCTCGTGGACCACGACGGCACGCCCGGTGCGCTCGACGCTGGCCATGATCGTCTCGTCGTCGATGGGTGACAGGGACCGAAGGTCGATCACCTCGATCGACTGGCCATCGTCGTCGGCAGCCTCCGCCGCGTCGAGCGCCGTTCGCACCATGGGTCCGTAGCAGAGCAGGGTGACGTCGCTTCCCGGTCGGCGCACCACGGCCCGTCGTGCGGGCTCGGTGACGACCGGAAGTTCGACGTCCTCCTTCATCCAGTAGCGACGCTTCGGCTCGAGGAAGATCACGGGGTCATCGGACGCAATGGCCTCGCGAAGCATCGAGTAGGCGTCCGAGGGCGTCCCGGGCGTCATGACCTTGAGGCCGGCCGTGTGGACCCAGTAGGTCTCGGGCGACTCCGAATGGTGCTCGACCGCGCCAATCCCACCCGCATAGGGCAGCCGGATCGTCACCGGCATTCGCACCGTGCCACGGGAACGGTTGCGCATCTTGGCCAGGTGGCTGACGATCTGTTCGAAGGCCGGGTAGGCGAAGCCGTCGAACTGGATCTCGGCGACGGGTCGCCAGCCATAGAAGGCCAGCCCGATGGCGGTCCCGACGATCCCGGACTCGGCCAGCGGCGTGTCGAAGCACCGCTTTTCGCCGAACGTCTGCTGAATCCCGTCAGTCACGCGGAAAACGCCCCCGAGCGTGCCGACGTCCTCACCGAACATGAGGACCCGACTGTTGGCCTCCATCTCGTCCCGCAGGGCCTGGTTGAGGGCCTGCGCCATCGTGACGGTCATGGGGCGTCCTCGCGGGCGGCGAGCTCCTCGGCCAGGAGGGCGCGCTGGCGCTCGAAGTGGCCGGCCGGATCCAGGTAGACGTGCTCGAAGACCTCGAGCGGATCACCGTGCGGGGCATCCCAGATCGCCTCGCGGATCGCGTTCGCCTGCGACTCCGCCTGCTCGCGAACCTCCTTCTCGAAGGTGTCATCCCAGCGATCGGTGCGCTCGAGGAACCGTTGGAACCGAACAATCGGGTCGAAGGTCGCGGCGTACTCGAGTTCCTCCTCGGTCCGGTAGCGCGACGGGTCATCCGAGGTCGTGTGGGCGCCCATCCGGTAGGTGAGCGCCTCGATCATCGACGGGCCCTCGCCACGACGCGCTGCATCGACCGCCCGCCGGGTCACGGCGTAGGTGGCGAGCACGTCATTGCCATCGACGCGCAGGCCGGGCATCCCGTAGCCGATGGCCTTGTGCGCGAGCGTCGGGGCGTGCGTCTGGCGTTCGAGCGGCACCGAGATCGCCCACTGGTTGTTCTGCACGAAGAAGATGCACGGTGCCCCGAAGACGGCGGCGAAGTTCATGCCCTCGTGGGGGTCGCCCTCTGAGGTCGCGCCGTCTCCGAAGTAGGTCATGACGACGATCGGGTTGTCGTCGAGCAGTGCGCCGATCGCGAACCCGGCACCGTGGAGGACCTGCGTGCCGATGGGGATCGCGGCGAAGCCGAAGTTGGACTCGTAGGGGTCGTGGTCGCTCAGCCACGTCCCGCGAAACAGGTGCATCGTCGAGGTGGCATCGAGTCCGCGGACGATGCCGGCACCCAGCTCTCGGTAGGACGGGAAGACCCAGTCGTTGGGGCCCAGCGCCGTCGCGCTGCCGACCTGGGCTGCCTCCTGGCCCAGGCAGGACGCGAACAGCCCCAGCTGCCCCTGGCGCTGGAGGTTGATGGCCTCGCGATCGACCCGGCGGGTCACGACCATGTGCCGATACAGGTCGCGGAGCTGCTCGTCGGCAAGGTCGATCGGCCAGTCGTCACTGGCGTGGTACGTGCCGTCCGGGTCGAGCAGGTGAACTGGCTCGTCCGGCGGCAGCAGGTCCCGGGGATCCCGGACCGGCTCCGTGGACACGGCGGCTCCTGCGCGTCGGGGCGCCGGGGGTCATGGCGCCCGCGGGGTCCTCGGTGGCGGGATCACCACCCCCGAGCATGCGGATTCACACCATAACCCACGGCCTGCGGCCCGGTCTTCGAACGCGCGCCAATCGTCCCTCCGGTCGTCACGCCTCGTCCATTTGGCCGACCCGGAAATGACCCGATGGGGCCATCAAGAGGCCGCGAGCCGGAGTCGATTCTGGGGAAGACCGCCGCCCGGATTGCCGACCTTGACCACGTCACCCGCCCGCAGCGACCGCACCGGAGCGCGGCAGCTCGGCGTGGTCATCCTGCTCGTCCTCGCGCTCCTGGCGGCCCATGCACCGAGCGCCCGCGCGGCCCGCGACACGGGCGCCGAGGCCGACTTCATCCGCCTGATCAACAAGTCCCGCGCAGCCAACGGTGCCGCTCCCCTCGCCCCGGCCGCGGACATGGCAACCGTCGCCCACGCTTGGTCGGTCACCATGGCCACCGCCGACAAGTTGTTCCACAATCCCGACTACACCACGCAGATCTGTTGCTGGCAGGCCCTCGCCGAGAACGTCGGCTACCACTCGCTCACGAGCTCGGTCGGCGAGACGGTCGCTCGGCTGCACAGCCTGTTCATGGAGTCCCCGGGACATCGCACCAACATCCTCAACCCCGTCTACAACCAGGTCGGTGTCGGCGTCGAGATCCGTGACGGGATCATGTGGGTGACCGTGAACTTCCGGAAGGGCGAGGCCGTCGCGCCCGAACCGGAGCCAGAGCCGGAGCCGGAGCCCGCCCCCGAACCCGAACCCGAGCCGGCACCCGCGCCCAAACCCAAGCCGACCCCGAAGCCGGAACCCGCCCCCGAACCTGCACCGGCTCCACCGCCTGCCCCCGAACCGGACCCCGAGCCGACCGAGGAGGAGCTGGCGGCCGCGACGAGGACCCACGCGCACCTGTTGCTCGTGCGACTCGAGATGCTCGAGACCCCGATCGGGCTCTGACCACCGACTTCACAAACCTCGGCGTCCGCCACACGGCGGGCGCCGATCCAATGTCAGCCCAGGTCGAGCGAAACGCTGCGTCCGTCGTGGGCGCCGATCGTCTCGACCAGGCGCTGCATGAGGTCGGCCGGTACCTCCTCGTCGAGCCCGAGAGCCATGAGAGCCTCACCTCCGGCCTTGGAACGTCCAACCTGGGCCGAGCCGATGTTCACGCCTGCGTCGCCCAATGCCTGGCCGACCGCGCCGATGATGCCCGGACGGTCGTCGTAGCGGAAGAAGGCCATGTGCCGCTGGGTCTCGATGTCGATGGGTGTGCCCCAGACCTCGGTGAGCCGTTCACGGTCGCCGGGCTGGACGACGGTGCCGGCAACCGCCACGACATCCCCCCGGCGATCGGTTCCGCTGACGCGGACGAGGGAGGCAAAGTTGCCGCGGGTCGTGTCGGCGATCTCACGCAGCGAGAGCCCACGATCCGCGCCCAGCAGCGGCGCGTTGACGAAGGTCACGGGCTCCGCGACGACCGCGGACAACATGCCGCGCAGCACGGCAAGTCCCACGATCCGGCAGTCCTGCTGGGCGAGGTCGCCGAGGAACTCGACGGTGATCTCGCCGGACGCCCCGTCGGCCAAGGTCACGAGCAGTCGGCCAAGCCGCTCGGCGAGTCCGAGGTAGGGCTTGACGTCATCGGGAACGGGACCTCCCTGGACGTTCACGGCCGTCGGGACGAACTCCCCGGCCAACGCCAGGTTGAGGGCTTCGGCGACCTGCACGCCCGCCTTGTCCTGGGCCTCCTCCGTCGAGGCACCGAGGTGGGGCGTGACGACGACGTTGGGCAGATCGAACAGGGGCGACGAGGTGGTGGGCTCCTCCGCGAAGACGTCGATCGCGGCGCCGGCGATCACGCCGTTGGCGCAGGCATCGGCGAGCGCCTGCTCGTCGACGATTCCTCCGCGGGCGACGTTCACGATCCGGGCCGTGGGCTTGCAGAGCGCCAGTCGTTCGGCGTTGAGCAGGCCGGTCGTCTCGGCCGTTCGCGGCATGTGGATCGTGATCACGTCGGCCTCGCCGAGCACCTCCTCGACGGTGTCGAGCAGCCGGACACCCATCCGCGCGGCGCGGTCGGGCGAGACAAACGGGTCAAAGGCCACCAACCGCATCCCGAAGGCGCTGGCCCGCTGCGCCACCAGGGTCCCGATGCGGCCGAGCCCGAGAACGCCCAGCACCTTGTCGTGGAGCTCGGCGCCCTTCCACTTGTTGCGTTCCCAACGGCCCTGCCGCAACGCCTCGTGTGCTTGGGGAACGTTGCGCGCGAGTGCGAGGATGAGCGCCATCGTGTGCTCGGCCGCCGAGATGATGTTGGACTGCGGCGCGTTGCAGACGATCACGCCCGCGCGCGTCGCCGCGTCGACGTCCACGTTGTCGAGGCCGACGCCCGCGCGCGCGATGACCTTGAGAGCCGTGCCGGCCTCGATGATGTCGGCGTCGATCGTCGTCTGCGAGCGGACGACCACGCCGTCGTAGTCACCGATGACCGCGAGCAACTCGTCCTTGGACAGCCCGGTCTTGACGTCGACATCGTGCTGCGCCGAGAGCGCGGCCACGCCGGCATCGGCCAGCGGATCGGCGACGAGCACGCGCACGGAGAGTCCTTGGATCGGTCAGCTGCAACGGCGGCAGCCGAGGCGGAGGGTAGAGCCGCCACCAGACCAGTGGATCACGTCGGTTCGTCGGCCTGCGTGGGCAGCAGTGGCGGGGTGGGAAACTGGTTGATCATCTGGGGTGTGGCCCACGTGACGTAGTCGAGCATCGCCGTCTCGACCTCGGGCGGGTGACCCTGCTCGCGGATGGCGGCGGCCATGTGCCCTGCCCACCGGTCGGCGGCCTCGACCGTGATCGCAAACGGAGCGTGCCGCTTCCGCAGTCGCGGGTGACCACGTTCTGACGAGAAGATCGGACCCCCGCCGAAGTACTGGGCGAGGAACATGGCCAGGTGGCGCTTGCCGGGCTCGAGGTCGTCGGGATAGATCGGCCGAAGGACGTCATCGGCTTCCACGCGCTCGTAGAACCGATTCACCAGGTCGACGAAGGCGTCCAGGCCGCCCACCGCCTCGTAGACATTGAGGTCGTCAGCCATCGCAGGCCCGTTCGAAGAACGACACGTCGAGCCACCGGTCGAACTTGTACCCGCACTCGGTCAGCGTGCCCCGATGGACGAAGCCGAATTTTTCGTGGAAGGCGATCGACCGGTCGTTGGGCAGGGCAACGAGGGCGTAGGCGCGGTGGACGTCCGGGTTGGCGTCGAGGCGACGCATCAGCTCCTCGTAGAGCTGCGTCCCGAGCCGGTTGTCGACCTGGTCCGGCGCGACGTAGATCGTGACCTCGACCGAGTGCCGGTAGGCCGGCTTGGGTCGGAAGGTTCCGGTGACTGCATAGCCGGCAACGTGGCCGTCGACTTCGGCGACCAGCAACTCGTGCGGGCCGCCGTCGATCTCGTTCGCGAAGCGTTCGGTCCAGGCACGGGGGGTCACGACCGACGTGTTGAACGTGATGGTCGTCTCGAGGACGAAGTGGGTGTAGATGGCCGCCACGCCGGGCAGGTCAGCCTCGGTGGCGTCACGAACGACGACGGTCATGGCGATCTCGTGGACAGGGCGTGAGCGTAGGGATTGCGTCAGACGACCAGCAGCCGCTGGATCCGGCGGGACGCGACCGTCAGCCCGATCGCGGCGACCCCCGTGAGGACGACCGCGTGGCCGACGAGCCATGGACTCCAGATCCCGAGCGTGGCGGCGCGGATCAGCTCGACCCCGTGGTAGAGGGGCGACACGAGAGCAACCTGCTGGGCCCAATCGGGATAGACCTCCAGCGGGTAGAACGTGGCGGAGAACAGGAACAGCGGCAATGTCACGAGGTTGACGTAGTCGAAGTCCTGCCAGTTGCGCATGTAGGTGGTCGCCGCCATCCCGAGGCCACCAAACGCAAACCCGACAAGGCTCGCCGCTGGCAGGGCGAGCACCGCCGCCCACGATTCCACGAGCCCGAAGACGGTTGCGACGACGAGGAAGGCGACCCCGTAGATCAGGCCGCGGGTCTGGGACCAGGCGATCTCGCCGAGGGCGATGTCCCGCGCCGAGATCGGCGTCGCCAGCATGCTCTCGTACAACCGCGTCCACTTGAGCTTTTCGAAGACGTTGAAGGTGGAGTCCGCAACGGACCCGTTCATGGCCGAGGCCGCGAGGAGCGCCGGCGCCACGAAGGTCGCGTAGTCGACGGACCGCTCGCCGAAGTCGAGGACACCGACCAGCTCACCGAGGCCGATTCCCGCCGCGAACAGGTAGAAGACCGGCTCGAAGAACCCGCTGAAGATGACTCGCCACGCACGCTTGTACGCCAGCACGTTGCGGAGGTAGACCAGGTGGGCACGCTCGGGCACCAGTCCACGGACAAGGGCCACGGCACTCATGAGATCAGCCGCCGGTCGAACTGGCGGGCCGACAGCACGAACCCGAGTGCTCCCATCGCGACGAGTGCGCCGAGGTGAACGAGTGCCGGGGCGGCCGTGGGCTCGTCGAGGGCCACAGCGCGACTCAGCTCGACGCCGTGCCACAGGGGCGTGAGCCAGGCCAGCGGTTGCATCAGGGTCGGGAGCTGGCTGATCGGAAAGAACGTGCCGCTGAACAGGAACGTTGGCACGACGCCGTAGCGGAAGACGTTCGCGAGCTGGTCGCTGCGGAACAGATGCGACGCCACCGCCTGGACGAGGAGTCCGGTCACGAGCCCGCTGAGCAGGGCCGGTCCGACGGCCCCGAACCCGGGCGCGAGCTCGATGGCACCCAGCAGCGCGGCCATGACGACGAAGATCACGAGGATGACGAGCAGGCGCACGCCCGTCCACAGCAGCCGGCCGACCACGATGTCACGCGGCCGAATCCGCGTCGTGACGGCCGCCTCGAAGTAGCCATGCCAGTGAAACCCGGCGACGACCGGCCAGGAGTTCTCGAACGCG
>JAWWBG010000068.1:0-11526 GCA_033721095.1 Nitriliruptorales bacterium
ACCCGAGCCACCTCGAGGCAGTCGACCCGATCGTGGAGGGCATGGCCCGGGCCATGCAGGACGCCTACGACCGCGGCGACCAGGGCGTCTTCCCGGTGCTGCCGCTGCTCATCCACGGCGACTCGGCATTTGCCGGCCAGGGTGTCGTCGGCGAGACCCTCAACCTGTCGTTGCTGCCCGGCTATCGCACCGGCGGCACCATCCACGTCGTGGTGAACAACCAGGTCGGCTTCACGACGGCGCCGGAGGCGGCGCGTTCCAGCCACTACGCAACCGACATCGCCAAGTTCGTGCAGGCGCCGATCCTGCACGTCAACGGCGACGACCCCGAGGCCGTCGTCCGGGTGGCACGGCTCGCGTTCGCGTATCGGCAGCAGTTCCATCGCGACGTCGTCATCGATCTCGTCTGCTACCGCCGCCACGGCCACAACGAAGCCGACGACCCGTCGTTCACCCAGCCCGAGATGTACCGGCTGATCGAGAACCACCGCTCGGTCCGCAAGATCTACACCGAGCGGCTCGTCCGCCGGGGCGACATCTCGGTCGACAAGGCGGCGGACTTCCTCGACGACTTCGAGAACCGCTGCGAGCGCGCCTTCGAGCAGACCAAGCAGGCCAGCCCGCCGGAGGCCCCGATTGCCAAGAGGCCCGAGGAGATCGGCCCGCTTCCGCACGTCGAGACGGGTGTGAGCCGCGACATCCTCGACGCCATCGCCGACAAGCAGTTCACCGCGCCGGAAGGCTTCCATCGGCACCCCAAGCTCGAGCGCATCTTCAAGAAGGCGCGCGAGCGCTACGAGAAGGGTGTCATCGACTGGGCCATGGGCGAGACGTTGGCGTTCGGCTCGCTGTTGTGGGAGGGCACGACGGTCCGGCTCGCGGGCCAGGACTCGCAGCGTGGCACCTTCAGCCATCGGCACGCCAGCCAGGTCGACCACGAGACCGGTGAGAGCTGGAAGCCGCTGGCCAACCTCCACGACGAGCAGGGCAAGTGGCTCAACTACGACTCGTCGCTGTCGGAGTTCGCCGCCCTCGGGTTCGAGTACGGCTACTCGATGGTCGCCCGGGACTCGCTGGTGTGCTGGGAGGCCCAGTTCGGCGACTTCGTCAACGGCGCCCAGATCATCATCGACCAGTTCATCGTCGCGGCCGAGGACAAGTGGAAGGAGGAGTCCGGGCTGGTCATGTTGCTGCCGCACGGCATGGAGGGCCAGGGCCCCGAGCACAGCTCCGCCCGGATCGAGCGGTTCCTCACGTTGTGTGCCGAGGACAACATCCAGGTCGTCAACTGCACGACGGCCGCCCAGTACTTCCACGTCCTGCGCCGCCAGATGCATCGCGACGTCCGCAAGCCGCTCGTGATCTTCACCCCCAAGAGCCTGCTGCGTTCGGCGGACGCGTTCAGTGACATCGGCGAGCTCGAGCAGGGCTCGTTCGAGGAGGTCCTCGACGACGAGACCATCGATTCACGGGCCGCCGTCACGTCCGTGGCGTTGTGCTTCGGCAAGGTCGCCTTCGATGCACGCACGGCGATCGAGGAGTCGGGTGCACCGCAGGCGGTCGTTCGCGTCGAGCAGTGCTATCCGTTCCCGGCCGACCAGATTCGCGATGTCCTGAAGGGTTACCCGAACGCCAAGGACGTCGTGTGGCTCCAGGAGGAGCCGCGCAACATGGGCGCCTGGGACTTCGTCGACGGGCGCCTGTGGAACATCCTCGACGAGCTCGGCGACGAGCGTCGGCTGCGCTGCGTCGCCCGGGTGGCTTCGGCGTCGCCGGCGGCCGGTCAGCACGTCGTGCACGAGCAGGAGAAGGAACAACTGCTCGCCGAGCTCGTCGCGATTCCCGACTGACGTTGCGAGACCGGCCTTCAGCGGTGTTGGGCGAACGCCCGCTGGCCGGGGCCGACCGCCGGATGACACTTCGGCTCGTCGTGACCTGAGCACGCATCGCAAGATCGGTTGCGAAGACGCGCTACGTGCGCAATAGTAGGGCGACGGGAGAGGAGCGCTTCCGTGGCCAGTGTCACGCTGCACGACGTTGGAAAGCAGTATCCGGACGGCTACCAGGCGATCACTGACCTGTCGATGTCCATCGACGACGGCGAGTTCGTCATCTTCGTCGGTCCCTCCGGGTGCGGGAAGTCGACCGCCCTGCGGATGATCGCCGGGCTCGAGGACATCACCTCGGGTGAGCTGCACATCGGTGACCGGATCGTCAATGACCTGTCTCCGAAGGAGCGGGACATCGCCATGGTGTTCCAGTCCTACGCGCTCTATCCGCACATGACGGTCGCCGACAACATGGGCTTCGCCCTCAAGCTCGCGAAGGTCCCCAAGGACGAGATCGACAAGCGTGTTCGTGAGGCTGCCGAGATCCTCGACCTCACCGAACTGCTCGGCCGCAAGCCCAAGGCCCTCTCCGGCGGACAGCGCCAACGGGTGGCTATGGGCCGTGCGATCGTTCGGGCTCCCCAGGCCTTCCTCATGGACGAGCCGCTGTCGAACCTCGACGCCAAGCTGCGCGTGGCCATGCGTGCCGAGATCGCGGCCCTCCAGAACCGGCTGGGCGTCACGACCATCTACGTGACGCACGACCAGGTCGAGGCCATGACCATGGGTGACCGGGTGGCGGTCCTCAAGAAGGGCGTCCTCCAGCAGATCGAGTCACCCCAGAACCTCTATGACAACCCCGACAACCTGTTCGTGGCCGGCTTCATCGGCTCGCCCGCGATGAACCTCGCCGAGGCGACGATCGGCCAGGACAACGGGCAGTTGACCGTCCAGCTCGGCGCGACCAAGAAGTTCCCGATCCCGCCAGCGGCTCTGGACCGATACCCGGGTGTTGCCGACCGCGCCGGATCGACCGTCGCCGTGGGCATGCGGCCGGAACACTTCGAGGCGCCCGAGCCGGGCACGAGCAAGGACGTGGTTTGGGAGGGCCGCAACGTCACGCTCGTCGAGTTGCTCGGCTCCGAGGCGTACGTGCATTTCGGTACCAGCGCGCCGCCGATCATCTCCGAGGACATGCGCGAGGCCATCGACGACGACGACGCCTTCGAGGAGCTCAAGCGCCAGGCCCGGGAGGGGGGCCAGGTCTTCACTGCGCGGTTCGAGCCGCACCAGGTCCCCAAGGTCGGTGACCTCGTGGACGTGGCCTTCCGCACGGACAAGCTGCACTTCTTCGACATCGACACGGGTCGCGCGCTGCGCTGACCCTTCCCCCGAGCGACAAGGAGCAGGACCATGGGAACCAAGAGCAAGTGGCTGCGGATCGCAGCTCTGACCGGAACGATGGCCCTCCTGGTGGCGGCGTGCGGCGACGGCGACGACGGAGGTGGTGGTGACGGAACGGGCGCCCAAACCATCACCGTCCTCCACGACATCGGCGGTGAGGAGGAGCAAGAAGCGCTTCAGGCCGCCCTCGACGCCTTTGAGGCCGCCACGGGCCACACGGTCCAACCCGAGCTCACCGATGACATTGCGACGACGCTCAACATCCGCGTCGACGGGAACAACCCGCCCGACGTGGTCCTCCACCCGCAGCCCGGCGCCTTGGCCGCGTTTGCCGCGGAAGGTGCCCTGACGCCGCTGGCCGACGTCGGGGTCACGGACTTCGACGGGCTCGTCCCGGGAATGGTGGAGACGGGAACGTTCGACGGCACCGTGTACGGCGTCGTGGTGAAGGCGGCCGTCAGCAGCCTGCTGTGGTACCGGACCGACCTGGTCGACAGCCCTCCGACGACGTGGGACGAGTTGATCACGCTCTCCGATGAGTTGGTCGCCGGTGGCACCACCCCGTGGTGCATCGGCATCGAGTCCGGTGGAGCCACTGGCTGGGTGACCACCAACTGGATCGAGGACATCGTGCTCGGCAACGAGGGCGGTGACGGCTACGACCAGTGGACGGCCGGCGACCTCGACTTCGCCTCGCCGGAGATCACGGCGGCCTTCGAACAGGCAGCCGAGATTTTCTTCAACGAGGACTACGTCGTTGGTGGGACGACGGGCATCGTGAACACGCCGTTCGGCGACGCGGCCGTCCCGATGTGGCAGGACCCGGCTGCGTGCGCCCTGCACCGGCAGGCTGGTTTCATCGAGGGCAGCTTCACCGGTGAGTTCGGGACCGACTACAACGTGACGCTGTTCCCGGCGACCGACGGCGGCGCCGTGTTCTCCGGCAACGTCGCTGCCGTGATGACCGACAGCCAGGCAGCGGGTCAGCTCGTGGAGTTCCTGCTGTCCAGCGAGGGTCAGGAGGCGTGGCACAGCCACCCCGGCTCGGGATCGCTGTCTGTGCGTGCCGACTTCGACACCAGCCAGTACCCGAGCGCGAGCCTGACGGGACAGGGTGAGCTGTTGGCTGGTGCCTCTGTGGCGAGGTTCGACGGATCGGACCTGATGCCGAGTGCCGTGGGTGGAAACGCGTTCTTCTCGGAGTTGGTCGCTTGGCTCAACGGACAGGACCTGGCCACGACACTGGCGAACATCGATGCCGCCTGGCCAGCCTGACGGACGACTCGTCGGGGGGCGGACGACGACGGTCCGCCCCCTGAGACGACCGCAGGGAGGAGGTTCAGCGGATGAAGCTCGTCACGGCCCTGGTCGCCATCGTGGTCGGTGTCGGCGGCATTGTTGTCCTGTTCTGGGCGCTCAACGCCGCGGTCGATCGGCTGCTCCCTGAGCGTTGGCGCGACAAGGCCCGGCCGTGGGTGTTCATCGGTCCGGCAGTCTTGATCGTCGGCATCTACCTGTTGTACCCGGCGGTCGACACGATTCGGCGCAGCTTCATGGATGCCCGGTCCGAGAACTTTGTCGGACTCGACAACTTCGACTGGCTCGCGACGGACAGCTCAGTCCGCGAGATCATGGTGAACAACCTGCTCTGGATCCTCGTGGTCCCGGCCGTGTCGGTTGCCGTTGGCTTGGCGGTTGCCGTTCTCGCGGACAAACTGACCGCACGGTGGGAAAACGCGGCCAAGTCGCTGATCTTCCTGCCGATGGCCATCAGCTTCGTCGGTGCGTCAACGATCTGGGGATTCATCTACGCATGGCGAGCCGAGGGTCAGCCGCAGATCGGCCTGCTCAACGCCATTTGGGTGAAGCTGGGCGGTGAGCCGATCGCGTGGTTGAACCAGGAGGCGTACAACGACTTCCTGTTGATGGTCATCATGATCTGGCTGCAGGCCGGCTTTGCGATGGTGCTGTTGTCCGCGGCGATCAAGAACGTGCCCGAGGACACGATCGAGGCGGCCCGGATTGACGGAGCCACGGAGATCCAGATCTTCTGGCGCGTCGTGGTGCCCCAGATCCGCTCGTCGATCGTCGTGGTGGGCACGACGATCCTCATCCTCGTGCTGAAGGTCTTCGACATCATCCTGGTGACCACCGGCGGCGATTTCGGGACGGACGTCGTTGCGAACCGCTTCATCACTGAGCTCTTCATCAACCGTCACGCCGGACGTGCTACGGCACTGGTCGTCTTCCTCATCGTCGTCACGATCCCGTTCATGATTGTCAACATCCGGCGCTTCCGGGCCCAGGAGGCGGAGCGATGACGGCCGAGGCCCTTGCCGGTTCCAAGGCCTCCGGGGTGACCTCCGGTGGGGTTCCCGCTGGGGGTCTCGGCCGTTGGCTGGTCCGCGGAGCGCTCGCCCTGCTCGTGCTGGTGTGGACGCTGCCGACGATCGGACTGCTGGTTTCGTCCTTCCGTCCCCAGCAGGCCGTCCAGACGAGCGGCTGGTGGACGCAGATCACCTCGCCGCTGGAGTGGACCTTCGACAGCTACACGACGGTCCTCGACGGCGGCATGGGCACAGCCTTCGTGAACAGCCTGGCCGTTTCCATTCCGTCCACGGTGATCCCGATCCTGGCCGCAGCGTTCGCTGCCTATGCCTTTGCGTGGATGGAGTTCCGGGGCCGCGAGGTGTTGTTTGTCGTGTTCGTCGGCCTGCTGGTCGTCCCGTTGCAGGTCGCTTTGACACCAATTCTCCGCCTCTACTCGAGCCTCGGCATCACGGGCGAGTTTCTGGCGGTCTGGTTGGCGCACACTGCCTTCGGGATGCCGCTCGCCGTCTACATCTTCCGGAACTACATCGGTTCGCTGCCACGGGAGGTCATCGAGTCGGCCAAGGTCGACGGCGCCGGGCACTTCCAGATCTTCTGGCGGCTGATCATCCCGCTGTCGGTCCCGGCGCTGGCGGCCTACGCAATCTTCCAGTTCCTGTGGGTCTGGAACGACCTGTTGGTCGCGATCGTGTTCCTCGGCGGCAACCGCGAGGTCGCCGTCGTGACGCAGGCGCTCCAGAACCTGCTCGGCAGCCAAGGGCAGGCGTGGCACCTGCTGACTGCAGGTGCATTCATCACAATGGTCGTGCCCCTGATCGTGTTCTTCTCCCTGCAACGATTCTTCGTTCGCGGCCTGACTGCAGGGTCCGTCAAGGGTTGAGCTTCAACCAGAAGAACTTGCCGTGGCGCCGTCGGTGTCGGCTCCGAGCCGCGCCAGAAACTCGCTGATCGCGGTCGCGACCTGGCCCGGGCACTCCTCGTGGGGCGTGTGGCCGCAGCCGTCGAGCAGGCGGTACTCGGAGGTCGGGATGGCGGCCGCCACACCGCGGCTGAGGCGTGGTGGCACGGTCCGATCCGAGGAACCCGCGAGGACCAACGTCGGCACGGTGATCGTTCGCAGCGTTCGCCGGTGTCGAGGGCGAGGTTCGGCGGTCATCACGTCCCAGAACCCGTGTTGCCAGCCCTCGGCCTCGAGCGGCCGGCTGTAGGCGTGGACATCCTCGTCGCTCACGCGGGATGAGTCGTGCCAGGACCGACCCACGCGGTGATGGGTGATCCCCGAGGCGACCCGCTCAGCGATGCGCGGCGCGAGTCGTCGCGCCGGAGCTGTTCGCAGCAATGGCCGCAAGGCTTCCGGCGCGCCGACGTCGCCGGTGACGGCAGGTGACAACAGGACCAGGCCGCTGATCCGCTCGGGTACGAGCGACCAGGCTTCCAGCGCCACGGTGCCACCGGCCGACGACCCGACCAGCACGGCCCGGTCGATCTCGAGATGGTCGAGCAGGCCCACCATCAACTGGACGCTGCTGGCCCGCGTGTACGGGTTGCCGTGGGGCCATGCGCTCGGGTGGACGCGCTCGGTCAGTCCGAACCCGGGACGGTCGAACGCGATGGTCCGGGCTTGATCGGCCAGCAGGTCCTGCACGTGCCGCCAGGCCCACACGTGGCCGTAGAAGTGGTGCAGCAGCACCAGGTCAGGCGGTCCCGTGCCCTTGATCTTGGTGTGCACGTCGACGCCCTCGACCTCGATGAAGTGGGAATCCGGGTCGCCCAGCGTCCGGTGCGGTCGCGGGCGGTCGGGCAGGGGCGGGGTTGAGGTCATGACCGCAGGGAGCCTAGGAGCCACTCGGATGGCCGCCGCCGGGACCGGTCACGGATCGTGCCGAGATTCCTCCACGAGCAGACGAACTACGGTTGCCGGTCGGGCGTCTGCGGAGGATCCCGACTCGTGACCCGACACGTGCTCGTGGCAGTGGCATGGCCGTACGCGAACGGCCAGAGCCACATCGGCCACTTCGCCGGCGCCTACCTGCCCGCGGACATCTTCGCGCGGTACCACCGCATCGCCGGCAACCGTGTCCTCATGGTCAGCGGATCAGACGCCCACGGCACACCCATCACGGTCAAGGCGGAACAAGAGGGCGTCGAGCCGGCCGACATCGTCAACCAGTACCACCCGAAGTTCCTGGAACAGTGGGACCGCTACGGCGTCTCCTTCGACCTGTTCACGACGACGATGACGGACAACCATCGCGAGGTCGTCTGGGACATGTTCCGGACGCTCCGCGAGCACGGCCACATCGACACCAGGGTCACCGAACAGTTCTACGACCCCGAGGCCGAGCGCTTCCTGCCCGACCGGTATGTCGAGGGCACCTGCCCCAACTGCAGCTACGACGGTGCCCGGGGTGACCAGTGCGACAACTGCGGCAAGACCCTCGACCCGACCGACCTCATCGAGCCGCACTCCAAGCTGACCGGGGCGACGCCGGAGCTGCGCGAGACAGAGCACTTCTTCATGTTGCTGCCTCGGCTCGAGGCGGAGGTTCTGTCGTGGCTGGGGACCGTCGACGGGTGGCGGCCTCACGTCATCAACTGGGCCAAGGGATTCCTCAAGGACGGGCTCATCGACCGAGCCATCACGCGCGACCTGACCTGGGGCGTGCCGCTGCCGCCAGAGGCCGACACGATTGGCGAGGGCAAGCGCATCTACGTCTGGTTCGAGGCCGTCATCGGCTACCTGTCGGCCTCCAAGGAGTGGGCCCAGCAGTCCGGCGATCCCGACGCCTGGAAGGCGTGGTGGGAGGATCCTGCCGCCGAGACCTACTACTTCATCGGCAAGGACAACATCCCGTTCCACGCCGTGTTCTGGCCGGCCTACCTGATCGGCTACGGCGGCCTCAACCTGCCCACCGATGTGCCCGCCAACCAGTACGTCACCTTCAAGGGCGAGAAGGCATCCAAGTCCCGGGGCATCGGCACCTCCCTGCTCGAGTATCTCGACGACTACCAGGCCGATGCCATCCGCTACGCCGTCGGCACCGTCCTGCCGGAGACCAACGACAACGACTTTTCCGAGGACGACATGATCCGCCGGATCAACGACGAGCTGGTGGCGGCGTGGGGCAACCTCGTCAACCGGGTGTTCTCCATGACACGTTCGAACTTCGACGGGGTCGTTCCCGAGCCGGGTGATCTCGACGAGGGTGATCGCGACCTGCTGGCCGAGGCGGATCGGCTGCTCGCCGAGGCGGGTGAGTTGCTCGAGCGGGTCGAGTTGCGGGCCGCGCTTCGTTCCTCGATGAGCATCGCGCAGGCGACCAACGCCTACCTCAATGCCACCCAGCCGTGGAAGACGGCCACGGAGGATTCCGTCCGGACGGCCACATCGTTGTGGACGGCGACGCAGGCGATCGCGGCCGCCTCGATCGGGCTCGCACCGTGGCTGCCGTTCTCGACCGAGCAGCTCCGGCCGGCACTTGGCCTCGAAGCCGACGTCGTCGGTGCCGGCTGGGCCCGACCAGAGGTTCCCGCCGGAACGCGGCTCGGCGACCTGGAGCCGATGTTCGCGAAGGTCGACACGTCGGACTGAGGTGATCGCGCCCATCCGAGGATCGGCGTCAGCCTTCCCGGACGATCCCTACCGTTCGCCGCGGAGGGAGCGATGAGCGACGACAAGCCGGCCCGCAAGGCCACCAAGAAGCAGATGGACAAGGAGCTGCGGCGGCTCCAGCGCGAGCTGGTCCTGCTCCAACGCTGGATCAAGGAGAAGGGCCTCAAGGTTGTCGTGGTCTTCGAGGGTCGCGATGCCGCCGGCAAGGGCGGGGTCATCAAGCGCATCCAGGAACGCACCAACCCCCGAATCGTCCGCGTCGTCGCGCTGGGTACACCCACCGAACGCGAGCAGACCCAGTGGTACTTCCAGCGCTACGTGCCGCACCTGCCCGCCGCGGGCGAGATGGTCCTCTTCGACCGCTCCTGGTACAACCGCGCGGGCGTCGAGAAGGTCATGGGGTTCTGCACCGAGGAGGAGTACCAGGAGTTCCTCCGCAGCTGTCCCGAGTTCGAACGGATGCTGGTCCGCTCCGGGATCATCCTCATCAAGTACTGGTTCTCGGTCTCCGACGAGGAACAGGAACGCCGCTTCCAGGCGCGTGCCCAGGACCCCATGCGGCGCTGGAAGCTGAGCCCGATGGACGTCGAGTCGCGCGCCAAGTGGGTCGAGTACTCCAAGGCCAAGGACGCGATGTTCGCCTCGACCGACATCAAGCAGGCCCCCTGGTGGGTGGTCAACGCCGACGACAAGCGCCGGGCACGGCTCAACTGCATCACGCACCTGCTCTCGCAGATCCCCTACGAGGACCTGACCCCGCCGCCGATCGAACTGCCACCCCTCGCTGACCACAGCGGCTACGTCCGGCCGCCGATCACGGACCAGACCTTCGTCCCCGAGGTCTGGTGACGACCCGGCGATTTCTGGGGTCGTCGCGCCGGGTGCGTGGGTAGCGTTCGCCCCACCCGTGCGCCGTCGTGGCCCGGGCTGGAGCCAACCCGGGAGCCGGCTTGCCCAACGACTTCGAGTTTCCGCGGACCGATTTTCCGCCAGCTGGCAGCGGTGAGCCCTACGCGGGGTTCCAGGGGACCGTGGCCGAGATCTTCGATGCGTCGGAGCCGTGGTGGCCGCAGCGACCCTCGCCGCCCGACAACGCCCCCAACATCGTCGTGGTCCTCTGCGACGACGTGGGGTTCTCCGACTTCGGATGCTTCGGCAGCGAGATCGACACCCCCCATCTCGATCGGCTGGCCGCCGAGGGACTTCGGTTCACGAACTTCCACGTGACGCCACTGTGCTCGCCCTCGCGCGCGTCGCTGTTGACGGGCCAACGAACGGGCCACGCGGCGGGCGTCGGCCACGTCGCCCATTCGGATCCCGGGTTTTCCGGTTATGCGATGGAGCTGGCCGACGATGTCGCGACCATGCCCGAAATCCTGCGCTCGCAGGGCTACCGGACGCTGATGAGCGGGAAATGGCACCTGGCCAAGGACTCGGACCAATCCGATGCCGGGCCACACCATTCCTGGCCGCTGGCCAAGGGGTTCGACCGCTACTACGGGTTCCTCGACGGTTTCACGAACTTCCATCAGCCCCATCGGCTCGTTCGCGACAACCACACGGTCGAGGTGGACACCTATCCCGACGACTACTACCTGACCGACGACCTCACCGCCGAGGCCGTCGACATGGTGCGGGCGGCCAAGGTCAACCGGCCCGACCAGCCGTTCTTCCTCTACCTCTCGCACGGCGCCGTGCATGCGCCGCTGCAGGCCAAGGCCGCCACGATCGCGAAGTACGCCGACACCTACACGGTCGGCTGGGATGCGATCCGGGCGGCACGTCACCGGCGCTCCCAGGAGCTCGGCGTGGTGCCCGAGGGCGTCACGCTGCCACCGCGCAACAGCGAGCCCGGTTACGAGGCGCCGCCGTGGGACGAGCTGTCGGCGATGGAGCAGGAGCTCTTCGCCCGGTACATGGCCGTCTACGCCGCCATGGTCGAGCACGTCGACGAGTCCCTGGGAACCCTGCGAGCCGCACTCGAGGCCATGGGCGAGTGGGACAACACGCTGCTGTTCTTCACCTCGGACAACGGCGCCTCCAAGGAGGGCGGCACGACCGGGACGACCGGCTACTACGTCCACCTCGGCGGCGACATCGGGGTCGCCCGCGACCACGAACGGCTCGACAAGATCGGCGGCCCCGAGGTCCTCGCCCACTACCCCCAGGGCTGGGCCATGGCCTGCAACACCCCATACCGGCTCTACAAGCGCATGGCGCACCAGGGTGGCCGGCACGTGCCGATGATCGTCTCGTGGCCGGCGCGGGTGTCGGATCCGGGCACGACGAGAACCCAGTTCGCGCACCTGTCCGACGTGTTGCCGACCGTCCTCGACGTCCTCAACACCG